>JBFXDW010000145.1:0-2650 GCA_050180745.1 Bdellovibrionales bacterium | reverse complement strand
GCAAAAGCGTTATGAGATTGCCGAAGAGCAGCGCCTTCTGAAAGAGCGTCAAAAGGAGGCTGCCGAAGAGAGCAAAATTCTGGACGAGGTTGGCAGCGTCGGATTCATCCGTAAGCAGGGGTAGGGAAGGTTACATCTCCAGCCTTGCTGTTTCTTTCACTGTAAAGGCACGCATCTTGGGGTGGTGGGGGTGTAAGCCAGAATCTTTTCTTGCTTGAGGCAACCCGGCTAAGACGATGCCCTTAGATTCATTAGCGGGCTCTTTGAATTCTGGATGCTTGTTGATTTGATCAAGAATAGGCAGCATTTGTTGTCCAAACGCATGCACATCCAGAGCCGCCATTTGTTGGTGGGGGTGACGGGCAATAGCTTTCGTAAATCCAAAATCAGACATATTATTCCTCCTCGTCTAACGTATCTATAATGGCTTCGGCGCGGCGTATATGCAGCGGGATATTTTCATCTGCGGCGAGGTAAAGGTCGTCTTCTTCATCTGCCAGATAAATAATGTCTTCTTTGACGTCTTCAAAAAAGGCGTTATAAACTTCTTCAAGTTCAATAATCTGAGGCGCAACATCCGCGCGAACTTCTGGGGTGCAGGTCTTGAGAATCTCTTTCATTTTTTGAAGCTGCACGTAAAGATGCGATTTCATTTCCGCATGGACGGCGCGTTCGATCTCAAGCTGTTCCCAGTCGCGCATGATGTCGGTGATGGTGCTTTGGATAACAGGCCAATGCTCGCCTGTTGCGCCCATTTCCTGACCGGCCACCATCAGCGTATTGCGGATGAGATTTTTCATCTCTGTTTCGCTAAGCGACATGCTTTGATATGTGTCGTTGGTCATCATGCTGACCTCTCATCTTCTGTTTAATACATGCCTCACACTATCATTTCGGTCTTAAGCAACATTTAAAAACGGCCTGAATTTGCGGCTTTTTTGAAGAAAATATCAAAAAAACCATGAAAGTAATTGATGAAACTATTTGGAAGATGGATGAAAAGAATAAAATTTTATCTGTCTTTGGATGGCGTTTCTTTTTCATCCTTATCCTTGTCTTTATCTGTATTTATCTTGATGTCCTGTGTACGCAGCCAATAGGGCGATTTTTTTGGCAAGATCTGAGCCGCTTCTTCGGCATAGCGGTTAGCGGCTTCGTTTTGGCCTAGAGCCAGTGACTCTTCGGCGCGTGCATATAACACGAGACCTTTATAAAGATCGTCTTTCTTTTCCTCATAACGCCTGTGCCATGCTGTGGCAAGGAAGCGCCAGTTCTGGGGACTGTCTGGCTCCTTTTGAATAGAATGGCTGAGTTGCTTGATGGTTTCGTCAAGATAGTTCGGGTTGTTGGTCTCTAGCATGGCATGCGCATATGCACTGCACAGCAAGGCTGAGTCAGGCAGCAGTTCTATGGTGCGCTGATAGGCTTGGACGGCTTGTTCTGTGTGGCCATTCTCAAAAAGAATCTGTCCTTTTAATTCATGAAAAAAAGGATTGTCTGGTTCGTCTTTTAAAAGACTTTCGACCAAGGTGAGGGCTCGTGGCGTTTCGCTTTTCCTGTAAAGAGCGATCGCGCGCGCGTAACGAGCCTCGACACGCGGATCAAGGTCCGTATAACGTAACAGAGCTGTTTCCGGATTTAGGTAGCCCATAAGCTTGGCCTTCATGCGCAGGTGCTGTTGTGCGAATTGGGCGGGAAGCGTTTTCTTTTTGTTTTTTGTTGTGTTGATGTGATGCTCGATATTATCGATCCTCTCTTGTGAGAGAGGATGGGTGCGGGCATAGGCGATGCGTTGCTCCTCAGGGATATATTCTTGGCCAGCGAGCGTTTTCATGAATGATAAAAAGCCATCCGCGCTTTGGCCAATCATATCCAAAAAACGAAGAGCGGCTGCGTCGGCTGCGGATTCTTGCTCACGGGAGTAGCTGAGATAGGTTTGCTCGGCAACGGACTGAGCGCCGCCTATGGCGCCCACAGCCACGTCACCTCGTCCCGAGGCAACGCCTGCCAGAACAGCAGCAATCATGCCGAGGATGACTTGCCGTGAGGCATTCTCCATCGCTTTTGTGCCGCGAATAAGATCGCCACCTGCGATGTGGCCTGTTTCGTGAGCGATGACTCCTTGGAGTTGTTCTGGTGTTTCTGTGGTTGTAAGAAGTCCTGTGAAAAAGAAAATATTCTGCCCACCCGCAACAAAGGCGTTGAGTGTTTGGTTTTGGACAAGGACGAGGTCAACATTGTCTGGGTTTAGTTTGGCCGCACGAAAAATAGGAGCGCTGAGATCATGGAGATAATGCTCTATTTCCGCGTCACGGATGAGCGTCATTTCCTCTTGAGCCAGAGCTGGCTGGATCACAAGAGATAAAGTTAAAAGAATGATCAGGAAAAAACGGAACATGCGAAAGAGCGTATCAACAGCGCGATCAGAAACAAAGCGTTTTCTATTTTACCATATCATGCAAGCTGTAAAAACCAGCGGGTTGTTGGGCCAGCCATAGCGCGGCGGTGAGGGCCCCTTGTGCAAAAACGCGGCGGTCTGTGACGCTGTGCGTGATGGTAATCGTCTCTCCCTTGCCTGCAAACATAACCTCATGCTCTCCGACAATGCTGCCTGTTCGTAACGAAGCATAGGTTGGCTCATGTGCCCAGT
>JBFXDW010000144.1:0-2669 GCA_050180745.1 Bdellovibrionales bacterium | reverse complement strand
GGAACAGGCTCTGCATAAGCCTGAAAGAAGGGCTCATTGTCAGTAAAGTTTTTAACCTTCGCGCGCCCGCCACCTTCGACCAGCACTTTAACCGTCCCATCGGGAAGTTTTAAAAGCTGTAGCACACTGCCAATCGTGCCGAACTCATAAAGATCATTAATCTTAGGATCATCTGTCGTCGATTCACGCTGTGTTAACAAGAGGATATGCTTATCCTCATTCATCACATCCTCAAGCGCGCGCACGGATTTATCCCGCCCCACGAACAAAGGCACGATCATATGGGGAAAAACCACAATGTCACGGAGAGGAAGGATAGGATAAAGCCCAGCAGTCGGTGCAGACACAACCATGTTGCAAATAGTCCTTTTTATACGAACGAATTATTCCCAATAGAATGCCTGATTCAGCAGAAAAAAAACAGCAAAAAGCATCTATGAAGAAAGATATATGGGAATGAAGAGATAAGAATTCAAGAGCAGACAGAAAGGGTAGAGGGTCGAGGAAGTCTTCCTCTTTCTTTCTCCCCTCATTTTTAAAAAAATTTCATCATTCCAGACTTTCACGCCCTTCGGGCGCTTGTCCGGAATGATGGCGTGTTAAGGGTTGAGAGAGAAAGAAACAGGAAGTCTATCTGTCCTCTGTCGCCTGTTAAGCGCTTGCCTCAGCAACCTTCTTTTCACCCTTCTTACGGCCATGAACGATGATGGGCTTTGCATCGCCCTGAACAACCTCACGGTTAATGACTACCTTCTCAACATCCTCTGAGCCAGGCAGATCAAACATACAATCAAGAAGAACACCTTCCATGATTGAACGCAGACCCCGCGCCCCCGTCTTACGCGCAATAGCCTTTTGTGCAATTGCGGTTAAGCCATCAGGCGTTACATCAAGACCGATACTTTCCATATCGAACAGACGCTCATATTGTTTCACAAGCGCGTTCTTAGGCTGCGTCAAAATCTCAATCAGTGCTGACTCGTCAAGATCAGATAGAGTTGCAACCACTGGAAGACGGCCAATAAATTCAGGGATAAGACCGAATTTCAGCAAATCCTCAGGCTCGACATCATGCAAGACCTCACCAACCCCGCGCTCATCAGGGCCACGCACATCCGCGCCAAACCCAATCGAAGAGCCTCTGCCCCGCGCCGAGATAATTTTATCAAGACCCGCAAAGGCACCGCCACAGATAAACAGAATGTTAGTCGTATCAACTTGCAGGAATTCTTGCTGAGGATGCTTGCGCCCCCCTTGCGGAGGCACAGCCGCAACAGTGCCTTCCATGATTTTCAGCAGAGCTTGTTGAACACCCTCACCTGACACATCGCGCGTAATCGAAGGATTGTCTGATTTCCGACTGATCTTGTCGATCTCATCAATATAAACGATCCCGCGCTGTGCACGCTCAACATTATAATCGGCTGCCTGCAGCAATTTCAGGATGATGTTCTCAACATCTTCGCCAACATAACCAGCTTCGGTCAAAGTTGTAGCATCCGCCATTGTAAAAGGCACATCAATGATCCGCGCCAGCGTTTGCGCCAACAGCGTTTTACCACAGCCCGTTGGACCAACCAAAAGAATGTTAGACTTGGAAAGCTCTACATCACTACTCCGCGCACTATGAGCCAGCCGCTTATAATGATTATGCACCGCCACCGACAAAACTCGCTTTGCCCGTTCCTGCCCAATCACATAATCATCCAAAACCGCATTGATTTCACGCGGCGCAGGCACGCCATCGCCAGATTTCACAAGCGTCGTTTTGCTTTCCTCACGAATGATATCCGTGCAAAGCTCCACGCATTCATCACAAATAAACACCGTTGGCCCCGCAATTAACTTCCGGACCTCATGCTGGCTCTTCCCACAGAACGAGCAATAAAGCGTATTTTTTGTGTCGTCACTTTTCGCCATTAGACGTATCCCCCTAAAACAAACCTAAACTAGGCAGTTTTCATTACTCAAAACTTAATCTTCCTTAGCCCCATTTTTATCCGAAGCAGGCCTCTTATCAACCACTTCATCGATAAGGCCAAAATTCTTAGCTTCTTCCGCAGACATAAAGTTATCACGCTCAACAGCCGCTGCGATTTTCTCTAACGGTTGCCCTGTGTGCTGGACATAAACTTCGTTCAAGCGCTCCCGCAACTTCAGAATCTCCCGCGCCTGAATCTCAATATCCGTAGCCTGCCCTTGCGCTCCTCCCGAAGGTTGATGGATCATGATCCGGCTGTTAGGCAACGCATAGCGCTTGCCCTTTTCCCCAGCTGTCAGCAACAAAGACCCCATCGAGCAAGCCTGCCCAATGCACACGGTCGAAACGGGGCAGCGAATATACTGCATCGTATCGTAAATAGCCATCCCTGCCGTCACGACACCACCTGGCGAATTGATGTAAAGGGAAATTTCCTTCTCTGGATTTTCAGACTCAAGGAACAAAAGCTGAGCACAAACCAGTGTCGCCATATAATCTTCGACCTGCCCCATAAGGAAAATGATTCGCTCCTTCAAAAGGCGCGAATAAATATCATAAGAACGTTCCCCACGCGAGGTTTGCTCTATCACCATAGGAACAAGATTTGAAGCAATTTCAACGGGATGGGAACCAAAAAAGGTCATAGCCATAGATCCTTAAAGGAAAGAGATAATCAAGAAGGCCTCAC
>JBFXDW010000143.1:0-2899 GCA_050180745.1 Bdellovibrionales bacterium | reverse complement strand
TGAATCACATCATCTTGAGCAACTTTATATTGCTTGCCACCAGTTTTTACGACTGCGAACATCTCTCAAAACCTATTTTCTATACATTAAATGGACACGGAAGCCATAAACCTCCCCCTACGATCCGTGAAAAACGGGCCGTAGAAAGGGCGTTTTTGCCGGATTCTCAGCCTCTTGTCAACGAAAGATTTGACTTTTTAATGATTGCAGGAACACAGATCAACCGCCAACAATATATGGTTAACAAGCATATTGGCAGAAGACGAGTTGCCTTCTGAACAAGTTAGTGCTAAACAGGCGCTCCACGGAAGCTCTATTTCCAAGACAGCACTAAAAAGCCTAGAGAATAGCGGCCTTTCGAGAGTGGGTGTATAGCTCAGCGGGAGAGCACTACCTTGACATGGTAGGGGTCACAGGTTCAATCCCTGTTACACCCACCACTTTATCTTAAACCTATTCAGCGCCTAAAACGTCCTGCCCCTTATTGACAAGCAGCCCCCTGCCTATCTGCAAGCGCGGGAAGCCCAAAGGACCTATACAGCGACATCATCGTATAAACAGAACGGTAACGAGCCCCAAGCTCAGCAACCTCTGCGTCAAGAAGCCGCTCTTCCTCGTTCAACACATTAAGAAAATCAACTCCACCAGCCTTAAATTGCAAGCGCGCAATCTCCAGAGCCTTACGCCTATGTAAAATTTCTTCTTCATACTTCTTATAGGCTTCTTTCTCAGTAGAATAAGATATGAGATTATTCTCAACATCCTCCATAGCAAGAAGAATAGTTCTTTGGAAAGCAAGAAAGGACTGTTGTTTCTGGGCCTCTGCAACGTCAATTTGACTTTCGATCCGGCCAAAATCAAGAAGATTGCCAAGAATATTAGCCCCAAAGCTCCACGGCACAGAAGCTCCATAAATAGCTGAACGTCCTATGCCAAAAAATCCAGACAAGGATATGTTCGGAAAAATCTCAGCCAAACGAACATTTTTGTTCTCAAAAGCCTCCTGAAAAAGAAATTCTGCCGCTTTGATATCCGGCCGACAGCGAAGAATATGAACAGGTTTATCAAGAAAAAGGGGGGCGGCCACAACAGGTAGTTCTTTTTTTGTATCAAGTTCCTTTTTCATATATTGAGGAGGCTCTGCAACGAGAACACTCAGCCGGTGAAAGGCTTTTGCAAGCGAAGATTTTACAGTAGGGATCCTTGCTTGTGTATGAAGCAACTGAGCCTTTGCGCGCGTACTATCAAGTTTTCCAACAGCGCCTGCTGATTCTTGAAGACTCGTAACTCGAACCGTCTCTTTTTGAACCTCAACATTCTTTTCAATCAGAAACAGAAGATTCTGAAAATAACGCACATCCAAATAAGTTTGGGCCACCTGCGTTATTAAATTCAAGAATGTTTGATCATACTCTGCTCGAACACGATTAACGATTGCATCACGCGCCGCATCCTCATGACGAAGACGGCCATTCAAGTCCAAATCCCAAGCCGCCAAAACACCAACAGAGGACAGATTGTTAGGTCGATCCAATCCAGCAAGACTGGATTGCCCACCTTGTCTACTCACATTACCCGTCACAGAAAATGTTGGCAACAACGAAGGATAAGAAGCCGATGCCGTGGCCTCCTGAATTCGTGCCTGTGCAATTTTTAGATCGTGATTATTTTCTAGAGCTTTGCCTACAATCTCGTTCAAATGAACATCATTAAACTGATGCCACCAGAAGAAATCTAAACCCTCCGCTTTGACATGAGAGAGATAAGCATCTTCTCCAGAGAATGACCATGACTCTGGCGCATTAATATCAGGAGACACATATGACTGCGCACAGGCAATCAAGAAAAAGGAAAGACAAAGAGAAAGAGAAAGAAGGTTTTGAGGAATAGTCATAAGATATCCTACCAATCCAATGGTTTTTCTAAGCGGACATAGGCTGTCACCTCGTTCCCCTTGTCGTTATAGAGAATTCTATCAAAAGACACTGAAGCCGCCAAAGCTATGCCTCGCCCATGATTATCAAGAGAACGAGATGGATCAATTTGAATATATTTTTTCCAATCGAATCCTTCCCCAGGATCGCGAATATTCAGATATAATTCGCCTTCATCTCGACGATAAGTAACATCCACATATTGGTTTCTGTTCTTTGACAAAGAGAGGCGTTTATTGATCTCCTCATTAAGACGAGATGCGTTTACCAGAGTTCCCTTTAACCCATATCCAATTGCACATATACCGTGCTCAACAGCATTAATAAGAAGCGCTGCTATACCAGAAACAACCCTATCCCGCTCTGGATAACAGTTGGCCAGAAAGGCCGATAATGCTTCTGCTTCCTCTAATGTTCTGTATTTAAAGTTACAGACCTCAATAAGAGAGAAGCTGGCACCAAAGCGCGTGAGTTCCTGAGCCAAAGAACGACGACGAATACTTTCTTTGACCGCTGCATCCAAAATGGATTGAAGCACATCAGTATTTAGTGGCTTAGAAAGATAATAATAAACACCAGCTTCAATCCCTTCCCGTATTTCCTCTGGTTGATCAGAACCAGTTTGCATAATGATAGGTATTTTCTTGGTATCATTATTGTTCTGAAGTTCTTTAGCAAGATCAAGACCGTTAATATCAGGAAGCTCACGATCAAGAATTATAGCATCCAACTCTCCCTTATGAGAAAAAACAAAAGGCAGCACATCAGAAGCTTGCGTAAGCAACGCGACCTCATAATCATATTGCTTGAGAAACAGCTCTATCGCCTGACAAATAAGTGTATACCCTGACTCCCAGAGAACCCGAAAAAGAGCTTGACGCGGAATCCGAGAAGGATTCTTGTGGGAAGATGATTTGCGCGGGATTCCTTGATGCCGAAAGTCGGCAGGATTTGATCGAACTGGC
>JBFXDW010000142.1:0-3027 GCA_050180745.1 Bdellovibrionales bacterium | reverse complement strand
TCTAAAGGGGCCTCATCTGCGATCCGAAAGTAAAAGTCGCGGCGCGTTTCTGGTTGCCAGTTATAGACCAGCGGACCTAATGTGAGTTTTTGTGCATTCATGGGATGGAGAGTCTCCCTTTATTTTTTTTAACTTATGCTGTTAACCCTGTCTAGGCAATGAAAAGAAATGAAAAGCGATTGTTTTTTAGGGCTCTAAAGGCTATCTATTCACGATGAATCCGTTTTCTATAGCTATTGTTGGGCGCCCTAATGTTGGTAAGTCCACGCTCTTTAACCGCCTTATAGGTAAGGCTATGGCGATCATTGATGATCAGCCAGGGGTGACTCGCGACTGGCGCGAGGGCGAGGGAACGCTCTTTGATATGCACTTTGTGCTCTATGATACGGCTGGGCTTGAGCATGCTCGTCCTAAGGGGAGTCTTGCTGCGCGTATGGCTGAGCGGACCGCAACGGCTTTGGCGCGTTCGGATGTCCTGTTGCTGATGGTGGACGGACAGATTGGTCTGACCGATGAGGATAAGACGGTTGCGCAAGAGGTTCGTAAGACGGGACGGCCTGTTATTGTGCTCGTCAATAAGTGTGAAGGGCCAAAGCTGCCTGTGGGCTATCATGAGGTTCTAGTTCTTGGCTTCGATCATATTATTGCTCTATCCGCCAAGCATGGCGAGAATCTAAGCGAGCTTTATGAGGCCTTGAAAAATTACGCGCCTGATGAGGCTTTGGTGCCTGAAGCGGACGAAGATGAAGAGGCCGAAAAGTCTTTAAACATTGCGATCGTTGGGCGGCCCAATGCAGGAAAATCGACCCTGATTAATGCGCTTATCGGTGAGGACCGGATGCTGACGGGTCCAGAGGCTGGACTGACGCGTGATGCTATCCATGTGCATTGGGAGCATGAAGGACGGCCTATCAGGCTCGTTGATACAGCCGGAATGCGTAAGCGCGCAAGGATTGATGAGCGGCTTGAGAAAGCGTCCGTGAAAGAGGCGTTGCGCGCTATTCGTCTGGCGCATGTTGTGATCTTGGTTTTGGATGCCGATAAGCCGTTTGATAAGCAAGATTATACGATTGCGCAACATGTTGCCGAAGAAGGGCGTGCGCTTATTATTGCGGTCAATAAATGGGATGCCGTCAAACATCGTGATGAAACTTTGAAAATGATTGAAGCCAAGGTTGAGGCTTCTTTAGCACAGCTTGCGGGAGTGCCTTTTGTGCCGATCTCGGCATTGAAGCAGAGAAACCTTGATAAGCTGATGAAAGCTGTTGGCGATATTTATGAGCTATGGAACAAGCGCGTCTCGACAGGGCAGCTCAATCGCTGGTTCGAATCTATGGTTGCCAGTCATCCGCCGCCGATTGTTGCGGGGCGGCGTGTGAAGCCTCGCTTTATCACGCAAATGAAAAGCCGTCCGCCGACTTTTGTTTTGTCTGGGAATAAGCTGGCTGATTTGCCGGAAAGTTACACGCGCTATCTGACGAACGGGTTGCGTAAGACCTTTGGCTTTTACGGCGTGCCTATCCGCTGGATTTTGAAAAAGAGCGACAACCCTTACAATGAACCAAAGAATAACAAGGGGCGGAGGGGTTAACCTTCCAACTCTTCTGCGATTTTTTGGGCGGCCTCAACGGGGTCTTCAGCGCCAGTAATGGGCCGTCCAATAACAAGATAGGTCGCGCCTGCCTCTATAGCGTCTTTAGGTGTGGTAATCCGTTTTTGGTCTCCTGTTGCGGCCCAAGAGGGGCGTATCCCCGGCACCATAAGAATAAAATCAGGCCCACAGGCTTCGCGTAAGGTTTTAGCCTCTGCGGGAGAACAAATAATTCCATCAAGGCCGCTTTCTTTGGCTAAAAGAGCCAGCCGTTTGGCTTGTGCGGTGGAGTCCGTATCTTGGCCGACTTTGGCCAGATCGTCGCTGTCCAGACTTGTCAGTACTGTAACGCCGAGTAATTTAGGCCGTTTGCCTTTGGCTTGAGCGGCGGCTTGAGCAGCGGCTTTCATCATGGCAGGACCGCCAGAGGTATGAATGGTGATAAAATCAGGCTCGAGCGGCAGCAAAGATGTTATGGCTCCTTTCACTGTGTTAGGGATGTCGTGCAGTTTGACGTCGAGAAAGATCGGCATCCCTAGCTCAGCAAAAGAGCGGAAGCTAAGCGGGCCGTTTGCCATAAAATATTCAAGACCGATTTTAAGGCCCGCGATGTTGCCTTTCAGCTTACGGGCAAGCTCCATCGCATGTTCTGTATCAGCAGTATCAAGGGCGCAAAATACGGGGCTGTTTGTCATAGGGTGTCCTTTCCAGAGTCTTGATTGTTGGTCTTGTTTAAGCGTGCGATTTCTTTGGTGAGCTTATGTTTTTCCCATGTGCCACGCCATAAGCGGGGTAACGCCATGAATCCGCCGAACAAGGTGCCTAAGGCAAAGAAGATCAGCGCCATAAGAGCTTGGGGCATAGAAATTTCAATGGCAAAGGGCCAGAAATTTAAGCTTGCGGTCTGTGTATTATGTGTGACGAAGACAACCAATAGGGCTGCAAAAATAAGAGAAAGTAATGTTGATAAAAGCCGCATGGGAACCGTGATTCATCGTATAACAAATACGGCTTTTTTCACATGTTTCGAAAGAAACTGCAATATGGTTTTCCCGTTTTATGCTGGGTGGGCTATACAAACGAAAAAGGCCGGAGCTTGCTCCGGCCTTTTGCTGTTAGAGACAGCTTTTTATGCTGCTTTTGATTCAAGACGTGTAATCTCGTCTTTAAGAGTTAGTTTTTCTTTCTTGAGTTTGCTGATTGTGGCTTCGTCCTTTGCGGGTCTGGTTTCTTCTTCGTGAAGGAGCTCTTCAACTTCGGCGTGACGTTGTTTTAGTGATTCAATCCGTTGTGCAATAGCCATAGGCAACTCCTTTAGTAGTAAGGGTTAGGACATGTCTTTCATTATACATTAAGATAAGGTATTTTTGTGACAAAAAGGCCTTAAGAAGATATTATTTTACATCGAAATCGTTTAAAAAGAGGTAAAATACTGA
>JBFXDW010000141.1:0-3055 GCA_050180745.1 Bdellovibrionales bacterium | reverse complement strand
ACAGCTTTAATGCTTTAGTGCCCGAAGATAACGTGCCAATACCGGATGTGCTGATCGTTGGACGTGGCGGCGGGTCCTTAGAGGACCTGATGCCCTTTAATGAAGAGGACGTTGTGCGTGCGATTGCTGCAAGCCGTATTCCGGTGATTTCTGCGGTGGGGCATGAAACGGATATTAGCCTATCGGATTATGCGGCGGATCGTCGCGCGCCGACTCCTACGGCAGCTGCGGAAATGGCGGTGCCTGTGCGGGCTGAGCTGATCGCGCAAGTGGCGCAGATTGATGGGCGGCTCAGCGTTGCTGCGGCGCGTGGGCTGGCCGAGCGGCAGGAGAAGCTAAGGCTTTTTGCGCGTGCTATGGGCGATCCGATGCGTGCGCTTGAGCCATTGATGCAGCGCCTTGATGAGCGGGCCGAGCGCCTGAGTTTAGCTTGGAAGTCTGTTGCGCAAGGCAAGGCGCATCATTTTGAGCAGCTTGCCACGCGTATTAAGCATCCGCGCGATGGTTTGGCTTTAGCCGCGCAACGTTTAGAGAATGAGTCCGCACGTTTGGAAGCCACGATTAAACAAAAAATGCTGCATACGGAAAAGCAAGTCACGCATGTTTGTTCATTGTTGGCGGCTTTGTCTCCACGTGCGGTTCTGGGGCGTGGCTATGGACTTGTTTATGATGAGCAGGGACGTTTAATGACGCATGTGGCCGATATGAAAGCAGGCGCTTTGATTAAGGTTGAGCTGCAAGACGGTTCACGGAGCGCTAGGGTTGCTCATAGCCGGAGGCCGTTTGAACAACGGACGTAGAATATGCAGGCCTACCCGATGCACCGTAAGCTATGTCATCGGGGAACCGGACTTCATGGAAGGTCATGAATCCTCCTTAAACAGCGGAGAATCCTTGAATCACATATGATTCCGATCAGTCAAGTGAAATTTGACGGGTGGTAAGAGCTTCCAGCGACGGGGATAAGGGCATTCCATCCAGGGAAGTTCATTGTTTCTTGAAATGAAAAAGCGGCATAGCCGATCATCAACAAGCCAATGCAGGAAAGTAAGGTTTCAGATGGGCGTGTTAATTTGAAGCGGTGGTGAAACATGAAAAAGGATAAGAGGCACCCTGCTAGCAATTCCCAGATGCATGTTACAGGGAGATAAAAGGTAGTGTTGGGATGAATCTCTATGAAAAAAATGTTGATTGCAAAGGAGAGAAGAAACAAGATAATGGTGCCTAGGAGTACCTTTTTGACCATTATGCCAACGCTGACGAATCCGCCTGATATCACTGTTGGGAAGGCGTGGAATATAACGACCAACAAAACAGCAATTGCACGCAGATCATCAATGTCAGGGCGATAAGAATGATTGCGGGGGGGGATGCGTCATAACTAGAGGCAGATCTTAATGCACCATGACCTTATTACGGCCGGTTTGTTTGGCGTCGTAAAGAGCTTCATCAGCGCGGGCAATAAGTGTTTCGACGTCTTCGCCTTCTTTATATTGTGTCACGCCGATAGAGATTGTTACTGTGCCTAATGTTTCATTTGTTCTCCGGCGGCGGACGGATTTTGTGCTTAAAATCCCTCGTAATTGATTGGCGACACGCTCTGCGGCATCAATGGGAGTTTGGGGAAGAACTATGCAGAACTCTTCTCCTCCATAACGCGCAATGATATCGCGGCCTTTTAGATTCTCGACTAATGTGCGAGACACCAAACGAAGCACTTCGTCGCCGATTAAATGGCCGTGTGTATCGTTGAACTGTTTGAAATGGTCAATGTCAGCCATCAGAAAACACAAAGGCTCATGCGTACCTTGGGCTTCTTCTGTGACGCGAAGGATCTCATTGTTAAAGAACTTGCGGTTGCCAATTTCTGTGAGAGGGTCCAGAAGTGAAGCTTTGCGGACCTCATCCAAGCTATAGCGCATTTCCGATAGCTGCTGTGTGGATTCAGAAAGTTGAGCATGAAGGCGTTGGTTTTGCTCAGCCATGATACGGGTTTCACTAGCCATGCGTGCAACAGCGCTGCGGATTTGTTCGGCAGATAGCGGGGAAGCCAGATTATCCGAAAATTCACTCAAGCTTTCTTTATATTGCTTGGCGTCTGTAGAGCTTTCGCTGATAACGCCCATTACTTTCTTAATTTCGTCTTCCATGCGATTAGTGGCTTGTTTCAGCACTTTATGCTCGGCATCAAGACTTATATAAGCGACATGCATTTCTGTGAGCTGGCCTTGGGTAATACGGCCATATTCATTGATGAGGGCATCCATGGACATACAAAGATCTGCCGATTCATTCGCATAATACGCATAAGCGACCGCAAAATTCTCTGGCGTGGGGTCGAGATTATGCTGGCGTAGAAGGGCCATGGCTTGTGTGGCGCAATTGCTAGGGCTTTCAGTGTCGTTGCTCATATTGATACGTAGCCTGATAAAATAAGAATTTTGGGAACGAAACGGAGGATATCTAAGAAAGCTCTATGATTAGTTAAGAAAAGTCAACCATTCTGATTCAGTAATGACCTGCACGCCTAATTTTTGGGCTTTTTCGGCTTTGCTGCCAGTATTTTCCCCAGCTACCAGATAGTCTGTTTTGGCAGAGATAGACCCAGAAACTTTAGCACCCAAGCTTTCTGCTTTGGCTTTGGCTTCGTTACGAGACATGGCTGTGAGGGTGCCCGTAAAGACGATAGTTTTTCCTGAGAGCGGTGAGCCGCTTTGTGCAGATGGCGATTCATAGGAAAGAAGCGTCAGCTGCTCTAGTAAAGCCTCGATAATAAGCTTGTTATGAGGCTCGTTAAAGAAGGCGACTAAATCTTTGGCCACGACAGGCCCAATCTGGTCGATGGCGATGAGGGTTTGATAGGCATCGCTGTCTTGATCTTGTGCGGCGTTGACTTGCTCTTGCAATTTGTTGAAGGTGCCATAATGGTTGGCGAGTAATTTGGCTGTAGCCTCCCCGATTTGCGGGATGCCAAGCGCAAATATGAAGCGGTTCAAAGAAATAGTGCGGCGTTCTTCAATGGCGGCCAAAAGATTGGCAACGGATTTTTTTTGCC
>JBFXDW010000140.1:0-3065 GCA_050180745.1 Bdellovibrionales bacterium | reverse complement strand
ATGTTTTTCCTTATTTCCTTATTAACGCTATATGCAGTTTTTTTTATGTCTTGTTACGATTCCGATTGTTAAGAGATTGAAAATTAGCTAAGAAGAATTAGTAGCGTTATTTATTTAATGAGGATTCTACCTTGTCGTCTTTAGATTTTCCCGGTACGGGTGAGGGTGAACAGATCGAAGCTGTCGTTAAGTGGTTTAATCTGTCGAAGGGTTTTGGGTTTGTTGCACCAGCTGATGGCTCCCCAGACGCCTTTATGCATGTCTCTACGCTTACGCGGGCGGGGTTAACGCAAATCGCCGAGGGGACCAAACTCTCCATCATGATTGGTGATGGCCCAAAGGGTCGCCAAGTTCTTGAGATTAGAGCTGTTCTTGGGTATGGAGAGCTTCCTGTAGAAGCACAAAGCAGCAATCCTCGTGCTAGTGCGCCTGTAGGGCCTATTGAGGTCATGCAGGGCGTTGTCAAATGGTTCAAGCCTGAGAAGGGCTTTGGCTTTATCGCGCCAGAGGGTGATGATAAAGATGTGTTCGTACACAAGACTGTTATCGCTAAATTAGGGCTCGTTACGCTGGAGCCAGGGCAACGAGTTGAGATGGAAGTTCATCTTTCAGGCAAGGGCCGTGAGGCTGTCTCTGTTAAGCTCTTGTGATTTCATCGTTAACTCTTTCAGTTCTTGCTGGGGGCGGGGGCCGTAGTGCGATATAACCTCACCTGCTGCGAGGGCTCCGAGCCGCCCACTTTCCGCAAAATCGCAGTCGTGAGTGATGCCGTATAAAAACCCTGCGGCAAAGAGATCTCCTGCGCCTGTCGTGTCCACAACCTTCTTAACGGGGTAAGCGCTGATGCTATGGCGTGTTCCCTCTGCCATGATGACGGCTCCTTTTTCACTACGCGTTCCAACGGTAACGCTGCACTGTTCAGCGGCTTGAGCAAGGGCATCTTCAAAGGTGTCGGTCTCATAAAGGCTGCATAACTCCTTTTCATTGGCGAGGAGAAAATCGACTTCGTCACAAATGAGCCTTTTGAAATCGTCACGGTGACGGTCAACACAAAAACTGTCGGATAGGCTTAGGGCCAGATGGCGGTCGGCTTCGTGTACGATATGGGCGGCGATGTGAAAGGCTTCTTTCGCGGAAGGTTTGTCATAAAGATAACCTTCTAGATATGTCACTTTGGCATTAGCAACGATTTGGACGTCTATGTCGGCTGGTGTTAGCTCTGTGCATGCGCCAAGATAGGTGTTCATAGAGCGCTGGGCATCAGGGGTCACGAGGATAATGCACTGGGCCGTTGCTGGACCATTTTGGAGGGGGGCGGAGTCAAAATGCACGCCGACTTCACGTAAGTTCTGGCGGTAGATGCGTCCCAGAGAATCGTTCTTAACTTTACCGATATAGGCGGGATGACCGCCCAGCGAGGCAATTCCTGCGGCTGTATTGGCGGCTGAGCCGCCGGACATTTCAACATTATTACGAATCTTTCCGTAAAGTGTTTTAGCGCGTGCTTCATCAATGAGAGTCATGCCACCTTTGGCAATATTTTCATCTTCAAGAAAAGTATCCTCACATGAAGCCAGAACGTCCACGATGGCATTACCAATCGCACATATGTCATAGAGCGCTTCAATGTTTTTCTGGGGTAGGGAACGAATGACCATGTAAATTCTCCTTCTTGTCGTCTTTACTCTATACAACATCATTGTTTCGGCAAATAAATTCGACTTATCCCCATTATTCACCGTATTCACAGGCGCAAGAACCTTGCGAGGGCAGCTTGTGGCATGGTACCCCTTAATATGGCCAAGGCATGAAAAGCTCTGGGGCAGCGTGCCCTGATACATAAATGCTTGTTTCACAAGGAGAAACGTCAATGTTCGGACGCAGAGAAGATGAAGAGGGTGAAACAGCCCCCACACAAGATCAAGCTACAACACAAAATCCAACTACGCCTCGTGCAACCATCGCAGAGCCGCCGCGCTCCGTTGGGGCAGGAGTTATGACAGGAAGACATCGTATGGAAAAACGCAGACCATCCCCTGAACCATTACACGGGGGAACCGAGGAACGTAAGCTCATCGTAGGTAGGGGGCTTTCTTTGTCGGGTGAGATTGCTGCGTGTGATGTCCTTGTCGTTGAAGGTAAGGTCGAAGCAAAACTATCTGATGGTAAATTGCTTGAGATCACGGAAACAGGCCAGTTTACAGGTGCTGTTGAGATTGAAAATGCTGACATCGCAGGACGCTATGATGGCGATTTAACGGTGCATGGGCGTTTGACCATTCGTGGTACGGGGCGCATCAGTGGCATTGTTAAATATGGTGAGCTTGAAGTGAATGCAGGCGGCCAAGTCATTGGCGAGATGCAAGTTGTTGGTGGCAGCAAATCATCAAACAAGGCGCCTAGCTTTAAAAATGCCGCAAAGTTCACCTCTGCCTCAGACGAGGATTCTACGGAGACAGAAGACGATAATGGCGAGGCTCTCTTTGGCCGTAAGACGGTGAACGGATAAAAGATAATAGCCGATGGATAGTGCAGATAGGGGATCTTTATCCTCTATCTGCTTTTTTTTGTCACGTGCTCTAATGCATTGCGTCTGCGGCCTTGAGGGCAGCAGGGCCAATCAAGACGATGAACAGCGGCGGCAGAATAAAAAGAATCATAGGGACTGTTAGAATTGCAGGCAGGCGTGCAGCTTTTTCTTCGGCGCGCATCATGCGATCGGTTCGCATCTCTCCAGATAAAACACGAAGTGAGCGTGCCAGCGGCGTGCCGTATTTTTCTGTTTGAATAAGTGTGTTTGTTAGCGCTGTGACGCTTTGAAGCTGTACGCGGTCGGATAGACCTCGCAGCGCCATTTGCCGATCTGGCAGGAAGTTCAGCTCAACGCTGGTAAGGCCAAGTTCTTCAGCGAGCTCTGGGGCAGACATTTGCATTTCTTTACTGACCCGATCAAAAGAAGAATCCAAACTCAGCCCAGCCTCCGCACAAATAACCATTAGATCAAGCGCATCAGGAAAGGCTTTTTGCAGAACCTCTTCTCGTTTCTGACTGAGGTTTTTGATGAA
>JBFXDW010000139.1:0-3164 GCA_050180745.1 Bdellovibrionales bacterium | reverse complement strand
TCAGCGTACGGCGTTTGGATGTGTTATCTTGGGTCATAAGAGCCTCATCTTTCTTATTTAAAATCAGTTGGTTACAATGATGTCCAGCGGTAAACCAATTAAACGCAAGATCGTTTGATGTACGAAACATATCAGAAAGTTTCCGTTTCCGCAACTAAAAAGTTCTATTGTATTAGTTGCAAACATGTGATAGTTTCGCCCTCAGAACTTTTGAAGCCTTACGCACAAAAATTAAGGATTCCTTAGTGATTACAGGCAATCAAATCCGTGCTGCTCGCGCTCTGATTGGAATGAGTCAGGATGAGCTAGCTGAAGAAACAGGACTTACGCCCCAAGCAATTCGCAAGATTGAGGCGGGCAGTGTCACGCCACGCGAAGGTACGCTCGACGATATCACCAACGCGTTTTACAAAAAACGCATCGAGTTCACAGACAATAGCGGTGTCCGCTTCATCCCGGAAGATGTTCGTGTTCTCAACGGCAATCACGGATTTGAGGTATTCACAGATCTGATTTTCTCAACCATGCAGATATCCGGCGGCATGATACGTCAAAATGGGATTCCGGAAGCTTATTTTGAATCATGTAATGATGCCATTGCAGCCAAGCATCGCAACAGAATGGGGCCACTTGTCCAATCACGTAGAGATATTCTTGTGCGGACGATCCTTTCCCATGGAGATACAGACTTTATCTCAACTGACTATGCCGAATATCGCTGGCATCCTCTTTCTGCGCCACCGCCTGTTCCCTACTATATCTTTGGAAACTACATCGGCATTTTTGCTCTTGGCGTTAAACCTGCACCAAAAATTATTCTTATTTCATCCCCTATTATCTCAGAAACATTTTCTACTCAATTTGATTTGTCTTGGGATGTTGCAGAAATTCCAAGCAAAAAATAAGGAAACTATATTGTGCAAAAAAATATTTCACGAAACCATCTTTCAAACATTCTTTCTTATAATAAAGTTTTTTTCGATGATATCGTCGATCTCTTTATGGGATTTCGTTCAGGCCATCTTGGAAAATATGCTTATGGATCCCATGAAACGGATGACCTACAGACCACACCAAACGACAATTGGGACAGTGTCGTTAGCCCTAAAGAAAACTCGTATTCCCTGCCTAACAGCGACAATGAATTGTTAGCCGCAGCAACACCTTCAATCCATCATTTTATTCCCCTTAGAACAAGTCTCCTTGACTTCGGGGTTGGTGAAACATCAACTTTCTACGAACATGCGCTCCCCATCTTGCAAAAACTAAAGAGCCAGACATATTACGGTGTTGATTTCTGCCAGCCCTATTTAGATGCCTTAAAAGGCATTAAAGAACTTCGCAACGACATTACCATAGAAACAGTTAAACTAGATTTCTTTGAACAACAAGATCATCCCATTGCAATGGCTCCATCCATCGGTTTAATGATGTGCAGCACCATAGGCAACATTAGCGGCAATCTTGCTCACCGCAATATTACTGAAGAGTTGGCTTCAACTTTACGCAACCTTTCCATGATGGCCAAGCAAGGATGGCTTTTACTGTCTGTAGATACGAACCAAGACCCAGATTCCCTTGCCTTAAATTACCGAACCAAGCCCATTGCCAAGTTTGTCATCAGTATTTTTGACCACATGCTCAAAGAGCTTCCTGTAACTTCATTCGACTCTCAACTCTTTGATTATGAGCCTGAATGGATCCCTGATTTACAGTTATTTGCTCACATTGTAGAAGCTACAGAATCTCAATATTTTTCGATTGATAAACTCGATTTTCATATTGAAAAAGGACAGAAATTTCACCTTCTCAATTCACATAAGTTCAGCCCTTCCTTCTTTGAAAGTTGCTGTAATAAGGCCAACCTAGAAGTCATCAATGTATGGCACCATCCCAGTGCCATGAAACTCTACCTCCTTGAGGATCGCGCGAATCCATACCATCTCGTCAAGGAACAAGGTATGCGAGAATTACTCGCCGCCCTTACCGCGAGGGACGCAAGGAACTCCGGATTCGGACAGAATTTCACACAAGCGGCTAACCTCATTGGGACGCGCACAACCCATCATGCGCACCGCGAAGCGAGGCGTGCTTCCAGGAGCTGACACTTCCGGAAAAACAACTGGCTTAAAAGCCCCTATGTGTTTGGCTCGCTCATGCAAGCGTTTAGCTTGAACCACAGCCAAAGCCTCGGTCGCATATGTTCCAAGCTCTGCATAGGCTCCCTTAGAAACGAGCTGTTCTGCGCGCTGGCGCTGATAATAAGAAAGAACAGAACGAACCTCATCCTCGCTCATATCCATGCGCGCAACGCGCTGCGCATCCGCTTCCATCCCTGCCATACCATAAGCCAGTGCAAGATTTTGTCGTAAAGCAGAGCTTGCCTTTGGTGAGTCCGCTACATTCTCTAGAAGAGCAATCGCACGATCATAACGATGCGAAAGAATATAAGAATAAGCCATATTGTTAAGAAGAGTCAGGTCATCCGGATTGTTCTGTAGCGCTTTTTTATATTCTTGCCGCGCAGCAACATGCTTTCCTTGATAATCAAGAGCCACAGCAAGACCGCTGCGCGCTTTATCATCATCTTCATCAAGCGCCAGAACGTTCCGGAAAACAGCTTCCGCTTCCATGGGACGATCCAACCCGATAAGCAATTTAGCATAACGGCTGCGCAGCGCATTATCATCGGGACGCGCCTCAACGCCTTGCCGAAGGACGTTCAGTGCGCCTTCTGCATCTCCCCACTCTTGCAAAGCCTTCGACAACCCCTGCAACGCCACAAGATTCGAAGGATCTTTTGCTAGCGCACGACGATAGAAATCTATCGCAGGACCAATATTTCCTTTTTCATGAAGCTGCTCCGCCAGAGAGGCCATCCCAGCCCCTGGCGCATGAACACGTTCATAAGCCTCATCTGATATATCCGCGCATGCCGCCAGAAAACAAAGGGTAAAAAGAAGGAAATAGCGCATGAGAAGACCTCATTAAAGGAAGGAGGGAACGAAGTTTACCACTGTTCCAAGAAAAGGCAAAATCAGTATTTTACCTCTTTTTAAACGATTTCGATGTAAAATAATATCTTCTTAAGGCCTTTTTGTCACAAAAATACCTTATCTTAATGTATAATGAAAGACATGTCCTAACCCTTACTACTAAAGGAG
>JBFXDW010000138.1:0-3458 GCA_050180745.1 Bdellovibrionales bacterium | reverse complement strand
TTCGATCTATCAAACCGCGCAGATAAATGCGGTGGCAAAGATAGCATCAGATAATCCGGAAACACCTGTTCGGAATGTGCGGCTGTGCCATAATATGCGCGCGATCCAAGTGGGGGGGACGACAGGATCTTTCCGTCATAAACAGGCCAAAGCTTTGTTGGACGGCTGGGAACAGTATGAGAAAAACTTCCCCAAGGGAAATGGACCTGCGGCGCTGCGGGAACTTCTGGCAAATCGATGCAATAAAGACGCTGCGGGGACGGGGTATATGTCTGCTGATGAAGCGCCAGACGATGCTCAAGCTTGTGTAGCGACCAAAGATGAGTTTGTTGGGGCTGATGAAAGCATAAATACGATAGCGCCTGATGCATCAGAAGAACCTCTTGAAATGCCGCCTATGGATTCGGCGGGTTATTTCAAGCCTGTTCTTACGGATGATCAGCAGATCCTCTATATGGCGGGATTGAATCTTTGTTACAATGCGGCGGGGCCGCATCCGCGGTCACCGTATAAGGAAGAGCTGAAGGTTCCGGAGAAACAGGCGAGTGCGGGGATATATGCCCAGTGCAAGCCGCTCAAGAGCGCGTTTGTGAAGAAATGTTTTGATCGATTGGCGTATGTGTCTCGCCCCGATTGTGAGCATGCTAGCGATGCGAGCTTGGTGGAGTTATGCGAAAGCCATCACAAGATCTGTCAGGATGCGATTGATGATGGTTTAGAGCTTCCGGATTCTTTTGGGGCTTGTAATGAAACGCTTGGTCTAAGCCCATTTCAGGTTGAATGGATCCAACATAATCGTTGTACGGCATGGAATGCGGCAACGGATATCATGGGTGAAGGGGCTCTGGATGCAGAAGCTCAAGAACGGGCGCGTCGGTGTAAAGCCGCTCTTACCGATTGGGAAGATAATGTGGAGGCTTCTACGAAGGCTTTGATCTTGGCTCTCGATGCTTTACATGAGATGCCTGCCTGTTTCCAGAACATGGGCAATTAACACTCATTAACCTGTTGAAATGCTGTAAAAACATCACCTTTTTAACGAAACGGCAATTCTGTTCCTGTACTCTCTTTCCTGAAACTATTATAGGGGTTTAGAGTCAGCAGGTTAAACGCTATAATCCCAGACACCCCTTATTATTTCTAAGAGCGCTAACAATCATGACCGATAATCAAAATAATACGAACAGTGACACAAGCAATGCACGCATGCAGACGCTTTTAGCTGCCTTTCGCCAGATCGGGATGCCCTTGCTGCAAACGATGGCTGAAGTATCATCGTCCGGTGATGCTGAAAAAAAACCTAAGGATGATCCAGCGCAATTTAACGGCCTTGTTGAAAGTGCTGTTAAGCTAAGCCGTGAACTGGCTAAAGAAATTGGTGCTGAAGAGAGCGATCTTGATTCTTCTGTGCGGTGGGCTTTGGCTGGTTCGGCCAGTCAAGTTGTGGCAGCAACGTTCCGTGCAACGGGAGCTGCAGTCAAAGACGAAGATATCGAAAAACTGGCGGCAATTGCTGGGCAATTGCAAAACAAGTTTAAAACACAAATTCCAGCAGGTGGCGAAAGCGTCCCAAATACGGTTGCGACATTTCGGGCGAAGATGATGGAAAGCATGGTACCTATTATTGGGGCTGTGGCTCAGTATTCATTTGGCCGTGCTGAGCATGATCTTTTGGCTGAGATTGCTGAGCGTTTGGTCAAGCTTTCGGATCAAGTGACGCGCGCTCTGGCGGATTCGGGGGCAACGCCGGAACAATGGCGCTATTTATGTTGGAACATTCTTCGTGCGGCAGGTCAGATTTATACGGAATGCCATTATGCCGAGGCTGATCGTTTACTCTATATGGAGCCCGATAAGCGCGCCGAATATTTTGCTAAACATGGTCAGAAGCTGCCTATGGCCCAAGTGTGGCAGGCATTTAACGAACGCATGGCTATGCTTGCGACGCTTGCAACTTATTTAGAGGTTCCCGCATCAGCTCAGCTTGATGCAGAGGGCTGGTAGGGGATGCCTATGATAAGCGCAAAAGTTCTTGCTGCTTGTTTGATGTTGTCGGCTCAACAATATGATGTGCCGCCCGCCGTCTTGATCGGCCTGATGCACGTCGAAGGGGGCCGCGTTGGCCAGCAGGTTGGCCCTAACTCTAACAATACGTATGATCTTGGCCCTATGCAGGTCAATACACACTGGATCCCAGAACTGGCTAAAGCGTGGAAGATTGACACAAAAACCGCGCACCGTTTGGTGCGAGATGATGGTTGTGTGAATGTACGTGTTGCCGCGTGGATTCTTAAAAACAAAATCAACCGAGCGGGATCGCTTCTGGGCGGAATTGCCTATTACCATTCAGCTACACCTAAACGTGGCGCGGCTTATGCGGCTAAGGTTCTGCGCGTTATGGAGAAAAAAGGCCTTATTCGCCGTTCGGCACAAGAACAGAGCGCAACCTCAGGAAAGAGAGGTGACAGCGTGACGGAGACGACTTATATTGCTGAGCGGTGATCCCGAATGATGAAAAAAAGGAATCAAAACTTATGCTAAAAGTTGCTGTCCGTTCAGTTGTTTCTGTTACTTTGCTTTGTTTGGCTCTTCCTGCTTACGCGCAAGTGCCGTTGCCTGAGAAAAATCTCTATAGTATGGAAGCGTCTGTCCCAGATGTGACGGCTATTCCTTTTATCAAGGGACTTCTTCAACAGGGAATGGAAATCCATTATATGGGGACGCGCTCGGGCCTGCATGGGTTTTTGCTTCTGAGGCAGGGGCAGCTTCAAATGCTCTATGTTACACCCGATAAGCGCTCTGTTATTATCGGAGGGCTTTTCTCTGAGGATGGTCAGCTCGTGACCACTGGGCAGATACAAGCACTTGCCAAGACAAATAAAAAGGTTGAGGCCGTTTTGACGGGGGCTGCAGCGCAACAAATCGATCTTGTGCGTGCTGGTGTACAGGAAGGCGGTATGGCTGAACTGCCAGAGAGTCCTGATGCAGCTACGGCGTTGGCTGAAAATGAGCTTAAGCGGATGCCCCTTCTGATAGCTTCGCCTGGCGAGCAATTGATTCAGGATTTGAAAGCGGCATCGGGTGTGTCTATGGGGAACGAGGATGCTCCAGAACTTCTGATGGTTGTGTCTCCTAATTGTTATTTCTGTAAAAAAACGTGGGAGGAGCTGAAAGGCGCGGTGAAGGAGGGGAAGATTCATATGCGTCTTATTCCTATTGCACGTAATCCTGAGGGCGGGGAGATTCGCGTGGCGGCTAAACTGTTGCGCAGTGAAAATCCTTTTCAAGACTGGGATGCTTATGTTTCTGGAGATCATAAGGTTTTGGCTGGTGAGCCCGATAAAATGGCGTATCGGGCGATTGAGGCCAACAGGACGGTTATTGATCGCTGGAATATTCTGGGGACCCCTTATTTGGTTTATCGGGCGCAAAAAGATAAGAAAATTAAGATTGTTCAA
>JBFXDW010000137.1:0-3553 GCA_050180745.1 Bdellovibrionales bacterium | reverse complement strand
ATGTGCTTTCCAAAATGTTTTTTTATCCTGCTGTTGGCCTTTTTTCGTGCCTAGCGGTGGGAGGGATTGTTTTGAGTTTTCAAGCACAGCAAGAGAATTATCGTCTTGGGCTAGCCTTAAATCAGGTTTTGCGTGTTGTGGCGCGTGCTCAAGAGGTGCGCTCATCTAAGCTGGTCCAGCCTCAACAAGAATTAGCTAAGTTGGTAGCCAAGCTTGTTCGTGAGGACGGGTTCGAAAGCCGCTATCTTCAAAAGACAAAAGATAATTTTTCGGGAACCGCTCTCGTTAACCCGTGGGGTGATCCTTTAGAATTCTCTTTAGTTCCGACAAAACAAGAGCTTCACTTGGTTATGCCCGTGACTTCTCATCACTGTCGGCGGTTTTTAGAATTTTATACACAAGATGCAGCATCATTGGGCTTAATGCGCGTGGACGTTATGTCAGATATGGCCTATAAGCTATGGAGAATGGTTTATGATGCAAAAAGAATGGCTGGCTCAGAAATGAGTAAGGAAACGATACGTGTCAATTGTGGTAATAGTGATCGTGCTGCGGTTTCTTTGGTGTTTTGGATTGGAGGCACGTAAAACATGTACCTTTATGTTTATATCTTTGTCCTGATGTCAATTATTGGATACTATACCCAGCTTTTTGTGCTGCGTGCTGTGGAGATGGAGTCAAAACAAACCACGTTGGCTGATGTTATGGCTGTGTGGCATGATGAGGCGTACCGTATCGCCAAAGAGAATAAGGCGACACTTTTTGGTGGAGCGCCTTCTTGTGCTTTGGGAAAGGCTAGCGGGGCTCTGGCCGATCCAACGGCTGATTGTGCGTCTGTTGTTTCTTTACCTGCGGGAATGACCTCGGATATGACGTTTAATACAATCGCCTATACAGCAGATTCCATTAACTATGTGGTTACCTATGTTATGGATGATGCGAATGGTTTTACAAAAGTTGGTTATAGTAGCGCAGAAGTTGAAAGCCAGATTCGTCGTCTTAAGATTCCAGTTGCTTATGTAGGCAAGACAATGAACATGGATTGTAATGGCACAGTCGGTGATTATTTTATGACGACAGCAAAGGTGGGGTCTGATATCGTGTGCTTTCCAATAGGCAGCGGTGGTGTTACTTTTCTTCCGCTTGGTGCGGTCGGCATGATTTCGGTTATGTAAAAAAGGGGAACGTTATGCAAAAAACAGGGTCTAAGATGCGTGGGAATCAACGTGGTTTTTCTCTTGTTGAATTGGCGATCGTGCTGGGGGTGGCTTCGATCCTTTTTGCGGGGCTTTGGCGCTTGATGTCCTCGGGCAATACGCAAATGCGTGACCAAACAGCGGCCGATCAACAACAAGAGCTTATAACGTCGGTTAAAGATTATTTGGCGTCGACAAAAGGGCAGAATTTTTTGGTTGGTTTAGCCGCAGATGCGACCAGCGACTTGGTCTTACCAGCTGCGGCGGCAGCATGTGATGCGGGTGATTTTTGTAATTATATTCCTCCTGGCATGAGTAATGCTTCAACAAACTCATATGGTCAGACCTATCTGATACGTGTGAAAAAGGATGCAACAGCGGCGGGATCAGCGCCGACGACTTATTCCTTTATGATTGTGACATCAGGTGGGGAAACTATACCAGATACATCTGGGGGACGTGTTTCCAGTATCATTGGTGGTGATGGCGGTTTTATTTATACGGCCAATGTGTGTGGCGCCAATATGGCGTGCGGCTCTTACGGATCGTGGGCTTTGGCACCGATTGCTGATTTTGGGTTTGGCGCGGCCCCTGCGGGTCATATTGCGTCCCGCACCTACGTAAGTGGTGGTGCTTCAGAGAACCCATGGTTGGCTCGTCTGAAGGTGCAAAGTCCTGATCTTGGCGGTGGTATTTTTGACTACAACACGATTCAAACAAATATCTCAGTGGGCGGAAACATTCTTTATGGAAGTGCCAGCGGTACGCCTGCAGGGGCTTTGCTGGATTTTGAAACCATTACGGCAAGTACAACTGATGATACGCATACGGTTTTAGATATTCGTTCTTCGTCTAGTAATAAAATGGGAAATGCACCAGTCATGATTACGCGTGACGGTTGTGATGAGAACTCAGTTTATCCTGCGGATAAAAATCTGGGAGCAGTTACATGTGGGTATTCTCTTCAAGTTAATGGGGGGCAATCTGTTTCTGGTCTTTTGGTTGCATCTCGTCTTTATGCCACGCAGTTTATTTATGATTCAGTTAGTGATAGTCGGTTGAAAAGCGATGTTAAACCGATCGATAGTGCACTCGATAAATTATCAGATCTTCGGGGATATTCTTTTTATATAAAGAATGAGAAGGGCCGTAAGTATGGGGTGATTGCCCAAGATGTTGAAAAGGTGTTTCCTGAACTAGTTCTTTCGCTTGGGGAAAAGGATTATAAAGGGGTTGATTATATGGGACTCATTGGTCCCATCATCGCGGCTTTGCGCGAACTTAAAGAGCAGAATGCGGCTCTTAAAGAAGAGCTCTCAGTTTTAAAGGCAAGCATCGCAAGCGATGAAGGCAAATAAGAAAAAAGCGGGAAGGTTTAACCTTCCCGCTTTTTTGTGATGCGCATAGCCTCGGCTATAGCCCCATATGGCTTTATTGCTTTCCTTCCCAACGACACCCTTCTACACCATAGTAAAAACCGTTAATGGGCTGAAGTGATGGCATAATCTCCTTTAAGGCAGGTAGGAGAGACTCGGGCTCTCGTGTTCCGTCCAGTAGCTCGCGATAGCATTTTGCTACAGCAATCATATCGCCTTCTTGAGGCGCCAGACGGAAATGTGAAATACCCGCCTTGGCCATGTCTTCTAGCTCATTTCCTAGCACTAAGGTTCCTGCTGAGAGGGTTTGTGTGCCCGCTATGGTCCAGATCGGTTGCTTATCGAGTGTTTCCACAGGCACCATATAAGGGCTGTCTCCACATGCGATCCGGCAATGGTCTTTATCTCGTCCGACGCTGCGCGTGTGATAGCAGCGCATTGAAACGGCTACGGATTGGCGGCCAAAGACTTGCGCTTCTGTTTCAAGAGCGGGAAAGGCGGCGGCTAGCTTGGCCATGGCATCGCCACTGATTTCTGAGGCAAATACGATGCGCCTAGCGCCCTGTTTGACTAAGACCCCTAATGTGCCCTCATTAAGAGCCGTGATGTGGGGGCCTATGATAAAGGGCTTTCCCTTCAGTAGCTTCACAGCGCTGATATCGTTGGCTTCTAAGAGCCAATCCATCTGGCTTTTCCTTTCTAAGGCCTGACGTTCTCGCGGGCTGGTTATGAGGGCCAGTGTTGTGCAATGAACGCGTTTTCCGGCACGTTCCAGACGGCTTTTGATCTCGTCTATATCAGATTCATAGAAGGGTTCGCGTTTGGCGCAGACGATTTCACCCAAGTAAACTTCATCTAAAGGGGCCTCATCTGCGATCCGAAAGTAAAAGTCGCGGCGCGTTTCTGGTTGCCAGTTATAGACCAGCGGACCTAATGTGAGTTTTTGTGCATTCATGGGATGGAGAGTCTCCCTTTATTTTT
>JBFXDW010000136.1:0-3563 GCA_050180745.1 Bdellovibrionales bacterium | reverse complement strand
TTCTGACAACGCTGGTTGAGTTATTTGAAGATAAATCGCTAGGCAAAGACGGAGATATACGGGTCTCTATGGATATTGCCGCTGCATTTATGAAGCTGGAAGGCATTACGCGCAAACGCTGGCTCGGTGAAGGAAAACTCTATCAACTCGTTCAAAAACTCAGTGATTTCGAAGGAATTGAACATCGTCCTCTCCCCCGCAACCTCCAAGCAGAGCTACGCGCCTATCAACAAGATGGCTATAACTGGCTTCATTTTTTAGGAAAATATGGACTTTCCGGAATCCTCGCCGACGATATGGGGCTTGGAAAAACCGTACAGGCTTTAGCCTACATTGCGGCCCTTAAAGAAAAAAAGAAACTCGACAATCCCGTCTTAATCATTATGCCAACGAGCCTTGTCGCTAACTGGGAATCGGAAACAGCCCGTTTTACGCCAAATCTTAAAACCGTCACTCTCCACGGCAAAGATAGAGATACCCAGTTTAAACACATCAAAAAGGCCGATCTTGTCTTTACGACTTATCCTTTATTGCCTCGTGACGGACATAAATTGCTGGATCAGCACTGGTCTTTGATCATTCTGGATGAAGCTCAGGCTATCAAGAATCCGTCCGCTAAAATGACACAGATGGCATGTAAACTCGAAGGCGATCAACGTCTTTGTTTAACAGGTACGCCTGTTGAAAATCATTTGGGCGAGGCTTGGTCTTTGTTCACCTTCTTAATGCCGGGACTTTTAGGTGACCATAAAAAATTCACGCGCCTTTATCGTACGCCTATTGAAAAGCAAGGTGACACAGACCGCAAAGAAGCCCTCGCCAAACGCCTGCGGCCTTTCGTGTTACGACGCTTAAAAGAAAATGTTGCAAAAGAGCTGCCTCCTAAAACTATCATTATACGTAAAGTATCGTTGAATGACGAACAACGCGATCTTTATGAGGTCGTTCGCCACGTCATGAACGACCGCGTACGCGAGGAAATTGAAGCCAAGGGCTTGGCTCGCAGCCAAATTGTTATTTTGGATGCGCTTTTGAAAATGCGCCAAACATGCTGTGACCCACGGCTCGTTAAATTAGCCGCTGCGAAGAAAGTCAAAAACTCAGCCAAACTTGATGAGTTGATGGATATGCTGCCAACCCTGATTGAGGAAGGCCGGAAGATTCTGCTCTTCTCACAATTCACAAGCATGCTCGATTTGATTAAACCTGCTCTACGAGAAGTGGGCATCCCCTTCGTTGAATTATGCGGCTCTACCAAAGATCGTAAAACACCGATCAACCAGTTCCAAAACGGCGAAGTTCCCCTCTTCCTGATCAGCCTGAAAGCTGGCGGCACAGGCCTTAACCTCACGGCTGCCGACACAGTCATTCACTATGATCCATGGTGGAATCCATCTGTTGAAAATCAAGCCACAGACCGCGCCCATAGGATCGGACAAGATAAGCCCGTCTTTGTCTATAAGCTGATCGCCGAAGGAACGGTTGAAGAGAGAATCCTTGAACTCCAAGAAAAGAAAGCAGGCCTCGCCGAAGCTCTGTTCGGAGACAACCCTGCTGCATCAGCTAAACTGACGCAGGATGATTTGCAGTGGTTGATGGAGTAATCAGGGATCGAGGATCAGTTAGGATTTAGGATTCAGGGAAGCTAACTTTACGTTTTTCTCCTATGTCAAAAGGAAGATAAAAACCACCCTCCCCTTGCAGGAGGGTGGTTCAAACATTTTAGGCAATCCCATTTCAGAGCCCTGACCACACTCCGCCACATCTTGCTTTTGCAAGATGTGCGCTGTTCGTGATGACGGAGTTTTTTTGAAGTTCAGGAGAGAAATGAAAAACCAATCCCCCTGAATCCTAAATCCTAAATGCTGAATCCTGAATGCTGAATCCTAGCTAATCCCTGCCCCCCCTATCCCTATTGTCACATCCGGTGGGCGACAATAAAGCGGACGAGGCAAAAATGCGGGATCATCAGTGTTAGCTTTTGCAGCTAAACTTGCGGCTGTTACAACTTCAGGTTCTTGCAAAGAAGCACAGCCAGCGACATCTCCTGCACGCGCTATGCCTCCCAGAGCATTAACCTCATCCAAAGTCAGTAAACGAGGATCCCCTCCCGCCGTACCACGATAAAGCTTTGTGAACAGCTCATCCCGCCGCGAGTCAAGCGCAACCAAAAGAGTCTCCTCATGATGTTGCGCGCGGTAAATCTCAAAACGGCTTATGCCTAAGACAGGCTTACGAGCCGCAAACCCGATTCCACGAGCTGCCGCAAGACCTATGCGCAGACCCGTAAAACTCCCAGGCCCACAGGTAACGGCGATACGATCAAGCTGCGTGAAATCAAAAGAAGATTCTCGCATCACATCCTGAACCATGGGAATAAGCCGCGCATCCTGCCCACGCGACATGGTTTCTTCAGCCAGAGCCAGCACAACACCATCACGCCAAAGACATACAGAACACCCTTGCGAGGCGCTATCAAGAGACAAAACAAGCATCTTTTAAAACAACCCCTGCGCTGTACTGCCGATCGAACGATAAAGCCATAAGCTCCACGCCGCCAGCCCATAACCGCCCAAGATAAAAACGCCATCGCGCTGCATCAGCCCCAGCATTAAAAGGACAATCCCAAATGTCGGCGGCAAGTTTAAGAGAGGCACAGGCACAGCCACTAAAAGCGCCAAAATAAGAGCCAGCGCATGATGGATAACGGATAATTGAGGCACACTCAGCAAGAGCAACCGCGGCCGCACTGTACGCTCAGCAGCTTCCAAAATACCTGCAGCCGCCATAAGGCCCCGCTGCAAAGTTTTCCCCCTAAGCGTCATTGCCGCAATGACCTGAGGCAAAATAGGCACCTGTATTCGCAGCAACATCTGCACGGCGAAAATCACCATAGGTAAACCAAACAATAAAGAAAAACCGGGCAACATAAAAATAACAATATTTAAAAGTGCCAAGAGTAGGATAAAGAATTTATAACCATGCAAACCGAAAAGCTTCAAAAAGCCTTCGACAGAGTAATCCTCGTCAGGATTCATCGTTTCCTCTAGTCGCCGCACAAGGGCCGCGAGGGTTTCATTTTTTACTTGCTGAACAACCATACATGAGGTCCGGTATATATCTATATGCATTTTCTAGAAAATAGCCTAAAAGAAGCCAAAGAAAAACTATTAAATGCTTCCCCCCCCCTGACCCACGACCCCCGATTCCCCTCTTTCTTTCTATCCGCACTGCAGCTATCCTGCCGCCTATGTTTACTTATATCCTCCGCCGAATCCTGCTGATTATCCCGACTCTGTTCGGTATTATGCTGCTTAACTTCCTGATCGTACAGGCTGCCCCCGGCGGCCCGATAGAGCAAATTGTCGCCCGCCTTCAAGGCAACGCGACCGAAGCCACAGCACGCGTATCAGGCGGTGGCGGCGATATGGCGGGGGGCGCAAACCAACAGCAAAACATGCGCCAGAACAGCGCCGCCGCAAGTGACGTAACTACCCGCTATAAGGGCGCTCAAGGAGTCGATCCCGCTCTTATTCTCGAGCTGGAAAAACAGTTCGGCTTTG
>JBFXDW010000135.1:0-3611 GCA_050180745.1 Bdellovibrionales bacterium | reverse complement strand
CAAAAAACCGAAGCTGTCCTGAAGGCCCAAACCCTCAACACCTTCCGAAACCTCGCTGCCCCTGAATATTAAACTTTAAAGAAATAAGAAAACTGCGTCCGCAATCACGCTTTATTCAACAAGGCCGCTTAGTCCTGTTTTTGTTTACGCATGTTGAAGGCGTAAAAGACAGCGCCTTCTTCTGGGGAGCGTTTGCTTTCGACAATCCTTTGTTGAATATCTTGAGGAAGCCAGTCCAACAGAAATGGGGCAAGGCCTCCTGAAAAGCAGATGGGCAAACTTCCATTGGGTGTTGCATCTAATGCGTTTATCATCTCAATAATTTCTTGGGTGGCTTTTGCCATTAAGTTATCAAGATGGGGGTCGCCTTTTCCATTGTTTTTATAAAATTCGATAACGTGCCCAGCATTTTCTGCAAACCAATTTGGCTTCTTTTGATTGGCTAACAAAACCAGCTTATCCAAATTATTCTCATGTTTTCTGAATAAGAAATCAAGGAAGGGAGATGTCTCAATTCTTTTATCTTGAGCCTTAAAAAGAAGACGGATGGCTTCCATGCCGATCCATGCACCACTTGCTTCATCAGAATGAGGGAAACCCCAACCAACTATTTTTTTAGATAGATTGCCTTGATAAATCTGATATCCAAACGTGCCTGTTCCAAAAGATAGGATAGAGCCGTCTTTGCCAGCAAAAGCGCCGAGGCATGCGATGTGCGCATCAGAAAGCAAGGTTACTTCGTTGAAGTGAGCGTTATATTTATGCTGAAGAAAATCTTCGCAGGCGTTTGTGATTTCTGTTCCGGCTAATCCGGCAACGAGGGATAAATTAAATTTCTTTTTTGCGATAGATTCCAGTTTTTCTTTTAGAATGTTTTCTATTCCATGAAGGATAGAGTTCCAGCTTTCTTCTACGTTTGTGTTGATGTTTGCAGGGCCTGATTCAGCTCTGCCTACAACTTCTTGGGTCACAGAATCTACGATTAGAATTCGTGATCTGGTTCCGCCGCCATCAACACCGATAATGAGCTCCTTCATTTATGACCTCCTAGTGGGCGACATCAGTGACAGAGAAAAAAGACTGTAATTGCGTCTTTATACTATGAAATACATTGCATCGTGTAGCTTTTTGTTTTTCAGGAAAGGAAAAAACATATTTTCAACTCTTGCATAATATGGCTATTGTCTATCTGTTAGTTAAATAGATCATGGATAAAAAATGTCAATCAATGTTCGCCCTTTAAATCAGCAAGATTTGTCAATTCTTGATGCTTTTCTGAAGCCACATACGGCAGAAGCTTATTTTCTTCGGTCAAACGCACTTAGCGGTGGGCTTGCATATGAAGGTAAGTTTCTTCAAGGCGAGTACTTCGGTGCGTTCGAGGCGGATCAGCTCGTAGGCGTGCTTTGTTATAGTTGGCTTCATACGCTCCTTGTCTTTGTCGAGAACAATGATTGTTTCTCGTTATTAGCCAACGCGGTAAGACCTGCTCTTCAGAGGAGAGAAGGGCGTCTTGATGCTATCCTTGGCTTGGCTCCACACGCGGACGCTTTAATCGCTGCACTGGATATTCCACCATCTGCTTTCCGGCGGGATGAAGATGACGGTCTTTTTAGGCTGTCGCTTAATGGCATAAAGCTTCCACCATTGCCAGAGCGCATGTGTGTTAGGAAAGCGGAAGACAAAGATTATGAGCTTGTCGTCTCGTGGCGTGTGGCTTTTAATGTTGAAGCCGTTCATGCACAGCCTAGTGAGAAACTTGAAAGGGAAGTGCGTGCAGAAATTAGCGAACGCATTCCTAATGGAGAACTTTTCCTTTTAGAAAAAGATGGAGATCCTGTTTCTCTTTGCGGCGTTCATGGAAACATTCCCGATACCAAGATGGTGGGGCCTGTTTGGACTCCCGCTGATTTGCGTAACAGAGGTTATGGACGTCTTGCTGTTGGATGGGCATTGAAGCAGCTTTATGAACAAACGCCAGAACTTGAACAAGCCATCCTGTTTGCGTCTCGTCCAGAAGCAGTTCATGTTTATGAATCCCTCGGCTTCACACGCTTCGCCGATTGGCGTTTAGGGATGCTGAAAGAGGATTATAGGGTTAAGGCTGCCCAATGAACAAAAACTCAAAAAATCTACGACGCAACCTTGATCTTTTGGCGTGGAATGTTTTCTTTGCCGAACTGCGGCTTTATTATCCAGTTGCAGTATTGGCTTTTGAAGCTGTAGCTGGATCTTTTACAGAGGCCATGAGCGTCTTTGCTGTGATGAGCGTTTCTCAGGCTTTTCTTGAAGTTCCTACAGGCGTGTTGTCCGATAAAGTGGGGCGGCGTAAAACTCTTATCATTGGGTCTTTTGCGGAAATGCTTGGAGCGGCGTGTGTGGCCTTGGCTTTTTCAGTTCCTAACGGGCTTTTGATGCTTTATGCAGCCGCTATTCTTGTCGGTTTTGCAAATGCTATGTTCAGCGGCAATAACGAGGCCTTACTTTATGAAACCCTATCTTATTACCGTCGTACAAGCGAAACGGCTAAGATGATTGGACGTGTTCATTCCATGGGGCAGATGGGGCTTGCCATATCAGGAATAGGTGCAAGTATTTGTTTGTTGCTTGGCATGAACTATCAGCACTTGATGGTGCTTTCCTTTTTTCCAGTCTTGATGAGCTTTCTTCTTACTTTTTCAATCAATGAACCGCCGACACATAAAACAGAAGTAAGATCTTTTGCCCATATAAAAAAGGCGTTAAAACTCATTATGCAAGACCCAAAGCTTTTTTGGTTAGTTGTAGCCAGTGCGGTAAGGAACGGATTGGGACACTCAGCTCATTCTTTTACACCAGCATTTATTGAATCCGTTTGGCCTTTATGGATGACATCCTTATATCGTACGGCACAAAGTTTTATTGGAAGTTTTAGTTTTTGGTTTGCCGGACGTGTAACAACGCATTTTGGTCTGATGAAGTCACTTTTAGGTGCAACGTTATACTCGTATTTTGCAACTATCCTTTCTTATGTTACAGTAACTTTCTTCTCTCCTTTTCTTTTGTTAACAACACAACCTGCCTATGCGGTAAGAGTTACCGCAGATCGTACCTTAAAACAGGCTAGTTTCTCTCAGGCACAACGATCAACAATGGGGTCTCTTGTTTCTTTTGCAGAAGCTCTATTGGATGGTGTGGGTGCTATTCTTGCTGGTGTTCTGGCCGATCATTTTGGCCCAGCACAGGCTTTGCTTATCATCATGCTTATTACTGCTCCAACAGTGTTTGTGTATTTCAAGCTTTATAAGGCGGAACGCTTGCCTTCAAGATAGGTGCGTCCCTTACCAACACTCGTGTTGATAGGAATGCCGTTTTTGAGTGTAAGGTAATTTGATGCGAGAATCTTTAATTTTTGAGCCATGTGGGGGCTGTTTTTGAAAGATTTGCTTGCAGAAGGCGGGTGTGGTAGAGATTTTGCTTTCTTATTCGATGTGTTAGGGAATCTATGCAAGTCCTTGATTTTGAAAAGCCTGTGGTTGAGCTTGAAGCTAAGATAGAGGAGCTCCGGCATCTTTCTGGTGGTGATGGCGTTAACATTGCTGATGAAGTCGTGCGGCTTCAGGATAAGGTTG
>JBFXDW010000134.1:0-3629 GCA_050180745.1 Bdellovibrionales bacterium | reverse complement strand
ATCTCGACATTGTGAAAAGGTACGACAAGGAGGAAGTCGATAGGTTTCCCCTTATGCTGGCGCATTTGGTCGGTGCGCTAGAAGAAGACTTATCGAACATTCTCGGCCAGCTCTTCAGCGAATTGGAACTTGGCAACAAATGGAAGGGGCAGTTTTTCACGCCAGATGATGTTTGCCGCCTCATGGCAAAAATGACTTACGGCGACGACCTGAAAGAAAAGCTAAAAACCCGGCCCTATATCACCGTCCAGGAACCAGCCGTCGGCGGCGGGGCCATGATTATCGCCTTCGCCCGTGAAATGCGGGAGCAAGGCTTCAATTACCAAAAGCATCTTCGCGTCACGGCCATCGACGTGGATCTTCGTGCCGTTCACATGGCTTATTTGCAATTCTCGCTCTTCCACATCCCCGCCGTTGTCATTCACGGAGACACTATCCGCCTCGAAACCTATTCCGAATGGCATACCCCAGCCTTCATCTGGAATGGATCAGCGGGTTAAAACAAAGACTGAATTTATTTTTGGCAAGAGTTATTCTTCTGTTCCGTTGCCATAGCGTAGAACCTTGACTTTTTCCAGAGTCACAAGGCCGCTTCCCATCATTTTTTGAAGCGTGGGAAGAAAGGCTTTAATCTTAGTTTCTTCATCCACAATTTCGATGATAAGAGGCAAGTCTTCAGACAATTCCAAAAAGTTAGCGCGGTGAAGACGAGAGGATTTTCCATATCCCATCGGCCCGCGCAAAACTGTAGCTCCCGCCAAATGTTGCTCGCGGGCCTTCAGGACAATAGCTTCATAAAGCGGCTTGCTCTCAAATTGGTCGCTTTCACCTAGGAAAATACGAAGCAGAAGGGATTCCTGTGGAAGGTTCATGATCTAGGCTCCTTTTAATTGATTGAGGGCAGCGGCGACCATGTGGCCGAGCCAAACCGAAAAAAGACAAAGGGAGACGGAAAGCACAACATTAGCTCCAGCGTGTGCCCAATTGCCGCTTTGTGCAAGTGTTAGCGTTTGAAGGCTGAAAGACGAAAATGTCGTGAACCCGCCGCAAAGACCAATCATAACGAACTGCCGATGTTCCTGTCGGACAAGCACGCGCCCGTCTGGGCCTGTTAACGTTGCAAAGAAACCGATTAGGAAAGAGCCGATGATATTAACAAGCATAGTGCCCCACGGAAAAGTGTCGTCAAAGGACGTGGCCGCCCATTCAGCGCACCAGAATCGCGCGATCCCGCCCAAGGCGCTCCCGATTGCAATGAAAATGTACGAACTCATGTTATTATGCCCTTTCTTGTGCGCGGGCATAAAAAACCCGCACCTTATTGATACGGGGAAACAATGCACGCTCCCGCCCGCGTGTTACGCGCAGCAGGAGTTATCGGCTTTTCAGCGGTTATCGGAGAACTCCATCTCCATCAAATTAAACTACTCGGCAGGTGCATTATATCGCACGAACCTATCGTGTATCAATGGCTGTTACTGTATTCCGCCTTTCAACATGGGTTGGACATAGCGTTTATCCGTTCCAAGAATGTGGTGTTCCAGCCAGTTCTTCAGAAAAGCCATGACGTCTTGCGTCAACACTTCACCTTCACGATATTTCTTCTGAACTTCAAGAACGCGGGCGACGAGTGCCTGATGCTCTTTCTTGTGCTGAATCGTTTCGGTGTAGCCGATTTTGTCGAAAATATCTTCCTCGTACTTAAAGTGCGTCGCCGTGTATTCGATCAGTCCGTCCAAGACATGACCAACAGCTTCTCTTCCATGACCCGACTGAAAGCCATCGTAAAGGTCGTTCAACAGGCCGACGAGTTTTTCATGCTGTTTGTCGATAGACCCGACGCCAAGCTTGAGGGCATTCGACCATTCCATAAGAACGGCTCTCTTCTCTTCACGGATTCCTTTCAAAAAGCTCTCAACGCCTTTTTTCAACTCATCCGCATGTTCCAAAAGTTTTTTCGAGGCGGTCAACACATCTCGCGCCGTTTCGCTGGTGCTTTCAGCGGTTTGAGACACGCCTCCTATATTGGAAGAAACCTCTTCGGTTCCCGTCGCGGCCTGCTGGACGCTACGGGCGATTTCTCGCGTGGCAGCACCTTGTTCCTCAACAGCCGTGGCGATACTGGCCGCGATTTGACGGACACGTTCGATCGTACCGCCAATATGCTGGATGGCCGTTACTGCTTGCTCGGTTTCCGTTTGCACGGCGCTGATCTGAGCGCCAATCTCATCGGTTGCACGCGCCGTCTGGCTGGCCAGTCCTTTGACTTCGTTGGCGACAACGGCGAAGCCTTTTCCTGCCTCTCCGGCGCGGGCAGCTTCAATCGTCGCATTAAGGGCAAGAAGGTTCGTCTGGCTGGCGATTGTATTGATAAGCGCGACGACGTCGTTAATTTTCTCTGCTGCGCTTTTGAGGGTGATGACGCGCTCATTCGTTTGCGTCGCTTCATCATAAGCGTCCCTGGTCGCGTCGGCAGATTGATTGACCTGTCCGCTGATTTCGCTGATCGCCGCCGTCAATTCTTCGGCTGCGGAAGCCACGGTCTGGACATTAGCTGTCGTTTGTTGCGCTGCCGCCGCGACGTTCGAGGCCTGCGACTGGGCTTGCTCGGCTGAGGAAGTCAGGCTTTGCGCCGCCGTTTGCAATTCTGCCGCCGATGCGGATACGGCCTTAACGACGCCCATAATGCTGGCTTCGAACTCTTCGGCCATCTTGTTCATGGCTGCCTTGCGCTCTGTCGCCGCCTTAGCCGCCGCTTCCTCTTGTGCTTTACGTAAGGATTCGACTTGTTTGGCGTTGTCTTTGAAGATGTTAAGAGCCGCAGCCATTTCACCGATCTCATCTTTGCGGTCGGCGGCTGGGATTTCAACGTCCAGATTGCCTTGGGACAATTGCGTCATCGCCCCTGTAATCGCCTTGATCGGTCGCGCAATACTTCTTGAGAGCAAGGTTGATAGAACGAATCCAACCAGCAAACTGATAATACCAATGGCCAAAGACCAATTGTTGCTTTCATTAACAAGCGCAGACGTATTGGTCGAACGGGATGTTAGCGCTTCGGCATACAGCTTTTTTATATCTTCGCTGCTGTCATCAAACTTCTTCCGAGAAGATGCCGCCAGCTTGAAGGGGGCTTCGGCCTGTGGCGTTAAAAGATTTGGGTTGTTTCCGCCTAGAGCGCGGATGCCCTTCATGCCTTCATAATAAGCGTCCCAATTGTCTCTTATGTCTTTTAGCCGTTTTTGGCGATCAGGATTAAGCGTTGTTTTCTGCAGATCGGTCAATACGTCAAGCGCGTCTTTTGACGCTTTTTCGGCCAGATCCCACCGCGAAGATTCACCTGTACCAAAAGACGACCAAGCGTGAGCGCGCATCCTGAAAGCGTTAAGCTGAAATTCTAAAAGCGAGGTTTGATTGCTGGCGGCTCGAACAGTTCCGCTCAGCAGATCCTGAATTTCATAAGTTGTGTAGTAAGTGTACGCATTCAGTCCCAAAATCATTAAATTGAGAACAAGAAAACCTAGAACAAGACGAGCAGAAATTTTAAGTTTTGACAACATTAGGACACCTCAAGAAGAAGCCGTGCTGGGATTTGATGCGTCGAGGGAAAGGCAGAACTGCGGAGGGAG
>JBFXDW010000133.1:0-3654 GCA_050180745.1 Bdellovibrionales bacterium | reverse complement strand
ATATGATGTGAAGAGTTGGGATAGAAATGTAAAAATCAAGCTTCCACTGAACCCCGAATAAGGCTTGAGTGTTACGTTTTCTGTTATCTATTATCTGTCTTCTGGTTTCCAAAGGCGGCTTTTAAAAGCTCTTTCGTATAGGTTGTTTGGGGCACAGAAAAGAGTGCTGCGGCGTTTCCGGATTCAATAATGCAACCATCCTTCATCACAAGGACCTCGTTTGATAGCGCTTTAACAACGCGTAAGTCATGGCTGATGAAGATATAAGACAGCCCATGCCGTTTTTGGAGGTCTCGTAATAAATCGACAACTTGTGCTTGAACGGACATGTCAAGCGCCGAAGTTGGCTCATCCAGTACAACTAATTTTGGCCTTAGGATCATTGCGCGGGCGATGGCTATCCTTTGTCTCTGGCCGCCCGAGAACTCATGCGGGAAACGGTTCTTCATCTCTGGGGATAGGCCGACATCGCAAAGAGCCTCATCTATGCGCTCGTTGCGTTCATCTTGGGTTTGGCAGAGGTTATGGATATCAAGGCCCTCGCCAATAATGTCGCCTATACTCATGCGGGGGCTTAGGCTGCTGAAGGGGTCTTGGAAAACGATTTGAAGCGAGGGGCGTTTCTCTCGCATCTCTCGTCGTGAAAGGGTTGAGATATCTTTACCTTGAAATATAATTTTCCCCTTCGCTTCTTGGAGACGCAGCAATGCCAAGCCAAGCGTTGTTTTGCCTGAGCCGGATTCTCCGACGATGCCGAGCGTTTGGCCATGTCTTACGGTCAGCGATATATCATCTACGGCGCGAAGGTATGTTTTGGTGCGGCCCCAGAATCCTTTTTGGATTGGAAAATGCACGTGGATATTATGCGCTTCTAAAATCGGGTGCGCGGTATTATCGGCTAGAGGAGGCTCTCCCTTGGGTTCTGCTGCCAACAGCATTTTCGTGTAGGCATGACGAGGAACGCTGAAGAGGCCTCGTGTAGCGCTGGTCTCAACGATCTGTCCTTTTTGCATGACGCAAACGCGGTCCGCAATTTGGCGCACGATGTGCAGATCATGCGTGATGAGCAAAAGCGCCATGCCCTTTTGCTTTTGTATGTTTTTGAGAAGCTCAAGAATCTGGGCTTGGATTGTGACATCAAGAGCCGTTGTAGGTTCGTCTGCGATAAGCAGCTCGGGGTCATTGGCTAGCGCCATGGCGATCATGACGCGCTGACGTTGGCCTCCGGAAAGCTGATGGGGATAGGCGTTTAGACGCTCTTTTCCGTTTTTAATTCCGACTAAATCCAAAAGCTCGAGCGTACGGGCGCGGGCAGCTTTTTTATCAAGTTTCTTATGAAGAAAAAGAACCTCGTTGATTTGTTTTTCAATTGTATGAAGAGGATTAAGCGAAGTCATGGGCTCTTGAAAGATCATAGCGATCTTATTGCCGCGAAGCTCGCGAACATTATCTTTATTGATCTCTTTTTGGTGCCATGAAATTGTGCCAGAGACATGCGTCGTCGATAAAAGGCGTAAGATCGCCAGAGCTGTAACGGATTTTCCTGATCCAGATTCTCCTACAAGCGCCAGCGTCTCGCCTCGTTCGATGTGAAATGAAACATTATTTGCGGCGAACGTTTTTGTTCTGCCTTGTGCGAAGGTCACATTTAGATTTTTGACTTCTAGGATTTTTTCCATTTTTATGCGTCTCCCCATATTTTACGAGGATCAAACGCATCGCGTACCGCTTCGCCGATGAAAATAAGTTGCGTTAGCATCAAGGCGAGAACGCTAAACGCGCTGATGCCTAGCCATGGGGCTTGCAGATTGTTTTTGCCCTGATTAAGAAGCTCGCCTAATGATGCCGAGCCGGGTGGTAGGCCAAAGCCGAGGAAATCAAGCGCGGTCAGAGTCGTAATTGCTCCATTCAACACAAAGGGAAGATAAGTGAGTGCTGCAACCATAGCATTGGGCAGGATATGATAGAACATAACGCGCTTGTCTGAAGCTCCCAGAGCCTTGGCTGCGCGGACATAATCGAGATTGCGTGTGCGTAAAAATTCAGCGCGGACAACATTGACCAAAGACATCCACGAAAAGAGCAGCATCAAAAGCAAAAGCCATCCGAAGGAGGGCTGAACCAAGGATGCCATAATAATCAGCAAGTAGAGAACCGGCATACCGCTCCATACCTCCATGAAGCGTTGGAAGCATAGATCAATCAGGCCTCCAAAATAGCCCTGAATAGCGCCTGCTGTAATGCCAATGATAGAAGAAAAGAAAGTTAGCGTCAGGCCGAACAAAACGGAAATACGAAAGCCGTAAATAATCCGTGCCAAAACATCGCGGCCCTGATCGTCGGTGCCTAGCCAGTTATCAGAAGATGGCGGAGCAGGTGCAGGTTGCGAGAGGTTATAATTGATCGTGTCATAGGAATAGCGAATGGGCGGCCAGAGCATGGTTCCGCCTTGTTTTTCGATAAGCTCTTGTAAATAGGGATCGCGATACTGCGCTTCGGTTTCAAAATCGCCGCCGAACGCCGTTTCTGGATAGGACACAAAAATCGGGTAATAGCTTTTTCCATTTAGCGAGATGTAATAGGGCTTGTCATTCGCTACCAATTCAGCCGCGCTTGTTACAAGAAACAGAATCAAGAAAATCCAGAACGCATAAAAGCCGCGTTTATTGGCGCGAAAATTCTGCAAGCGTCTTTGGGTGATGGGACTCATACTCATGTGCGCCTCGCTTCAAAATCTATACGAGGGTCCACGAGGACATAAACAAGATCGCCGATAAGTGTCAAAATAAGACCCAAAAGCGTGAAGAAATAAAGCGTGCCAAACATGACGGCATAATCGCGGTTGATCGCGGATTCAAAAGCCAGAAGCCCCATGCCGTCGAGCGAGAAAATAACTTCAATCAACAAAGAACCGGTAAACAAAATGCCAATAAAGGCCGAAGGAAAACCGGCGATGACGATCAGCATGGCGTTGCGGAAGACGTGGCCGTAAAGGACTTTTTTTTCGCTCAATCCCTTGGCGCGAGCCGTTAAAACATACTGCTTGCCGATTTCATCAAGGAATGAATTTTTCGTTAGCATCGTCAGGCTGGCAAAACTGCCGATCACCATCGCGCAAATAGGCAGCGTCATGTGCCATAAATAGTCGATAATTTTTTGCAGGGCTGATAAATCCGCCCAATTATCCGAAACAAGTCCGCGCAGAGGAAACCAGTCTAAATAGCGCCCGCCCGCAAAAACGACGATGAGCAAAACGGCAAACAGGAACGAGGGGATTGCATAGCCCGCGATAATCGTGGCGCTGGTCCATATGTCAAAGGAAGAGCCATCTTTGACGGCCTTTTTGATGCCGAGTGGGATCGAAACCGTATAGACGATTAAAAGTGTCCATAATCCCAGCGAGATCGACACGGGCATTTTGTCAATGACCAGATCCATCACGCGTTCATCCCGAAAATAGGAAGTTCCAAAATCAAACTGGATATAATTCTTCATCATTGTGAAGAAGCGTTCATGAATAGGTTTATCAAAGCCGAACTGTTTTTCCAGCTCGAGAATAAGAGCGGGATCGACTCCTTGAGCGCCCTTATAGCGGGTAGTTACGTCACTTGCGGCGGCGCTGTTCTGGCGCATGTTTTGCTGTTGGTTTGCGCC
>JBFXDW010000132.1:0-3688 GCA_050180745.1 Bdellovibrionales bacterium | reverse complement strand
TAGTGTGGCATGGTTAATATGTTGAAATTAAAGGAGATAAATTGTTGTGGGTTAGGGGCTGGATTGGCTTTGCATGCCCCCGATTCCTGCTCTTAGAGCTTTAGGGCGTGCCGTCAAATAAAAGAAATGGATGGCGCGATGAGAAAAAAGTTGTCCAACTATGAAAAAATCGAAGCCCGTATGAACATACTTGCAAGCTTTTTGAAGACGTTGGCGGCTTTTTTCGCCGCGTCCTACGGATTAACGATAAAGCATTCATCTGGAGCGTCAAGCCGCTTGGCAATATGTTTATATAGCCTGCGCGTCTTTCCTTCCAGCTAAATGCTTTATCGTTAACCATCCGTTCCTTTTATTTGACGGCACGCCCTAATCCTCCTCGTGCTTATTTTTTTAGCCTGCTTATGATCCCGTTAACGAATTTCTGTTTATATTTGCCTCCTTATGTCTCAAACTCTTTCTCTTGTGAAACGTGTCTCGCGGGTTCCTTTGTATCTGATGACTGCTCTTTGTGGAGAGCTTGTCGGTCAGGATAATCGGGGGAATCGCTATTACCATTCTCGCTTGACCGGTGGGCAGGAAGAAGAGAAGCGCTGGGTTGTTTATGCTGGAGACGAAGAACCAACCCAAATACCGCCTTCTTGGTATCGGTGGATGCATAAAATGCAAGATCGCCCCTTGCCTCAGGAGGGGAGAAAAAGCTATCAAGGAGGTATCTCGCCTCGTCCGAATCCAACCGGAACGAATGCGGCGATCCTGCCGGAGGCGTTTGTGCCTTCGTGCTTCTGTGATGACCAACCCGACCCCGTAGCGCCACGGCGTTTCTGGCGGCCTTTTTGATCTGATAGGAAAGAACTATTATGGGACGAAATGCGATTGAAACTGTCTTGGGTGCCGTTGTTATCGTTGTTGCGGCTTTGTTTATGACATTTGCCTATACCAGCGCGGAATTCCAAAAGGTACCAGGTTATCAAGTGGTGGCTCTCTTTCCTCGTGTTGATGGGCTGAAGGCAGGCGGTGATGTCCGGATTAATGGGGTCAAGGTTGGTGCCATTACCGATATGGAGCTGGTCACAGACCCAGGGCGTGATCAGTACTTGGTGCGGGTTATTATGTCTGTGAAACCTGATGTACAGATTCCTGAAGACACGATCGCTATGGTTGCGAGTGAAAGCTTGCTAGGCGGGAAATACCTTTCTCTTGAAATTGGGGTTGATGAGGAACTTGTGGCAACGGATGGGACAGGGGTCCTTACTCGGACTCAGGCGCCAATGCGTCTTGATGATCTGATCGGGCAGTTGATCTATAGCACCAAACAGTCTGGTGCGGCGGACAGCCAAGCGGCTCATCCATGATATGAAGTTGATACGTCATCTTTTCTGCTTATCTCTTTTTTTCTTACCGTTTCATGCGGCGTATGCAGTCGTGCCAACAGAGGAAAGGCCGATAGCTATTCTGCGGGCTTTGGATAAAATCACGGCGCGGGTTGAGGAATTTGAAGTCAGCAAAAATGCGCCTTATCATTTTGGTGCGCTTAGCTTGGTTTTACGCTCTTGCCGTGAGACCACCCCAGAAGAGACTCCAGAAGCTGCGGCTTTCTTACAGGTTGTTGAAAAGACAATTGATGATGAAGTAAGACCCGTTTTCTCGGGTTGGATGTTCGCCTCGAGTCCGGCTCTGTCGGCAATGGAGCATCCTGTCTATGACATATGGCTTATGGGCTGCCGCGATCAGAAGGTGGAGAAAGCTCCTCCTGCTGCAGGAGAAGATGCGGCGGAATAGGTCAATCCGCGTAAAAGAGGCTCTCAAATTTCCTTGGTCATTTCCTCTAGCCATGTTTTAGCTAGACCGTCAAGTTGGGGCATGAGCGCTTTGACAACGCGTGCGTGATAGGCGTTCAGCCACTCTTTTTCAGCCGTCTCCAGCATCTCTATGATGAGGCCACGGCGGTCAAAGGGGACTAGAGTCAGCGGCATGAACCCGAACATTTTTTGTTCATCGCCTGAGATTTCTGGCAGCGCTGTTACATATTGAAGGTTTTCATGTCGGATGCCGTAGCGTCCTGCTTTATAGAATCCCGGTTCGTTTGAGAGCACCATGCCTTCTCGCAGTGCTGTTGGAGCGTGGCGCGAGATAGCTTGAGGGCCTTCATGGACGCTCAAATAAGCCCCAACCCCATGCCCTGTGCCGTGGCCATAATCTTCGCCAATCTGCCATAAATACTGCCGCGCTAAAACGTCAAGGTCTGCGCCGCTAGTATCAGCCGGAAACCGAATAGAGGTCAGTGCAATATGGCCTTTAAGGACGCGTGTGTAACGGTCCTTCATTTCTGAGGTGAGTTTTCCGGTTGGAATGGTGCGCGTTACATCCGTTGTGCCGTCAAGATATTGTGCGCCGCTATCCAGTAGCAAAAAGCTGTCCCGATCAATGGGGCGGTTGCTTTGTTCTGTGGGGCGGTAATGTACGATGGCGCCATTGGGGCCTGAGGCGGCGATCGTGGGGAAGCTTGGGCCTTTGTGCAAGGAGCCCTGCGCACGAAACGTCTCAAGCTGAGAAACAACATCAAGCTCGGTGAGGGGCTGGTTATGCTGTAACTGGTCATCCAGCCATGCCAACAATTTGACGAGAGCCGCGCCGTCTCGTCTATGTGCATTCTGCATGGCTTCGATTTCTGTTTTGTTTTTGCAGGCGCGGGGCAGGGCGCATAAATCATCGCCTCGTGTAACATTCCCTCCGGCTTGCAGGAGGCAGTCGGTATAAATGTAAGGCGTATGTCGTGGATCAAGAAGAACAGAGCTTTTCTTTTCTCCGAGCTCCTGAAGCGAGTCGGTAAAATCGGTTTCATTAAAAACCGTTATTTCTGGTCCTAAAAAGGCAGACAGATCTTTTGTTGGCTTGGCCGGATCCACAAACCATGAGGCTGTGCCGTCTTTATACAAGATAGCGCGGCTCAGTGGCAGAGGCGTGTCGGGAACATCTCCGCCTCTTATGTTAAAAAGCCATGCAATAGATGCTGGATCTGTGATAAGTGTGGCATCATTTTTACCGGTACATAATTTTTTGGCCAATTCTTTTCGTTTGTCTGTGCTGTTCTGTCCAGTATAGCGTTGATCATGGGCGACAATGGGGGCTGTTAAAGGGGCCGGGCGGCTGGTCCATATTTCATCAACAGGATTTTTATTGAGAACGCGCAAGGAAACAGGTGAAGATTCAAGTTTCTTGCGCATGGACTCGATTTGATACGTGCTGTGGAAGCGCGGATCAAAGCCGATCAAGGTTGTCTTGGAGACGTTATGGAGCAGCCATTTCGTAGGGTCCATTTTGGCTGTATCAAACTGGATAAAGAGTGATGTAGGCACCTCGTCTTGTGCTTGAAGCGTATAGCGGCTGTCCGTAAAAAAGAGAGCGGAATCGGCAAGGACGATGATAAAAGCAGCGGACCCTGTAAAGCCGGATAGAAACTCGATACGGCGTTCTGATGGCGGCACATATTCGTTGAGATAGGCATCAGCCATGGGGACGAAAAAGCCGTCTAGAGCGGCGGCTTTAATCTCTTTTCGTAGAGCGTTGAGGCGGTTTTTATAAAGGAGAGCAGCATCATTATTCATGCACCGCATGATGCCTGTTGGGGTGTGTTAGAGCAAGAAAAATAAGACGACACACGTCTTGAGTCTAGATTTCCCGTCCTTCG
>JBFXDW010000131.1:0-3773 GCA_050180745.1 Bdellovibrionales bacterium | reverse complement strand
CACCGCAAAAAGCCCCATATGAGAAAGCTCGCTTTGGTCGAAAAGAAGGTCTAATCCTTCCGCCTTCATACGCGGCCCCCCAATACCAACGAACTGAACATTGCCGCTTGTCTTAGCTTTAAGCGCAGCCATCAACCGCGCTCCAAGATAATCGCCGGAGGCCTCTCCCGCCACAAGAAAAATAAGAGGTGTTTTATGCATTCATCCCCACAACAAACAACTCTTCTTCATCCGCAAGGCGAATTGTCGCAGCCCGATCAATAAAAAGGCCTTTCCCAGCCTCCATAGCCACGCCCGCAAAGCCCGCCGCTGCCAGAGCCCTAATCGTGTCTGGTCCTAACGTCGGCAGATCAAACCGAGGATCTTGCTGAGGCTTGCTGCATTTCACCAAAACACCACCGCCCCCACGACGTTTCAGCTCGCTTGCGCGTTGGATCAACGCATCTGTCCCTTCAACTGCTTCCACTCCCAGCACAACGCCTTGCTGCACGACAACAGCCTGCCCGACATCAAGCGCCCCAAGACCACGTGCAACTTCAAGTCCACGCACAATATCTTTGTACACCTGTTCACTAGGCTTAACTTTTGTCAACACGCCTTCAGACATTAAAAGATCTTCCACAACCTCATGAGCTCCCACAACACGCACGCCGCACTCAGACTCTATCGCTTGCGCTACGGCCCGCAGCACGCTGTCATCGCCACGCGCATTCAGCCCGATTTTCGCTAACACCTTAAGCCCCAAGAAGTCGGGTCTAATTTCCGTGATAGAAGGCCGATGCACACGCCCCAACATCACAAGCTCGGTAATGTTTTCACGCTCACATATTTTTTTGAAAGCCCCAAAAGCCCCAAAATCAAGCGCCTTATCAACAGGCAAATCTTCATCAACCTGCCCTTTAATACCAATCACAAAAAAAGGGCGACCCTGATCACAGCACGCCCTTATGAGTTCAAAAGGCGCACGCCCGCCTCCTGCAAGAATGCCTATTTTGGGGACAAAGTCCGTCATGAAGGTCCACCTTTATTGATCACCCTTATTTACCCGCTTTAGGCTGACAAAATGCCCGCGATTCACGTGATTTCACAAAGGCTAAAACATGCTCAACCAACTCTTGGCCTTTATAATGTTCGCTGGTATCAGCAAGGCGCTCTGACATGGTTCCCTCATTCGAGAACAACATCCGGTACGCACTCCGTAACTCATGGATAGCCTCACGCTGGAATCCACGCCGCTCAAGACCAACCAAATTCAGTCCCGATAAATACGCACGCTCTCCTTTGACCAAGCCAAAGGGGATAACATCATTCTCAACGCCGGACATGCCGCCAATCATCGCATGCTCACCAATACGCACGAACTGATGGACCGCCGCCAAGCCTCCGATAACGACATAATCGCCTACGACCACGTGCCCTGCCAGCGTCGCGTTATTTGCCATCACCACATTATTCCCGATCTGGCAATCATGCGCGATATGGCAGCCAATCATGAAAAGGCCGTTATCCGCCACACACGTAACCATTCCACCGCCTTCGGTGCCTGGATTCATTGTCACATACTCGCGGATTTGGTTATTCTTGCCAATCTCAAGAGAGGATTTCTCGCCATGATATTTAAGATCCTGAGGCTGCGTCCCGATCGAGGCAAAAGGATAAATCACCGTCCCCTCACCTATCGAGGTACGCCCGTCAACCACCACATGACTTTTAAGAACAACTCTATCACCAAGCTGCACGTCAGGCCCAACAACACAGTAGGGACCAACAACGACATCCTGTCCTAATTGTGCCGCAGGATCGACAACAGCTTTTTCATGAATGTTTGTCGCCATCTTATTCACCGCGCCCTTCATCCGGCACGAGCATCGCCGTAAAGGTCGCCTCAGCTACAAGCGTATCATCGTCAACATAGACCTTACCTGCAAATTTCCAGACCTGACCACGTTGACGCTCTTTTTGAACCTTAATCGCGAGCCTGTCTCCGGGCAAAACGGGCTTACGGAAACGAGCATCTTCAACAGACATAAAGTAAACAACATGCGTCCCTGCATCAATACCTTCGATCGAATCCACAACTAACGTTGCCGCAGTCTGCGCCATAGCTTCAACGATCAAAACGCCCGGCATAATAGGATGGCCGGGAAAATGGCCCTGAAAGAAGGGTTCATTCACGGACACATTCTTAACACCCGTGCAGCTTTCCCCAACCACAACATCCACAACCTTATCAATCAGCAAAAAAGGATAGCGATGAGGAATCCTTTTCATAATCCCTTTGATATCAATTTCTTTCGTCTCACTCATATTTTCCTGTCTCCAGATTCGTCTTTAATGCAAGCAATCAAGCCTTTTACCGCGAATAAGAACGGGACTCAAGGGAGCTTATTTTCTATCAAAAAGGGGCGTCTCTTTATCAGGAAAATCAAGAGTAATATCAGGGAGTTGTTTGTTCAGGTCACGCAACACAACGTCCGTCATATCAATTGTGCTGTCGTGCCAAATAACCTGCTGCTTGACAACAACAAGGTTAACGCCTCGAGCCTTAGATTCCTTTTCAACAATATCTATCAGATATTTTCGCACCTTTTTCATAGCTGCGTTATAAGCTAGATCAAGATCCTTGCGCCGTGCCTGCACTTGCCTTTCAACAAACAAAAAGCGCTCTCTCAGTTTTTGCTCTGCTGCACTGTACTGATCCGCTTCTGCGTTCTCGCGCAAGGCTGCTAGCTTTTTCTCTTCGTCCCGTAAAAAGCTTTCTTCTTTAGCAATCTGTTTCTGGAAGTAAGAACTTTGATCCTCGACCTGTTTTTTAACTCGGCTCGCCGCAGAGGATTCTTGTAAGATGCGCTGCACATCCACGATAGCAACAACAGAAGGAGGAACAGGCACAGCCTCTTCCGCCCATGCAGAGGCGCATAACCAAAGAAATAAGAATAAAAAAGGCGCTGTTTTATACTTCATCACAAGCCGCCCTAGAAACGCGTTCCAAAACTAAAGTGTATCTCTTCCGTCTCGTCATAAGACTCCTTCAAGAACGGCACCGCGTAATCAAGACGAACGGGCCCAAAGGGCGAAGCCCACGAAATGCCAAGACCAACACTTGCACGAACATGATCATCATCTTCAAAAAGCTCTGTGCTCAAGGGTGTCTCATCACTACGGCTCAACGTTGCCGCATCAACAAAGGCATGTCCCATAAAACCAAGATTTTCTGGCATAAAGGTCGGGAAAGCAAGCTCCGCTGAAGCACGAACAAACCGCGTCCCCCCCAAAGAATCGTCTGCTCCACCCGTCAAATCACGCGGCCCTATTCCACCATAGGCAAAACCACGTAACGTATCTCCGCCTAAGAAAAAGCGATCATTGATACGCACATCTTCGCCAAACCCATCGACAATTCCAGCCTCTGCTGTGCCTGACAGAATGACTTTCTCAGCCAGCTCATAATATTGAGACCCGGACAAGGTTGCGCGATAAAATTTACTATTACCGCCAAGCCCAGCAAGATCGGTCTTGAACTTAACCTGATACCCTTTTGTTGGCGTTAGTTTGCTGTCGCGGCGATCATAGGTAAGTTCTTGCGAAACAAAAGAAACGGCATTCTTACCTTCCTGATCACGAATAAAGCGCGAAGCATCATCACTTATATCGCTGATTTCATCTTGCCGTAGCGTATAGCTTAAACTCTGGCGCAAGTAAGAGGATAAAGGATATCCAAGACGGAAACTAAAGCCCGTCTTAATCGCATCATAGCTGCTTTCATCCTGTTG
>JBFXDW010000130.1:0-3835 GCA_050180745.1 Bdellovibrionales bacterium | reverse complement strand
TTTACTTTTCCCGTGTGTTGCTCATCGCTCATGTAGCAATTGGTACACATTGCTCCTAGCGCCTGCGGGATAAACGCGAGATTAACGAGCGTTTATCCCCCGGAGGGATAAACTGAAAAGACTATATGACAGCGTTTTTTCAAAAAAGGAGAGAGAGAACGAACCAACAGAGTCGTTCCTGCCTCCCCCAACCCCTGATCCCTGACCCCTCTTTTTGCCCCTCTTGCGCCATAATTGGTAAATAGAGTACTATTCTACAAAATTCGGCTCTAACAATTTTAAGAGGATTTCTCTATGCGTCGTCACTCTGTTTTTGCGCTTTTGGCGCTGACACTCCTTCTTCCCGCTTGCCAAACCCAAAACATGGGCCAAAAAGAAGGTTTTGGAACCCTTGGTGGGGCTGCTGTTGGCGGCTTGTTGGGAAGCCAAGTTGGTAAGGGCTCTGGCAAGCTAGCTGCTACGGCAGCAGGCGTTGTTCTTGGCGGGTGGCTCGGCAATGAGATTGGCGTGTCTTTGGACAACGCCGATCGTTCGGCTTTGGGGAATGCTACCAGTCGTGCTTATAATGCGCCGGTCGGTCAGCAAATCACATGGAACAATCCAGAAAGCGGCAATTCTGGCACGATTACACCGATTCGTGACGGGTATGCTGCGAGTGGGTCTTATTGTCGTGAATTCCAGCAAACCATCACTGTCGGCGGCCAAAAACAACAAGCTTATGGCAAGGCCTGCCAACAACCTGATGGATCGTGGAAGATCGTTCAATAATTTTGATGAACCATCCTTTCATAACCAATGGCACAAGATCCTTATAAGCTCCTTGGCGTGGCGCGGGGCGCGTCTGATGCTGATATTAAACGAGCCTATCGAAAGCTCGCCAAGGAGCTGCATCCTGATTTAAATCCTAACCGCAAGGACATAGAGAAGAAATTCAAAGAGGTTTCTGCGGCCTATGCCCTTTTGTCGGATAAAGACAAAAGAGCGCGCTTCGATCGGGGAGAGCTTGATGCTGAGGGGAATGAACGGAGTCCCTTTAGTGGTTCGCGTTCCTATCGCCAACCGCATGGAGACATGGGCGGAGATCCGTTTGGCTTTGGTAGCGGAAGCTTCTCGGCCGAAGACACTTTTGCCCAGTTTTTTAGAGAGAAAAAGCCTCCTCGACCTCCGCGGCCAAAAGGGGCAGATGTCAATTATACCTTGAAGGTGTCTTTTGAGGAGGCTTGTCTTGGTACAGAAAAAAGACTCACTCTTTCCAGTGGTAAGACGATAGACGTTAAAATCCCTGTTGGAAGTGAGGATGGCCATAAGCTAAGGCTTAAAGGGCAGGGACAGGAAGGCGTTGGCGGTGCGGGGGATGCTCTTATCGAGATCAAGGTTATGCCGCACAAGCAGTTTACGCGAGAGGGAAAGGACATATATCTGGATGTTCCCGTTGCGTTGCATGAGGCTGTTTTAGGGGAATCTATCACGGTGCCGACCTTAAGTGGTTCCGTTTCCGTGAAATTAAGGCCCCACGCAAGTGGTGGGACGACCATGCGCCTTAAGGGTAAAGGTGTGCCGTCTTCTCATGGCGGGGCTGGGGATATGTTTGTCAGGCTTAAAATCACATTGCCGACGGACCCCGTGGCACAAGAGGCGCTTAGTAAGCTTGTTAATAAATGGGCTCAAAAATATAAGTACATGCCTCGCGATAAGTAGGGTCTGGCCCTAATAATTTCATTCCGCTTGCATTAACCATAAGCAATTGCTTTACCTATTGTAAAGAAAGTGAAAAACATTTCTTAATTCGAAAAGAGTACCCTCTTGTTTGGACTCTTTGGGCGATATAGCTGATCCAATATAAATTGATTAGTTATACAGCCGAGATTTTTTATCATGGCAAGAAAAAGGTTGCAGACCATATAGACATATTGTCAAAACCTTTGACGATGCCATGGGAAAAAAGATCAAGGTAGAAATAACCAATTTATATTGGATCAGCTATACTATAGGATTCGCGGTATGTATATTGGAATAGACCTTGGGACTTCGAACAGCACTGTTGCTGGTATTGAAGATGGTAAGGCACGTGTCTTTCGTCCCGCCGATGGTGGTGAGGCGTTGCCGTCTGTTATCTATATTGATAAGCGCGGTCACCGCCTTTATGGACGGCGGGCTTATGACCAAGCGTTGATTTCTCCAGAAAATGTTGCCGCGGGATTCAAGCGCCTTCTTGGTACGGCGACGCCAATTAAAATTGAAAGCGTGGATACAGAACTTTCTCCTGAAGAATGTTCGTCTGATATTATTCGCCAGCTTTTAGGACAAGCCTCGACAGAAACGGGGCTCGATTCTTTTGAGGGTGCTGTTGTTGCTATTCCTGCATCTTTCAATCAAATGCAATCTGAAGCAACTTTACGTGCTGCGCGCGAGGCAGGGCTTGAGAAGGTTGATCTTATTCAGGAACCTATCGCGGCGGCTCTGGCAGCTATGGCGGGGGCTGAGCGAGACGGCAAGTTTATCGTCTATGATTTGGGCGGCGGGACGTTTGATTTGGCAATCCTGCAGGCTGAAAAAGGCAAAGTCAGCATTATCGCGCAACAAGGCGTGAATATGTTGGGCGGGCGCGATTTTGATCGCATGATCGTTTCTGAAATTGTGCGTCCGTGGTTGACGGCTAACTTTGATCTTCCTGGCTCCTTTATGCGCGATCCGCTTTATAAGCGTTTGATCCGTATTGCGACATTAGCAGCAGAAAAAGCGAAGATAGATTTGTCGTCTCTTGAACTGGCGGCAATTTTTGCATCAGATGATGAAATTCGTTTGATGGATCAAAGCGAAACAGAAATCTTTCTTGATGCGCCTATTACGCGCTCTCAATTTGAAGAGCTTATTCGTGAGCCTATTGAACAGACTATCGCGCTTATTAGAAGCACACTTGAGGAAAACGATCTTGCTCCAGATGATATAGACCGCATTGTGTTTGTTGGAGGGCCAAGCCGTATTCCGCTGGTGCGCCGTTTGGTGACCGAATCTTTAGGAATTCAGGCTGATCTAAAAACAGATCCTATGACGGCTGTTGCGGAAGGCGCGGCCTATTATGGCGAAACGCGTGCATGGGGGAATGAGCCCTCTACACGACGGGAACGCGAACAGGTTGCAGCAAAAGAAAGTGCGCCGAAAGAAACTGAAGGGCGTATAGAAGTTAAAGACGAACCCGATCTCTTCTTTGATTTTGATTTACGGACAGCAGATGATCAAACAGCATTGCATGTGCATGTTGAGGGAGAAAGCAACGATCGCACCATTTATATTTCAAATGAAAACTGGAAATCAGAAACGTTTGATCTAGAAGACGGTCTTAACATTACGTTGCCCTTGAATGAGGTTGGAGACAATCAGTTTGATGTTCATGTTTTCGATTCAACAGGCGGCAAGATAGAAAAACACGCACAAACATTTACTATTACGCGCCTTGTTGGAGAGGCCTTAGAAATACCGGCTGCACAATCTATAGCCGTTAAAGTGCGAGCAACAGAGCAAGCCGATGCGAATAGTTTCTTGTTTTTAGTTCGCAAGGGCGAAACGCTTCCTGCTGTGGGAGAGATCAAGCTTAAAAGTGCGGCTCATTTAGAAGCGGGAAGCACTAATTCTTTAGGTTTTGAGGTTTTCCAAGTCGAAGTTCCTGAGCGTGTCGAAGTTAATCTTTGCGTGGGCATGTTCCGCATCGAAGGATCAGATTTACCTATAGGCAAAGAAATATGTGCGGGCGATCAGATTATTTTCTCGTGGCGTATGAACGAGAGCGGCATTTTGCAGGCATCGGTTAAGTTGCCTGCTCAGGATATAGAATTAC
>JBFXDW010000129.1:0-3897 GCA_050180745.1 Bdellovibrionales bacterium | reverse complement strand
GGCAAGTTTATACAACGACACACGTTTATTCGGCATTGGCTGTACCGCAACGTCTGCGTGACATTGGTATGGAGCCCTACCTCGTTTATGATCACAATCTTGTACGAGGCATGTTCTGCCAACGTTTAGCGCGAGGTCTTTGTGAGCACTGTCGTTTGAGTCTTGAAGAAGCGGTTAAAGAGATGGGGCCTATTTATCGGGAGCTCAGGCAGCGTGTTCGTGCAGGATTGGCGTTGATGGACGCTTCACGGAAACATGGTGAGGACGTCGCACTTGACCATTTAGAAGAGCCTGACCTAAGGCATGTTTATGTAGCTAATCCAGAAGGTTGTAAGCACTGCTATCGGGGGCGTGTGGGGCGAACCATTTGCGCGGAAGTTATTGAAACAGATCACAAGATCATGTCTCTTTTGCAAGAAAATGATCTTGAAGGGGCCCGGAAATACTGGCTTTCTCCTGATGGGTTGAGGGGGGTTACGATGCTTTGGCATGTGCTTGAGAAAGTTCGACGTGGTGATGTTTGTCCAACTGATGCTGAGTTTGAGATTGGTATTTTGGCACGAGAGGAAGACATAATTGCTGTTGAGGAACGGCTTGGGGGTATAAAATGAGCAGGGGAGATGTCACTATTGATACTAGTAAGCTTGAGAGAAGCTTTGCTAAGATACAGATGCGGACAAATCGTAAAACGAGGTTTCGTATTTACCGAAAATTAGAAGGCATGCTACGTATGAATGAAGCATTGTCTCGGGCGTTGGATCGGCTCTATCAAAATATGTCTGAGATGGGCAAATATCCTAATCGTCCAGCGGCACGGGCGCTCAAAGAGTGGTTTTTAAAGGATCGTCAGGGGTTGGGTTTGTCTGAGTCTATGGAAGGCTGGATTCCAGATAATGAGTTAGCGCTTATTCGGGCTGGAGAAGAATCGGGTATGATGGCCCAGTCTTTGAGATCAATACAAAAACTTGGGCAGAGAGCTTCTGAGATGCGGTCGGCTGTTACTTATGCTGTGGCCTATCCGTCTTTTATGATGATTTTGGTCTCAGGCGTGTTGTGGATGTTTGGCGTTAATCTGATTCAGAACATGCGTAAAACAGCTCCTCCGAAAATCATGGCTTCGATGAGCGATGTGGCGGCGGTATCTGACTTTATTGAGGCTTGGGGTATCTTTGTTCTAATTGGGATTGTTTTGTTCATTTGTTTTATCGTGTGGACATTGCCTCGATGGCAGGGGAAAATGCGCTCTAAGTTTGATATGTTTCCGCCTTGGTCATGGTATCGTGCCTTACAAGGAAGTTCGTTTTTATTGGGTCTTTCGGCTCTTTTGAGCGCGCAGGTGCCGCTGAAGAGGGCTCTTGAGATTTTGGAAGATACCGATAACAAATGGATGAAAGAGCGTGTTTTCAGTGCGCGTCAAGAAGTTCTGCGAGGCAAAAATCTTGGAGAGGCCTTGCGTGTGGGAGGATATAATTTTCCAGATCCAGCTGTTGCGGTTGATTTAGAGATTCTCTCAGAGCGGTCCGATGTTGGCAGTGTCATAGAGGATGTTACGGATGAATGGATCGAAGATCAGATTGATTCTCTTAAACAACAGGCTGCTGTCGCACGGAACCTAGGACTTGTGGCTGTTGGTGGTACGATTGCTTGGGCAATGCAATCTGTCTTTGCGGTTGTAACGAAGGTTTCTGAGAGTGGCGGCATGTGAGACAGAGGACAGATGACAAGATGATCAGAGACAAACGATGGAAATACCAAGGCTTTACTCTTACAGAAGTTGCCATAGTGTTAGGGCTTGTGGCTATTGTCTTGGGAGGAATCTGGGCAGCAGCCGGGCGTGTATGGGACGATTCGCGAGGCAATCAATTACAGCAACAAATTATGACTGTTGTGCAAAATATGAGGGAGTATTTCTCTCCCATGGGACAATTTCTCAGTTGCGCGGCAGACTATACGGCTTTTATAGATGATGATGATCGCCGTTTAATTCCTATTGATATGCGTAGCCAGCCTGCTCTTGAAGGGCAAGCGATCAATCATGTTTTAGGGGCTCAGACAGGAAATGCGACCGCAGGATCTTTTCGTGTGAGTTGTTTAAGTGCAACAACATTCCGTATCTTGGTGCGTGATTTAGATCCAGCACAATGCATTAAATTGTTGCGAACATTTCCTGTTTTAACCCCTTCTGTGGGAGTCATTCGTATGGCGGGACCAGGTGGTAATGCTGCTATTGATGCCAGAAATATAGAAAATCCGTCTTCTATATCCTTACCATTGGATTTAAGTGTCGCCGAGACATGGTGTTCATCGGCAACGGACAATGAGGTGAGTTTTGACTTTACGCTCCTTAACTAGAAAAGATCTTTCCCCTGTTGCTGGGATGAGCCTGACTGAATCTGCAATCGTATTGGCAATCGTGGGGCTTATCTTGTCAGGATTGTGGAGCATGATTGCCAGTGTGCGTGCGCAGGCGCAGCAGGAGAATATGGTCTCTCTTATGGTTGAGGTTGTGAACAATGTTCGTGATGCGTACAAAGGCATGGCTGGTACCGCCGCAGGTGATTTGACAAGTTTTCTTGTTGGACAAAGTGTTTTTCCTCCAGAACTTATTCGGCGGCGTACATCTCCTTATACAGCGGGACATGTGTGGGATAATGATTCGAATGGCGGTTCACTGATTGTGCAGGCGAGTAGTAAGGATAGCAGTGCCTATTTTGAGTTGGTGATCGGTGATTTAGACCAAAAAAAATGTGTGGCGTTAGCGGGCATGATGTCAGGGGATGACGGGCCAAAAGGATTTGACAGCATACAAATCAATAGTTCGGCAATCGAAACGAGTGCTGTTTCTCCTGAAATAGCAGCCTTACAATGCTTGGATTCTGATAACAATAGGCTTGTTTTCTCTTATCGGCTACGTCATACGGCTCATTGATGTGAGTTGCGGTTAAGAGTTGCTTAATTCTCTTTGTGTTACAGATTTAGGCGTTGCGTTTAAGAGCCCTGTGGCGCTACGCTCGTGGGGGTTCTACGTGTCCTAGCATCCTGTGTGGGGGCGGGCTTTTATTTTATTGTAAGGAGAGACTTATGCTTATGAAGCACAGCTTATCACCTCGGCGGGCTTCTGCCCACAGACGAGGCTTCACTCTGACGGAAGCCGCGATTGTTTTGGGGATTGTCGGTTTGATCTTAGGCGGTATCTGGGTTGCTGCCGGTGCTGTATATAATAACCAGCGTGTATCCACAACGACGACGCAGATTATGCAGATTGTGAATGGTATTCGTTCGCTTTATGCGACATCGACGACATTTACTGGGGATGAAACGGATCTTGCCAATGCGGGTGTTATTCCTCGTGATATGCTTGTTCTCGATGCTAGCAACGCAGTTACGGATGTCGTAAATGTGTGGAATGGCCAAGTTACGATTGCTGCAGCTGCGCCAGCAACGTCTTTCACGATTACAATTGAGGATGTTCCACGTGCGGCCTGCTCATCTCTTCTCGTTAAGTTCACGGGGCCTGGACGTGATAGTGGATTGGAAGAAGCTGGCACGACGCCTTTGACGGTTGGTGGGGCTGGTTTGACCGTGCCTCAAGCAACAGCAGAGTGTTCAGATGCGACGGATAATGATATGGTCTTTCAGTTTGCGTTGCGTTCATAATACGTGCTTTTGTTAATAGAAAAGAGAGAGGGGGAGGGCCTATGATGGTTGTCCTCCTTTTTTTTGAAACTAGACTTGAAAAGACTATTAGGATTCGTTTTCTATGAAGCGAAATGTGCTTTCCAAAATGTTTTTTTATCCTGCTGTTGGCCTTTTTTCGTGCCTAGCGGTGGGAGGGATTGTTTTGAGTTTTCAAGCACAGCAAGAGAATTATCGTCTTGGGCTAGCCTTAAATCAGGT
>JBFXDW010000128.1:0-4146 GCA_050180745.1 Bdellovibrionales bacterium | reverse complement strand
GCAGCGGCGGGGGATGCAATCCCGATGATAAAAATCACCATCATCCACGCGACCTGTCGCGCCGAAGCTGCGAAGCAGCGTAGGGGGAAAGCGGGGATCCAGCTGCGAGCGATAGCGAGCGCACGAGTCAAGACACCTTCGCGCTTTCGTGGGAATAACAAAGAAACAGACGCAGCGAGACCAGAAACGGTTTCTACGCGGGTTCTGTTGAATCGGGGAGGAAAGGCAAGAATCATATCAAAAAGTTATGCGCCTTTCGGCACCCCTTCATCAAAAAAATGAATCATACGCCAAGAATTTTACAGCACACAGATTCACCGAGTCAACAAAGAATTTGAGCACTATTACCTCCCCCTAGGGCTCTGAACTCAGGTAAAGAAAAGGTAAACGGAACGTGGGTAGAGGTAAATCAACAATCAGAAGGAAGATAAAAATCACCCTCCCCTTGCGGGAGGGTCGAGAAATTAAGGCTCCGAAGGAGCTGAAAATTTTTCGGGGAGGGGTTATCTTTCTCCAAATTTGAATTTTTGACCCCTCCCCGAAAATTCTGTGTGCTATCGCACCCAAAATTTTCGACCCTCCCGCAGGGGGAGGGTAGTTTAAACATTTTGTTAACCTGAGTTCGGAGCCCTGTGTACCTCCCCCCTTCAAAATTCAAAAAACTGCTTGGAGCTTCCAATGCCGTTCGATTTCTCCCCGTCTCGTCATTCCAGCGACCTGTCGCGCCGAAGCTACGAAGTAGCGTAGGGGGAAAGCGGGGATGACGGAAAAGATGTTGATTTTATCTCATCAAGACTAGACTTCTTGCATAACTGGGCCAAAAAAAGAAAAATGGGATACCAGCCGGAGCCTGTGCTCGCGAAGGCGGGTACTGGCATGACGGAATAATTTTAAGGTTTGGGAGAGAAAGGCAAAACCAATTCCCCCCTGAATCCTGAATGCTGAATGCTCTTACTATTTTCCCGTCATAATGCGCGCCACCAGTTGCGCCACAGTCGGCACAAAGCCGTTCGCATAGAATAGGTCCTCGGCAAAGCGATAGGCATTATGGCCCGCAAACAAGAGGAAGTTCTCGACATCCCCTTCATGAGCCACATTCTGCAACGATTTCTGAATACAGAACGAACGCGGATCAGCCATCCGCCCCGTATTATAATCGGGACCATGTTGTGACCAATTAGAGAATTGGCACTGTGAAAGACATCCCATACATGCCGCTTGCGAGTCTTGAATCTCTCTCGCTTCATCAGGCGCAACAAAAATAAAAGTGCTGTCCGGCGTACGCAAAGCCTTGGTAAAACCTTCGCTCTGCCATGCGGATGCGCGCAGCATATCTTCTTTTGAAATGAAAACAGGCTTACCAACAGGCCCCGTTTTAAAACCTTCCGTCAGAGCTCCCTCTGGCTCAACCGCATAAGGGATTTGGCGCGCAGAACGTGCATAAAGTTTATCCAAGAAATCATTTCTTACAGCCGAAGAATAAAAACCCGTCGGCGAGAATTTATTGAGAGCCACATCACCTTTTTTGATCTTCAAAAGGCGCTCTTTCCAGCTCTGCGGGATGGGACTTTCCTGAGTCAAAAGAGGACGCGTACCAAACTGAAAGGCAACAGGCCCCAGCTCTTCACTATCAATAAAATCTTCCCATTCCTCAAGCCACCATACGCCGCCCGCCATCAGGATAGGCACATTATCAAGCCCATATTCGCGCATTTGCGCACGCAACGCCAACACACGCCCATAAGGAGCCTCTGGATTCAGCGGGTCCTCACTATTCGATAAACCATTATGCCCACCTGCAAGCCAAGGATCCTCATAAACAACGCCGCCCAAAAGCTCCGGCTCCTTATTATAAGCCCGCAGCCATAAAGCGCGAAAGGCCCGCGCCGAAGATACGATCGGGTAATAGTAAACGCCGTATTTTCTAGCGATCTCTGAAACACGATAAGGCATCCCTGCCCCACATGTCACACCTTGAAGCATTCCCTCGGTTGCCTCCAGAATGCTCTGCAAAATGCGTTCAGCGCCCCCCATTTCCCACAAAACATTGAGATGCAACGCGCCCTTCCCACCAGCAATCTCATGAGCTTTGCGAACTTGTGTGATACCACCTTTAATCGCGTACTGGATCAATTCCTCATGCCGCTCGAGCCGAGTCTTACTGTGATAGATTTGCGGAATAATCGCGCCATTTTCATCATAGCTATCCGCATTCACGCCCGAAACAGTCCCTATTCCACCCGCAGCAGCCCATGCGCCCGCACTTTGGCCATCTGTTGCCGCAACACCCTTTCCTCCTTCAACCAAAGGAAGAACCTCACGACCAGACATCTTCAGGGCATTTATTTTTTTCACGAGAAAACTATCCTTATACTTATAATTGGTCAATTATCTGACGCGGCGAACAAGCATAAACAGCATCTACTCCCCACGCCAACATTTCCTTAATTCGCGCAATATCACTAACTGCATAAGCTAACACAGAAACGCCAGCTTCTTTCAGCTCCGTCACACGTCCTGCTGTCAAATGCTCTGCATAAAAACTGATCGCACAGGCCTTAGACTGTTCCACCTTTGTCAACCAGTCCTCATCCCACTCCCGCATCAGAACGCACCGAGGCCACGGAGGCTCTAACTGAGCCGCCACCTCAAGACATTCCATGTCAAAGCTCGAAATAACAGGAAAAACTTCTCCCTCCGGCCAGACCTTGGCAATCTCAATCATCGCCACCATTGTTGTCGCCTTGGCTCGCCCCGGACAAGGTTTCATCTCTATGATCGCCGAAAGCCCACATTTGATGACTTCCTGCAAAGCATCGGTAAGATGTGGGACATATTCGTCTTTGGACTCAACACCTTTTTCTCGCCCTGCATGACATATCTTAACGTCCTTCCACATAACCTCGGACACAAGACCCTGCCCATCTGTTGTGCGTTCAAGACTTTCATCGTGCATTAGAATAGGCACACCGTCATAAGTGATTTTCACATCAAATTCGACCCAGCGCGCGCCCTCTTCATGAGCGCGAGAGATCGCCGCGAGCGTATTCTCAGGCGCGGTTTGCCCAGCGCCACGGTGAGCGATAACAGGAGGAATAAAAACGAGATCAGGAATCATAGCGATAGTAAATAGCTGAAAAGAAGTCGGAAAGAAAGAGGAGATCAAAATAAGGAATCAAGAATGAGTATAGAGGAAATGCAACAGGCTACAGGCAAAAAAGAAAAACGCCCCTTAGATTAATCTATTCATAAAAAGAAAGAGATGATTAACCCATATTAACCATAACAAACTGGAAAGAAAGGCACATTAACGCAAGTTTTACGAAATAAGTTTATAACGGTAGCGGAATTATAAGAGGAGACATATATGACAAAAAAAGAACGAGCCACACTTGCCAAACAAAATCATTTAAGAAAACTGCTTCAAGATTGGACAGTTACCTCGGCTAAAAAAGACGCCCTCCACGTCCAAGCAGCTGAAAAAGGAGCTCCAGAAGCACTCAAGCCATCACTACTCGCTAAAGTGACGCGTTGGATGGAACAAATCTCTCATCTTGAGCGCAAAGAACAGGATATCATCAGCGAGATCGTGGCTGTTGAGAAGAAACACAAGGAATTTCGTAAAAAGAAAAAGCTGCGGCACTTTGTACCACATCAAACTACACTAGATTTTGAGGATGAGAAGAAACAAAGAAATCGTTTCTGGTTCTGGTTTTTTATCTTCATAATGATGATGCGCCGAGGGAATAAATCGTCCGCACCGCAGAATGGGTAAGATTATTTCTTAATCCCATAAAAACGGCAATATCTCAGCCCGCCCTCAAACGCTGCCAGCCGCCGCGCCCACAAATCAATTTCTTTGACAATTGCTGGTTTTGTCTCTGGGCTTGGGTGATTGTTTTTTAAAAATTCTGAAAACTCGGCTAATGCTTTAAGTATAGACTCGCGGTAAAAATCGGTCTGATCCTCAGCCACCCTCATATCAAAGCCCAGCCCCTTCCATTCTTTGACCATATCAATATAAGGCAAAGGAGCCGCCCCTCTCTCATGAGCTAACCACGCCTTAACAGCCGGATTCGCCCGATTAGGATCATCAAGAATATAATCGGTAAAAACGAGTTGACCGTCTCGTTTTTTTATAGCGCT
>JBFXDW010000127.1:0-4295 GCA_050180745.1 Bdellovibrionales bacterium | reverse complement strand
CCCTTCACACGCGCCATTAAGGTAATCCCCAACGGAGTCGATTTACGTACCTTTCAACCGCCCATACCAGAGAATCGCCGTTTTTTAAGAGAACAATTCGCCCTTAAACGAGATCAACCTGTCTTTCTTTTTGTCGGTCGCTTTGTAGAGAAAAAAGGCCTCGCCGTTTTGCATCTCTTGGCAAAAGCTCTGCCCATGTGCCGTTTTTGGATGGTTGGTAATGGCCCTATTAGCCCTGAAAACTGGCTGTTACCCAACGTCCATGTATTCCGGAATCGCGTCAATTTATCGCTCACCGAGTTATATCATGCCGCAGACTTGCTTGTGATGCCAAGCTATGGCGAGGGCTTTCCTTTAGTCATTCAAGAAGCCATGGCTTGCGGCCTGCCTGTTTTGTGCAGCAAAGAAACGGCACAAGGATGCCGTCCCGCCATGTCTTTTCTACACACCGCTAAATTATGGCCGCACGACCCAGCACGTACCGCCAAAGCGTGGGAAACAAAAATCAGAAATTTCTCTATCCCCCTGCCCCTCGACCGTACAGAGGATCATCTTGTCAGCTTTGCTCAAGAAGCGTGGGACTGGCCCCCTATCGCAAACGTTTATGCAGGCCTTTTCACAAGCATGAAGGATGACCATGACAAGCTCTTCTAAGCTGAAGCTCTCTGTTGTCTCTGCCTGCCTTAACGAACAGGAAATCCTGCACGAATTCATCTCACGAACCGACGCCGCATGCAAGACCGTCGCCGAAGACTCTTACGAGATTATTCTGGTCAATGATGGCTCAACAGATGCCACACTTGAGATCATGAAAGCCGCCGCACAAGATAACGCTCATCTCGTTATCATCAACCTTTCACGCCGCTTTGGCCATCAAGCAGCGCTCACAGCAGGCCTTTTCGAAGCCCAAGGAGACCGCATTCTTATCTTGGATTCAGACCTTCAGGACCCTCCCGAACTATTGACGGAGATGTCAGCGGCTCTTGACGAAGGCGCAGACATAGCCTTTGGTCAACGCACCGCACGTGACGGAGAAAGCTGGTTCAAAAAAGCCTCAGCCTCTCTGTTTTACTGGAGCTTCAGTCATCTCACGAGCATGCCTATGCCCGAGAATGCAGGCGATTTTCGCCTTATGTCACGTCGCGCCGTTGATAAATTGAACGCCATGCCAGAGCGGAGCCGGTTTTTGCGCGGCATGACAAGCTGGATTGGCCTCAACCAAAAAGCGATCCCCTATCACCGCGCCGCACGAGCCTCTGGCACAACGAAATACCCGCTACGTAAGATGCTTCATTTTGCGCTTGATGCCATCACCAGTTTTTCTACGAGGCCCTTACGCATAGCTTCTTATGGCGGTGCATTATGCGGCGTTTTTGGCCTTGGTCTTTTGATTTATGTCTTACACGCTTGGGTTATGGGACATGTGGTTCCCGGATGGACAAGCTTGATGGTTGTCGTTCTCTTGATCGGTGGCGTTCAGCTTTTATGCCTTGGTGTTTTTGGTGAATATCTAGGCCGTCTTTATATCGAATCCAAACAACGCCCGCTTTTCATTATCGAGAGCATCATAAGAGAAGAAAAAACGAAAATCTGATCCCTCACCTGATCCCTTTCAGGATAAGCTCGGCATTATGCGTCATCATATCAAGATAAGTCGGCGCAGGCCCCTGCGGCGGGGATAACGCATCAGCATATAAAACACCGCCAACGCGTGCCTTCGTATCCTTGGCAAGTTGCTTCATGAGGCGTGGCGAAGACATATTTTCGACGAATAAAACATGGATGTTTTCATCTTTTATTGTTTGAATCAGTTTTGCCATATCTTTTGCGGAAGGTTCGGTGTTTTCATTCACCCCCACAGGCGCATAAAAACGCACACCATAGGCTGCGCTAAAATAACCAAACGCATCATGATTGCTGACCACTTTCCGTTGCGCTTCGGGGATCGCCGCAAAATCTTGTTTCAGCTTGGCATCAAGCGCCTCAATCTTTTGGATATAAGCAGCTGCCTGATCTTGAAAGAAAGAAGCATATTCTGGCCGCGCCTCCATCAATGCAGCCGCAATATTCCGCGCATATATAGCTGCATTTTTTAAATCCTGCCAAGCATGCGGATCATAGGCAGGTTCCTCCGTTCTATGTGCTTTATCGTGATCGTGATCGTGATGATGGTGATGAGCAGATTCCTCGCTTAGAAGACGAGGCACAATCCCCCGCGCCGCAACAAGTAATTTTGCATTCGTGCCCGAAGCTTCAATAAGCCGCCCCATCCATCCTTCGAAATGAAGGCCGTTAATCGCGATAATCTCTGCATCCGCAAGCTTAGCCGCATCCTGAGGTGAAGGCTCATAATGATGCGAGTCCTGTCCTGCCCCCACAAGCGTTTTGACCTCTACCGCCTCTCCGCCTATCTGCTGCACCATATCAGCAAGAATACTGAAACTCGCGGTGACCCTGACCGGCGTGACATTCGCATGAACAGGCATGCTCACAAGCGCGCTCATGAAACAAAACAGAAACAGAAAAAGGTGCCGAAGCATGATAAAGAAATCCTTCTTGTTTTATGAGGTAAGACATTATACTCCATATCGGATTTAACACAAAGAGCCTCTTTCCTTCCATGCTGTCACTCAACCTCACTTCCCGCCTTCTCATTGCAGCCTTATTGTCAGGCGTTGTCCTCTCTATGACACTATGGGCTCTATCATGACGAATACGCTGATCACGCTTAAGAATGTTTCTGTTTTTTACGGCCCCCATAAGGCGCTAAGCGAAGTCTCTGGTGACTTTCAGGAAGGCTCTTTAACCGCCATCGCTGGCCCCAATGGCGCCGGAAAAAGCACATTACTGAAGGTAATCGCAGGCCTAATCAAGCCTCAAGAAGGCACGATCATCCACGCTGATAAAATCAAGAATAAAATCGGTTATCTGCCGCAATCAAGCACCATAGACAAGACATACCCTCTTTCTGTTATGCAACTGGTGTGCACAGGATTCTGGCCTGCACTAGGCAATAATCGTACGCTTTTGAACACACATAAAGAACGCGCAGCGCAAGTTTTAAAATGGATGAACCTTGATGCGCTTCAAGATCACCAAATTGGCGAACTCTCTGGCGGCCAGTTTCAAAAAATGCTTTTTGCGCGGCTATGGCTGCAAGACGCAGACGTGCTTCTACTTGATGAGCCCTTCTCAGGCATTGACGCAAACACAACAGCACGCCTGATGGAGCTTCTTCTCGACTGGCACCAAAAAGGCAAGACTATCTTCTGCGTTTTGCACGATTTGCTGCTGATTAAGAAATATTTTCCAGAATCTTTTGTTCTGTCCGGCAAATGCTTGGGCAAGGGCCACACACATAAATTGTTCGAGAAAAACCTGCTTTCGTTTGACTTGGATATGGCCGAAATCAAGGCGCCAGAGGATCTCAAATGATAGATATGCTCACCGATCCCTTTCTGCAGTTTGCCTTCATGCGCCGCGCGTTAGGCGCCGCCTTTGCCCTGTCGATAGGCGCCGCGCCTTTAGGAGTCTTTATGATGCTCCGAAGAATGACTCTAGCCGGAGATGCTCTAGCTCATGCCATCCTTCCGGGGATAGCCTTAGGGTTTCTTGCCGCAGGCCTGTCCCTGAGCGCCATGACAATCGGCGGGATCATAGCTGCCCTTGCCGTCGGCCTAGCTGCCGTTATCCTCACGCGCTTTACGCAGCTCAAAGAAGACAGCGCCTTTACGTTGCTTTACCTCTTGTCTCTTAGCATCGGTGTTATTCTGCTGTCTATCAATGCAGGCAATCTCAATCTGACACATATTTTATTCGGCAACATTCTTGGAATAGATCAAGACGCCTTATGGCTTATCAGCGGAGTCTCGATTTTGTCTCTTTTTACATTGGCCGGTTTTTATCGCTATTTCGTGATCGACGGCTTGGATCCAGCTTTTCTGGGAAGCATGGGCAGGCAACGTCACGGTTTAACAAACGGCCTCTTTTTCAGCCTCTTAATGCTCAATCTAGTCACAGCCTTTCAAGCCATGGGAACATTGATGGCCTTAGGACTGATGATCTTACCCGCTATCGGCAGCCGCTTTTGGAGCCACAACATAGACCGCATCTTGCCGCTCTCTATAGGCTTTGCATTAGTTTCATCCTATACGGGGTTGTTATTGTCTTTTTACATAAGCCTGCCCTCTGGACCCGCAATTGTGCTGGTTGCAGGCCTTATTGGGCTGTTTTCAGCCCTTTTTGGACCTTTAGGCAGCCTGCGAGATTATTTGCGAGGATAGGCTTGCATCTGC
>JBFXDW010000126.1:0-4298 GCA_050180745.1 Bdellovibrionales bacterium | reverse complement strand
CAATCATTTTTTTCAAGGCATCCGCAGCATTTGCCGCAGGTACGATAACTTCTTCGGCATCATCTTCTAGAGAGTCGTCCTCAAAAGATATATCCTCACTCTGAGGCTCTTCAATCTTAGTTTCTGCCTTCGTCGCTTTTTTTGTCTTTTTAGGCGCTGCTTTTGTCGTCGCTTTCGTGGCTTTCTCTGAAGCCTCTTTCTTCACCGTCTTGGGTGCCGCCTTTTTTGAAGCCTCACTTGTCGCCTTGGTTGACTTAGTCACTGTTTTAGCTGCTTGAGGGGCTTTGCTGGGCTTAACCGTTTTTACAGTCTTTGAATCAGCCTCAGCCTTCTTCTTAGGCTTAGATGCAGTCGTAGCCTTGCTGACCTTTTTCTCAGGCGCTTTTTTCTTGGGCGCAGCCGTCGTCTTTTTAGACACTGTTGCAGTCTTTGTTTTTGTCATCTTGGCAGCTTTAGGAGCTGCCTTCTTTTTTGTTGTCGTTGTTGTTTTCTTTTTTGGTGCGCTCGCCATGATGTGCCACTCGCCCTCTAGTTAAAATAAAAATAAACTCCCAACCATATTAAGAGCTGGCATCATAAACATTCCCAGACCCTCCCCCCCCCCCTTGCGGGAGGGTGTTTCTAAATGCCACCTCTTCACAAAGCGAAGAGTATGTCTTACGCAAAATAATCCTCGCGCCCTTCCAACGTCTGCTCTACTGATTCGCTAACCAGTTTTTCAATCTGCTCACGCAAAGCCAGCAAACGGCGAAGGTTGGCATCCGAGGAATTCTCGCGCCATAACTTAGTCGCTTGCTGTAGGTCTGTTTGTAATTGCTCCTGCAAATACTTGTTCCAAATAGATTTCCACCCCGCGCGGGCATGATTAACAGGTCGGTCGGCACGCGCAAATCCTGCGTGTACAAATGTGGAGTCAGACAAAATTTCGCCAAGGGTACTTTGCGCCTCGTTACCACCTTCCTCTAAGGAGAAATGGCGATAAATAGCCTCCACGTCAAGAGTTTCATGCGAATCACTTTCAAAGAAGGTAACTATTTGTTGCCTTAACGCATCATATCGAGGGTCTTTGAAGGAATTTCGAGCCAACTCCTCGCCAAATTCACCAAAAAGAGTAGGGTGATTAACCATGAGCGCCAGAAGGACTCGCTCACGCAAATGCTGAGCATCAAGTGGCTGTTTGGGGGAGGGCGCAATAGGAGTTGTCAAACGGCTTGGCTGACGAAAGCCTCCACGTCCTCCATATTTCTGGTTTTGTTGATAGGGACGGCGGAACTGATTGACCTCTGGTTTTCGCCACTGGAAAAAAGATGCCAGTTTTTTCTCAATCGCATCACGATACAGTCCGCTTAATCCTTCATCCTGAATCTGAGCAACCTTCTGGCGCAAACTTTGCTGAAACGCCGCGCGATCTTCGGGCGTACGTAACACGCGCCCCTCAAGAGCCAAATCCCACAGAATCTCAACCATAGGCCTAGCTTGCTCTAAAACAGAGCGCATCGCGGAAGGGCCTGCTTTTTGTAATAACGAGTCTGGATCTTCTCCTTCAGGCAAATAAGCGATACGGATTGTCTTCTCAGGCGTTAAAAGGGGCAGGGCGCGACTAGCTGCCCGCGCAGCAGCCCGCACGCCCGCACTATCACCATCGAAGCAAAGAATAGGACTGTAATCTCGCGAAGGATCACGATTATCGGTGCGCGGTAAAAGCCGCCAGAGGAGCTCCATCTGGCTTTCCGTCATGGCCGTCCCCAAAGGAGCAACAGCGCCGACAAACCCAGCCTCAACAAGCGCAATCACATCCATATAGCCTTCGACGACAATAAGCTCTTTACCTTGCCCCAATGCCGCACGCGCCCGCGACAGCCCATAGAGGAGCTGACCTTTATGAAAGAGAACATGATCTGCCGAGTTCAAATATTTGGGTTCACCATCTCCCATGATACGCGCGCCAAACGCAACGGTACGCCCACGACGATCTGCAACGGGAAACATCACTCGATCACGAAAAAAGCTATAATGATCGTCATTACGATCCGACTTTTTAATCAGGCCGACAGAGAGCATATCTTGAAGCGTGTAATCTTCTCGCTGCATAGCCTCAATAAGGCTCTGCGCATTCGTTGGCGCATACCCCAAACGAAAGCGACTAATCGCCTCGTCGCTCAAACCTCGCCGCATCAGATAGCCATAGGCTTCGCGGCCCTCTGGCTGACGTAACGCATATTCAAAAAAGGCCGTAGCCCTCTCGAGAAGCTGGAGCAGGTGCTTTTCACGATCGAACTGCTCACGCTCTTGAGGTGTGTCCTGCGGTACAGGTAACCCCACTTGCGCGGCCAAATACTCGATCGCCTCAGGAAAGCTCATATTATCATGGCGCATCATAAAACCGATAATGTCGCCATGTGCCCCACAGCCGAAGCAGTGATAGAACTGCTTTTCGTCATTCACATAAAAGCTAGGTGTTTTTTCTTTATGAAACGGGCAGCAGCCTTTGAACTCGCGGCCCGCGCGAGTCAGACGCATGCGCTTACCCACAAGCTCGGACAAGGGTAGGCGCACCCGCAATTCATCAAGAAAGGATGGAGGAAAGCTCATGAACGAAAATTAACCATAAGGGCGTTTTTTTAATTGCTTGCATGCTTATAGCGTATTATAGCGCAGAAACTCAAAAATATTTTCTACAAAGGATTTATAAAAAATGGCGACATATACAGCTTCTAATAAGGATAAACAATTAAAAGGAATTACAGAGACATTCTCCTACATTGCACGAGCCATCAACGGTGATATGGGATGTTTTGGCTATCGCATCGTTACAGAAATGGCTTTTCAAAAAGGCTCAAAACTCAGAATTCAATATGCTGGAGGAAACGTAGACCATCCATCTATCACCTGTCTTGAAACACAAGTTTCAGAATCCAACCAAGTACTCATTGTAGCTCCCAAGATAGGATTCCGTCTTGCAGGCGTGGAACTCTCATTCATGCGCCGCAATTTCCCAATTGTCATGGGAAGAAATCAAAAAGAATTCAGTAAACATGAGGAAACTCTCATTCTGGAATATGCGGAAAAGATGCTCGCCCGCTACAAAAAGAAAGCGGCTCGAAAACCTATCATCACACGCACAGCAGCCTATATCCGCCAAAAACTACTCTTTGGCGAATAGCTGTAGCCGATCCAATATAGTTTACGGGAACGTCTTTGCTGATGAGGGATGAGATATTGGTGTTTAGGGGAGAAGCGCAAGGAAAGCCTCACCCTCATTTTTCACTGGACAATAATCCTCTAACCATGCCGCTAGCCGCCGAGAAATCCATTTGTCCGGCATAGGCGCTCTTGAGTGCGCCCATAACTTTGCCCATATCCTTTATACCGGCCGCTCCTGTATCTGCGATAATTTTCTCGATCGCAGCTTTCACAGCGGCCTCGTCCATCTGTGTTGGCAGAAAACGCTCGATCACAACAATCTCCGCAGACTCTTTCGCTGCCAGCTCCGGACGGCCTCCTTTTTCATAAAGAGCTACAGATTCGCGCCGCTGTTTAATCATGCCTTGCAGCATGCTTGTAATCTCAGGCTCATTAATCCCATCTTGATTGCCCTTAGCGCGCACCGCTATGTCCTGATCCTTGAGCTTAGCCATGACAAGCCGGATCGTTCCCAGCGTTTCTGTATCTTTATTTCGCATAGCGGTTTTCATAGCCTCGTTGATATCCTCACGTAACATAGCGCTTATCCTCTTGTGATTTGATAGAAGGAAAATATGAAGGAAGATGAACTAAATGCCAAATGCTAAATGTTTTTTATAGGTTGCTACATCTTCCTTTAGAGCCTAAAAACTTCAGACAAGCTAAACAAAAGGAGCCTCCATGCAGGAAATTTTCGATCTCATCCAACAAAATGGCGCTCTTTTTTACCTTATCACCTTTATCTGGACTGCTCTTGAAGGCGAAACTTTCGTTGTCTTCGCTGGCCTTGCCGTACAACAAGGTCTGTTAAACTTCTTCTGGCTCTTTCTAGCAGCAGGCTGTGGAAGCATGTTGGGCGATCAGTTTTTTTTCGTCTTAGGACGTTTTTTTGGCAGGAAAATCCTTGATAAAAAACCTCATCTCGAGAACAAACTGGACCACATCTTTAAAGCCTTGGAAAAATACGCCGCTGCTTTTATTTTATCCTATCGTTTCATGTATGGCGTACGGAATGTGAGCGCGCTAGCAATCGGCATGAGTCCTATGCCATGGCGATATTTTGCGTTTTGGAATATGATTGCCTCCTTTTTATGGTCTTTCATATTTTGTGGCGG
>JBFXDW010000125.1:0-4311 GCA_050180745.1 Bdellovibrionales bacterium | reverse complement strand
GCGCGCCATGGGAAACTGTAACCTGCCTGATCTTCGCCTCGTGAAGCCGCGCGATCCATGGCCCTTACCAGAAGCCTTGAAACAGCGCATGATGGCAGCCTCGGCAGGCGCGGATGAAATTCTCGAAAACGCAACCGTTTTTGAAACACTCGAAGAAGCCATAGCCGATTTGCATTTTGTCTATGCCACGACAGCACGCAATAATGATATGACGAACCGCATTTTTACAGCGCGCGCCGCAGCAGATGATATGGCTGCACGAATAAAAGCGGAACAAAAAATAGGCGTGCTCTTTGGCCCCGAACGGGCAGGTCTGACCAAAGATGATATCGCCAGAACCAATGCAAAAATCACCATCCCCTTAAACCCCGATTTTATGTCTCTTAATCTGGCACAATGTGTTCTTTTAATTGGGTATGAATGGTTTCAGACCAAAGACAACACGCCCGCCCTTCAAACCTATCAAGGACGGAGCTCTCCCGCGACAAGCGATGACTACCTTCATTTCTATCAACGCCTCGAAGATGAGCTAGATCGCACAGGGTTCTTTCCTAATGAAGACATGAAGCCGACCATTACACATAATTTACAGAGCATGCTGCGCCGCGCTGAAATGACAGACCAAGAGGTCCGCACATGGCACGGCGTGATCTCTGCCCTAACCCAAGAACCGAGAAAAAGAGGACAAAGAAAATGAAACACGCCCTTATAACTGGTGGTGCCAAGCGCATAGGCCGCGAAATCGCCCTGCATCTGGCACGTAATGGATGGGACATAACCATCCACTATAACAGCTCAGAAAAAGAAGCCACAGCACTAGCTGAAGAGATTGACAAGATAGGCCAAAAAGCATGGACCATCAGCGCCAATTTTGAAGAGAAAGACGAGGTTAAATCACTATTCAAAAGGCTCAGCAAGGAAGCCCCCCCCGTCACGGCTCTCATTCATAACGCCAGCCTTTTTCTTTATGATAAGCATGATCCCGAAGGTACGCGCCACTGGCAAGTCAATCTATTGGCGCCACAAACTTTAACGAAGAAATTTGTCAAACAACTTCCTAGAAAAGAAGCTGGCGCAGTTATTTACCTCTTGGATAACACAACAGCAAAAGAGTTACACCTCTCCAAATATCATAAGAGTCGTCAAACTCTAAGACAAACCATCCCCTCTCAGGCAAAAGAATATGCGCCACGAGTACGTATCAATGCGATCGCTCTTGGGCCATCCTTAAAAGGCGATAAAGAATCTGCCAAGCACTTCAAAGATATGATTAAAAGAACCCCCTTAAAACGTGCCAGCGATCCACAAGCCATTGAGGAAACCGTCATGTTCCTTTTGAGGGCCCCCTCCACAACAGGCGCAGTCATCCCTGTTGATTCTGGATTTCATCTGACATAAAGAACGCATAAAAGCGTATTCTACCAATTTCAGGCAAGAATCCTACTCATTATAGGTAGCCGCCGTGTTTTTTGCCCCTTGACTTGGCCCAAGAAAGCAGCTAGTCGCCGGAGACTTGTACACATTTTCTTAAAAAGACAACAATCCATTCGGTTCTATAACGATTTTCAAAGAGAAATCAAAAAGTTGCCTTATTTCATTTGTTATAAATCAATAGGTTAGCTTGGTATGCCTATTTTTTGTGCAAAGCGAGAAAATCCCTTGTTCTAGCTTCGATTTTAGGCCCCAACAACAGCTTACACACAGACTTATCCACAAGAATGGGGATAGTTTCAAGCCCCTGAAGTCCCATGGATTTTTTGCGCCATAAGTTGCAACACTTCATCCACGCCCTGACGCGAAACGGCGGAAATTGTATAGATTTTACGTCTCGTAGCGCTCTTGAGCGCCGCAACTTTCTCGGCAATCTCTTCATCCAAAAGAGCATCACACTTGTTGAGCGCTATGATCTCTTTCTTTTTCGATACCTCACGACCATAAGACTTAAGCTCTTCACGGATCGTCTTGTAATTCGCCACAACATCCTGAGCCGTTCCATCAATCAAATGCAGCAGAACCTGAGTACGCTCAATGTGCCCCAAGAAGCGATCTCCAAGCCCCTGCCCTTCATGAGCCCCCTCAATCAGGCCCGGAATGTCAGCGATCACAAAATCAACACCAGACGCCTGTTTACCATGCTTCTCACCGAGCCGTACAACACCAAGATTGGGCGACAGAGTCGTAAAGGGATAATCCGCTATTTTAGGCTTAGCTGCGGTACACGCCGCCAGAAACGTCGATTTTCCTGCATTAGGCAACCCCACCAACCCCGCATCGGCAATCAGCTTCAGACGCAGCCATATCTCGCGCTCTTCCCCTGGCCACCCCGGTGTCGTCTTATCAGGAGCTTGATTGGTCGCACTTTTAAAATGAGTATTCCCAAAACCACCGTCACCGCCTTTTAAAAAGACAATACGTTGGCCATTCTCTGTCATATCCAGAAGAACTGTTTCCTTATCCTCAGCCAAGATTTGTGTGCCCACGGGAACTTTCAGAACAACGTCCTCGCCCTTGGCTCCGCTCTTTTTACGCCCTTCCCCGTGACGACCATTCTGAGCTTTAAAATGCTGTTGATAGCGATAGTCAATGAGCGTATTCAGATTATTCGCCGCCTCAATAATCACATCGCCACCGCGCCCCCCATCACCACCATCGGGGCCGCCGCGCTCCACGAATTTCTCACGCCGAAAGCTCAGGCATCCTGCGCCTCCGCGTCCGCTGCTCACATAGATTTTTGCCTGATCGAGAAATTTCATTGTTTTTTCTGCCTAACGAAAAAGCCGACACCCTCAAAGTAAAGGTTGTCGGCTTTTAGAAACTTTGGGCCCTGTAAAAGCTTACGCAGCCTTCTCAACAGATGCAGCTTCTTCAACAGAAACATACATACGTTCTTTGACCTCACGGAAAACAACACGACCTTCAATCTTAGCAAAAATCGTGTGATCCTTACCCATACCGACATTCGTACCAGGATAATATTTTGTGCCGCGTTGACGAATGATGATCGCCCCAGCTTGCGCTTGTTGACCACCTGACAATTTAACACCTAAACGACGCCCTGCTGAGTCGCGTCCGTTACGTGACGAACCACCGGCTTTTTTATGTGCCATGATATCTCTCCTTCAAAACCTAAAGTTATTTGGCTTTAATCGCCGTGATTTTCAGAACCGTAAAATCTTGGCGGTGATGCTTCTTGCGACGATAGTTCTGACGACGACGCTTTTTAAACACGATCAGCTTGCCTGTCCGAGCTTGTGAAACAACTTCTGCTGTTACCTTAGCACCAGCTACCAGCGGCGTTCCAACGGTCACCTTGTCGCCATCGCAAACCATCAACACGTCCTGCAAATCAACGCTCTTGCCTTCTTCGACATCAAGTTTTTCAACTTGAATCACATCATCTTGAGCAACTTTATATTGCTTGCCACCAGTTTTTACGACTGCAAACATCTCTCAAACCTACTTTTCTATACATTAATATGAACACGGGACCATAAAGCACCCGCCCGCGAGCCGCGAAAAACGAGCCGTGGAATGCGCGTTTTTGCCGGATTCTTCCCCTTTTGTCAACGAAAGATTTTCCTTTTTAATGATTGCAAAGAGCGTAAGAGCCTGTTCAGAATCTAAAGGCAAACCAGCCACTTATACCAACCTATTGAAAAGGTTGGTGGGTGTAACAGGGATTGAACCTGTGACCCCTACCATGTCAAGGTAGTGCTCTCCCGCTGAGCTATACACCCGAATTCTATATATAATATCTTAAGTTAACCCGATTCCCAAAAACTACACACTTTGGGGAAGAGCCCCCACCTGTGACACACACATCTAAGCCATGTCAAGGTAGGGCGGTTTCCCGCTGAGCTATACACCCGAATTCTATAAAACACTAAACACGTGGCACTGGGACGGAATGTGCTCGCTACGGTCACTACGTTCCCGTAGCTTGCGCGGCGCTTTCGTAAGCTCGCCCTTGCGTTTTCTCCTTCGTCGAAATAATACGCAGGCTCGCCAACGAAATCGTGAACCGCCCTTCGGGCTGGTTCAATACTCTGCCCAACTACCATGAAATAAGAGGGGCAAGCCCCTCTTATTTCATGGTGCCTGGGGACGGAATTGAACCGCCGACACGAGGATTTTCAGTCCTCTGCTCTACCAACTGAGCTACCCAGGCTTATCTGCTTTTCAAACAAGTCGCCAGCTTATAAACGGATGATTCTCTTATGACAACTAAAATCCGCTTTCAATCTTCAAAAAATTGATTTTTCCTATCTTTTTTTCTCATCTATTCTCCATACAAGATCCTGTTTTCCCGAT
>JBFXDW010000124.1:0-4455 GCA_050180745.1 Bdellovibrionales bacterium | reverse complement strand
CTTGGCAAGCTATATCTTGCTTGATCTGTTATGGTTAACGGGGATGGTAGGGTGAGGAAAGATTGTTTGTAAACGAAAAAATAACCATAAACACAAAGTAAAAAACAACTATGGCACAAAAAACACCACACGTTTTCAAGGTGAATGCGGTTGTGTTTTGTGAATATATTATAGTGTGTTTCTCAATTAATTCTCAACCGCATCGTAATTGCGCTCGAGGTTACTAAAGCGTGTGAATTCACCATTGAAATGAAGCGGAACGGTTCCAATTGGTCCGTGCCTTTGTTTAGCAATTAAAACTTCGGCAACGTTGCGCACTTCTTCGCCGCGTTCCATCCAACGTTGATAGCGTGTGTTGAATTTGTCTTCAGCTTCATCTGCGCGACGAGAAGGTTCGCTGCGCATATGATAGTACTCTTCTCGATAGACGAACATGACGACGTCAGCATCTTGTTCAATAGATCCTGATTCACGCAAGTCAGCGAGTTGAGGGTGTTTGTCTTCACGTGCTTCGACAGCACGTGAAAGTTGAGACAATGCTATGACGGGCAGGTCGAGTTCTTTGGCTAAACCTTTTAAGCCACGTGTGATTTCAGAAACTTCTTGAACACGACTTTCGGCATTGCGAGCCGAGCCATGCAAGAGCTGCAAGTAGTCGATAACAATTAATCCAAGATTAGGCACAAGCCGTTTTAGTCGTCGTGAGCGTGTGCGTAACGAGGCCACAGAAATACCAGGCGTGTCGTCGATGTAAAGAGGTGCGCGTGATAGGAAGTTTGAAGCCTCAATGAATTTACTGAAATCTTCTTGCTTGATTTCGCCGCGTCGGATTTTATCCGCAGGCACGCTTGAGTAATCTCCAAGCAGACGTGTTGAAAGTTGCTCACTTGACATTTCAAGAGAGAAAAAGGCAACAGCGCTACCTTCCCGTCCATTGCTTTCTGAGAACGCCTTGGCGGCATTGATTGCCATATTTGTTGCGAGGGCAGTTTTCCCCATCGAAGGCCGTCCTGCCAAGATAATCAGATCAGAGCGTTGAAAGCCGCCCAGTTTACGATCTAGATCTCGCAAGCCTGTTGTGACTCCCGTGATGTGGCTGTCTCGTTTAAAGGCCTCATCGGCCATGCGTAAGGACTCGGCCATTGACTTATCAAGCTTGATAAAGCCGCGGTTGAGTTCTCCGGTTTGGGCAAGCTCAAACAGGAAATGTTCAGCCTCTTCAATTTGTTTGTTCGCGGGGCGGTCAAGATCCTGTTGATAGGCTTCATTCACAATATCTTCGCCAAGCGTGATCAATTGGCGACGTAAATGCAGGTCGTGAATGAGCTGCCCATAATCATGGGCGTTGATGACTGTGATGACACTTGCTGCGAGGTCCCCTAAATATTGGGCTCCACCAACGCTTTCTAGGGCAGGATCGTTCTCAAATAAACCTCTTAGCGTTTTTGGGTCTGCGATTTGGCCGCGTCCTACCAACGTTGCAATTGCTTCATAAATCCGCTGATGAACAGGGTCATAAAAATGTTCTGGTTTAACCGTATCGGCGACTTTTTCGAAGACGTTGTTGTTGACGAGAATAGCTCCGATTAGGGCCTGTTCCGCCTCTATATTATGAGGCATGGTTCGGCTCTGTGAGGAGTCGTTCACGGGGAAGGTGCTTTGCAGGGCGGGGAGTTGTGATGTCTTAGTCATGCCCCTTCATAGCAAAGCTATTGCTGTTCTGTAAGAGGTATATGGACTCTATAGGTGAAATGCCATGTGGATTATGGGGAAAACTATGAAAAACAATCATAAAAAAACCCTCGCCTGCATGTGCGCGAAGCGAGGGTTTTCAGGGTACTCCCCAATTATGGGTGTTCCCCAACTAAGGTCTTAACAAGAAGACATGTTAGAAAAGGGTAAATCCAATCCTATTTCTTCGTTGCAACTTTTTTGACCGTTTTGCGAGCCGTTGTCTTTTTGGCTGCTGGCGTCCGCTTTGTAACAGCTTTAGTAGCTGTCGTTTTGCAAGCTGCCATTTTCTTAGCAGCCGTTTTCTTAGCTGCAGGTTTCTTTACAGCCGTCTTCTTAACGGTGGCCTTTTTTGCTGTTGTCGCCTTCTTAGCTACGGTCTTTTTAACCGTTGCTTTCTTCGCTACGGTCTTCTTAGCTGTCGTTGCTTTCTTAACTACGGTTTTTTTGGCTGCAGGCTTCCGCTTTGCAGTCGTTTTCTTAGCTGTTGCCTTGCTAGCCGTCTTTTTGGCGGCGGGTTTTTTTACAACCATGATAGAACTCCTTCGTTCAGTTGGGCTGATTGACTCATCCCTAATCTGTGTTGCAGATATCGGGTTCAACTCATTATCCAGAACCACCCAGACGGGCGGAGGACTGACGGCCAGCTTATCGACCGACACCAACGGACATAAAGCGGATTTAAATTTTACTTCCGCTTCTGATCGTCGATGTCCCCTAGAATACCCTGAACGACGAAAAACAGCAATCGGAAGTGATGCAAAAATCTCCTCCCATGATTTCCATAAATGGAAGCTCTTCAGATTGTCTTCACCCATCAACCAAACAAAAAAATGGGCGGGAAATTTTTCCTTCAACGCACGCAATGTGTCGATCGTGTAAGTTGTCTTCAAGCGCGTTTCAAGGATGCTCACTTTGATCTTTCGGTGTGCTTTTGTTAGGTGTTGCGCCTGTTGTACGCGTGTTTTTAAAAGCGCCATGTTTTCTTGGCTTTTTAATGGATTTTGTGGCGAGACAAGCCACCAAACTTCATCTAAATTTAAACGTTCCAGCGCGAACAAACTCATCGTCAGGTGACCTTCATGCGCGGGGTTGAATGAGCCGCCAAGGAGGCCAATTTTTTTTCCTTTATTTGTTTTTTGGGGGCTCATTTTTTCCACCGTTTGGGTTTGTTTTTTTCACTTTTTCGAGTGTTGCAAATCATACACACTCTTTACTAAAAAATCATGCATGAAAGGTTGGCGGAAAAAATCACATAAAAAAATATCCAGCGCATCAGTAAAAAAGTGGAATCAAAAATCAGGAGTCAGCTATCAGATAACAGTCCATCTTTCTGTTTTGATCTTCTTCTATCATGAGCCGCTGCTCTCTTTGCAAAGAGAAAAACAGTTGGTAATTTTCAGAAGAAAAAAACAGGAAGCATCCTATCACCTGTTATCTGACTCCAGTTACCTGACTAATGCCTGTTACCTGTCTTCCAAAATTCTTCTGTTGCGTTGAGCGTCTTTAAAAGGCGACGACGAAAGGCGCGTTCATCACCGCGCAACGTCAAATCAATTTGCATCATTTGAGCGATCTCATCGACGCACAATAAGGAGCCCTGCTGTCCGACTGAGAGCGCTGTTTCTTCGGTGATGTGCAGCGATGAAAGCGAGCTTATTATTCCTGTAGGAATGTTTGGAAAATGAGCCATTTGAAAGCCTCCTGCTCTTATGGAAATGTCTCAAAACAATGGCTTTTTGTATCATGGGAAAAATCCCATTTCAAGGGAAATATGCAATTCTAGGTTGTTAATCATAATCTTTTGCGATGCAAAAGATGATTTATGGTCTCTGTTTAAGCCGTTGGCAGGGTCATGAAATACGTTGTTTTATTATCAATCAACGCATTTGTATCGGCTTGTCCGCCATGAAGCTGAACGAGGCTTATCGCGACATTTACGTCAACTTCGTTCTGACGAGCTTGTGCTTCTGCGGTGAGTTCCTCCAAGAGCGTTAGGGCGCAGGTTCGTTTTGGCAAAGGACATGCGGGTAGAATGATATTCAGGCAGACATAATTTTCTGTGCGTGAGGTTGTGAGGTGAAGAGGAGCATCGGGTTCGACTTTCTGGAGCGCGTGTCGGAAAAAAGTTTGTAGCGCTTGGCCGATCATATCCTCGTCCACGCGCACATCAGGCAGGTTTGAGGGGATGTCGATATCAAGCGAGATTTTACAGCCCTCAGCGGCCATTTTTGTCTTTATTTTCTCGATCAACCCAATAAGAGCTACAGGGCGTGCGTCCATGCTTTGAGAGGGCATGGTGCGGGGCGTTGTTTTGCGTCCGAGATCGAAGGAGGGTAGTATATTTCTTTCTGTGCCATCAAGAATTGAAGCGAGTTCATCAACTATGCGAGCGTCAATCTTGGGTAAAGGAGAAAGGGAGTGTTTTGAAGATGATGCGGTCATAGGATTGGGCTCACTCATAGCTCCAAGAAAATCGCGACTCCCCTCTTTTGTAGGCGGCTTGATGAAAGGCTTTTCCTCTTCCTTGGTCTCGCCTGCTTTGACGCGTGCTAATGCGGTGGCAAGAAGACTTGCGATGGCTTCTAAGGCTTCCTGCCCTGCGCGGGATATAGAGGTCTCTGGATCACGAGGCAGATACCCTAGCACGCCAATGACGCCCTGATCTGTTGCTAAGGGCAGGTAAAATCCGCTGGCGCTGGGAAGGGTCTCCGACCCAAATCC
>JBFXDW010000123.1:0-4502 GCA_050180745.1 Bdellovibrionales bacterium | reverse complement strand
GATTCTTTAGGGTTTCTGGGCCAATATGCTCTTCACGGGCTGCCAGATTCGGCTAAAAGTCTCGCTAAGTTAAGGGGATAGACCTATGGATGATCTGTTATACGACTTTTTAACGGAAACGAACGAAAGCATAACTCAGCTTGACTTGGAGCTCGTGAAGTTAGAGCAAAACCCTAATGACCCCGTGTTGTTGGGCAGCATTTTCCGTTTGGTTCATACAATCAAAGGAACGTGTGGATTTTTAGGCCTGCCGCGGCTCGAGAAGCTGGCGCATGCGGGTGAAAATGTGTTGGGCAAGTTCCGTGATGGAGAGCTGCTTGTTACGCCTGCCGCGGTCACATTGATTTTACGGTCCATTGATCAAATCAAAGAGCTGCTTAGTGTTTTGGAAGCGACCGAAGCTGAAGCACCGGGGGATGATACTGACCTCATCAATGAATTGAACGCTATGGCAGAAGGGGAAACGGGTGAGGTCTCTGGTGGAGACTTCAGCGGGGCTGTTGCACCTCCTGTTGGGGTTGTTGAGAAAGCGCCTGTGGTTGAAGAGGTTGCGGCAGAACTAGAGGGGGGTGCCGAGCCAGATGAGTTTGGCTTTGTTCCTGTGCGTGCTGAAGAAACCGGAAAAAATCAGGAGGCCAGCGTGGAAGAACAAGTCGTGGAAGAAACGCCTAAGAAGGTGGTCGCGGGAACGTCAGAGGCAGTTGCGAAAGAGAGTTCTGTTTCTAATCAAACGATCCGTGTAAGTGTTGAGCAGCTTGAGAATCTTATGGTGATTGCCTCTGAGCTGGTGTTAACCCGTAATCAGTTGATGCAAATTGTACGGACTCAGAAAGATAGTCCGTTCGTATCACCTTTACAGCGTTTGAATCATGTGACTTCTGAGCTGCAAGAAGGTGTTATGAAGACGCGTATGCAGCCGATCGGAAATGCGTGGTCAAAGTTACCTCGGATTGTGCGTGATCTTTCTCTTGAATTGGATAAGAAGATTGATCTGCAAATGAAGGGGGCTGATACCGAGCTTGATCGTCAGGTTCTAGAGCTGATCAAAGATCCTCTGACCCATATGGTGCGGAACTCGGCGGATCATGGAATCGAAGAGCCTAGAGATCGTTTGATGGCGGGTAAGCCTGATACAGGCGTGATCTTGCTTAATGCTTATCATGAAGGCGGGCACATTATCATTGAAATTACAGATGATGGTAAGGGGCTGCCTGTTAAAAAGATTAAGGATAAGATTCTCGCGAACAACATGGCAAGCGAAGACGATCTGGCTAAGATGTCGGATCAGCAAGTCCTTCAATATATCTTTAAGCCAGGCCTATCGACGGCAACGAAAGTAACGTCTGTTTCTGGTCGTGGCGTGGGGATGGATGTTGTTAAAACCAACATTGAAAAAATAGGCGGTACGATTGATCTGCAATCGACGGAAGGAAAGGGCTCTAGATTTTTAATCAAGATTCCATTGACCTTGGCGATTGTGTCGGCGCTCATTGTGGAGTCGGCAGGCGAGCGTTTTGCCATTCCTCAGATAAGCGTTGTGGAACTGGTTCATGCTTCGGATCAAAGCGAATATCAGGTTGAGCACATCAATGGCACGCCCGTGTTGCGTTTACGTAATCGGTTGCTCCCGCTAGTGTCTTTGCGGAAAATTTTGAGAATAGGTGATGAGCCAGAGGGAGAAACAACCTCTTTTATCGTTGTGGTGCAGGTTGGTAATTCGTCATTTGGTATTATCGTTGACCGTGTGTTCGATACGGAAGAAATCGTTGTTAAGCCGGTTTCTCCGATTTTGCGGAATATAGCAATGTTCTCAGGTAATACGATCTTGGGCGATGGCAGCGTTGTCATGATCCTTGATCCTAATGGAATTGCGACTTGTGTTGGAAATATGCATGTCGATGAGAAGACAATTCAGGGAGAAGAGCATAAGCGTCGGAATGTTGGAAAGCGTCAGTCTTTGTTGTTGTTCAAAGCTGGGGACGAAGCTCCCAAGGCGGTGCCTTTGTCGCTCGTAGCGCGGCTTGAGGAGATTGATCTGAAAACGGTCGAGTATTCTGAAGATAAGCCGGTGGTTCAGTATCGGGGTGCGTTAATGCCGTTGGTTCCTTTGCATGAGAATGTGAAGCTGGAGCGTGAGGGGCGTCAGCCCGTTCTGGTATTCACTGAACAGGACCGTAGCATGGGGCTGATCGTTGATGAGATCGTTGATATTATCGAGGATGACTTTAACGTCAATCTTTCTGCGCAGCGTCCGGGGCTTTTGGGGAGTGCGATTATCGTAGGAAAGGCAACGGATATTGTTGATACGGGCCATTATCTTGCGCGCGCTTACAAGGATTGGTTTGGGGCAGATCAGCAAGATGCCTATGGTGAAGAGGTTATGCATCGTGTGCTTTTGGTTGATGATAGTCCCTTCTTCCGTAATCTATTAACGCCTCTTTTAAATGTTGCAGGTTATACGGTGACAGCTGTAGAGAGTGCTCTTGAGGCATTGAAATTGCGTGACGAAGGCGAAGAGTTTGATGCGATTGTGAGTGATATCGAAATGCCTAATATGAATGGGTTTGAGTTTGCGGCAACTGTTCGTAAGAACGAAGGCCGTTGGGCGGAAACACCATTTATTGCTCTGTCTTCTCATGCGACACCACGTGATATTGAGCGTGGTCGTCAAGCTGGGTTTACGGATTATGTTGCCAAGTTCAATCGTGAGGAGCTTTTGGCAACACTTCAACAAACGCTTAGTAACGTAAAGGTGGCAGCTCATGACTGATAAAAAACTTCCCGCGACCACAAAAGCTGCGCTTCCTACAGATGTGAATTTGGGGGAAACGCGGGAATTCATCACGATGTACGTTGATAAGCAGCTCTTTGGCATTCCTGTGCTTCAGGTTCAGGATGTCTTAGGACCGCAGAAGATTACGACGGTGCCGCTTGCGCCTAAGGAAGTTGCTGGTTCTTTGAACTTGCGGGGGCGGATTGTGACTGCAATTGATGTGCGGACCTGCCTTAACTTGCCGCTACGGAGGGAAGGCGAGAAAAGCATGAGTGTTGTGGCTGATCATGGCGGAGAATTCTATAGCCTGATCGTTGATCAGGTCGGTGAGGTTATGGCTTTGCCTGCGGCTAATTATGAGAAAACACCAGCTACGTTAGACTCTCGTTGGCGTGAGGTTTCTGACGGTGTTTATCGCTTGAAAGACCAGTTGCTTATTGTGCTTGATGTGAATAAACTTCTGTCTTTCGAGACGGAGAATGCAGCCTAGTTAGGCTGTTTGGTATAGGACGAAACCAATAAAGAGGTTGACTGATGAAATCATGCCTTCTGGTTGATGATAGTCGAGTCATTCGAAAAGTGGCGCGTCAGATTTTTGAGGCGCTTGATTTTTCTTGTGAGGAGGCAGAGCATGGACAACAAGCTGTTGAGGCCTGTCAAAAGGCTATGCCGGATGTTGTTTTGCTCGACTGGAATATGCCTGTGATGGATGGTATGGAGTTTTTGCGGGCTTTGCGTAAGATGCCTCAGGGGGGCAAGCCTGTCGTCATTTTTTGTACGACGGAAAACGACATCAAGCATATCCAAGAAGCCATGGCTAGTGGTGCGAATGAGTATATCATGAAGCCCTTTGATGCGGATATTGTGCAGAGCAAACTCTTGCAGCTTGGTGTGATTGAGGGCTGAGATGCGGCTTTGTGTTCTTTAACAGGATGAATTTGTTTGGTTATTATGAGCGAAAACGAAACAGACAATAACGAGACAGAACGCTATCGAATCATGGTCGTCGATGATTCGGCTTTTATTCGCGGTGCGATTGCGCGTGCGATTGAAGCCGATCCTTTGTTTGAAATCGTTTCGTCTGTGAGTAATGGGGAGCAGGCTGTTAAAACGCTTCAACGGGCACCTGTTGATGTTATCGTTCTGGATATTGAAATGCCCGTCATGGATGGGTTGACGGCCTTGCCTCTCTTAAAGGAAATTGATCCCGCAGTGCAGGTCATTATGGCCTCAACACTGACGCAAAAGAATGCAGAAATCAGTTTGAAAGCCATGTCTTTGGGCGCGACGGATTATATTCCCAAACCCTCGAGTGGCCATGCTGTTATTGGTGCTCTAGATTTTCAGCAAGAACTTGTTTTGAAGCTGAAAGCTTTGGGAGGTTTGGCGCGGCGTATGGGCGTGCGTAAGACGATTATTAAATCGTCGCTGATCCCTTCTATACAGCGTTCAGCGCCAGTTGTTCCTCTTAAAGATAAACCTCATCACGGGGCACCTTCGGGGGATAAAGAGCCTCAAAGTCTTAAAGAGCGGATTGAGGCGCGGCAAGCGAGGGCAGCCGAAGAGAGAACTCCTATACAGGTTGTTCCTCAGAAGAAAGAGGTTGTTCTTCGGACGGACACCATTTTTAGACCCGAAGTTATCGCGATTGGCAGCTCAACAGGAGGGCCTCAGGCGCTTTTCCGTGTCATTAAAGATATGGGGGCCGATTTACACCAGCCTATCGTTA
>JBFXDW010000122.1:0-4523 GCA_050180745.1 Bdellovibrionales bacterium | reverse complement strand
GGCCAGCTCTAGAAGAGCGCCGAAAAAGCCTCTTACAGGGACCCATGTGAGATAGCGATAACACACACATTTCAAAGGTAGTTTATCCATGATCTCTGCCACGAGTCGGTGATCGGGGTGCGCATCCAGCTTATGAGGTGCAAAAATCAGCGAAGGAGACAGGCTTGCTAAAGCTTCATTAAGGGCAAAGGCGATGGCTTTTTCGGATTCGTGAAGCTCGCCATCCTGAAAGCCAAGGAAGCTTATATCTCTGTCGGGTACGCCTAGAGCTTGAGCGGCTGCGCGGGCTTCTTGTTTGCGTATCTTGGCGAGTTCTTTAGGTGTTTGGCCTTCAGCGAGGGTGGCGGCCGATCCGTCGGAAACGATGATAATGTGGATTTGCGTTTCTTGCGCGCGCAAGCGTGCAATCGTTGCGCCGCAAGCGAAAGTCTCATCGTCGGGATGGGGCGCGATGACGACGACACTGCCTTGCGGCGGGGGTGCTATATCTACGCGCACGAAAGAGCGCACTATCCACCAGAAGAGGGCGGCGAGGTTGTTTTTGATGATTGCTTTGATTTTTGTGAGCATCAGTGGAGTATAGGGGAAGGCGTGCTGCGAGGCAAATATGGCCTAGGCCTATATAACTCAATTCTCTAGCAGCGCCAAATACGCTTGGACTGTACTTTCTACATCATAGCTCTGGCCATGGGCTAGCCGCTGGCTCTTGCCGGAAGGCGAGAGCGTTATAAAACACAACATCGCGCTGGCTAATTCTTTAGTATCATTGGGCGGGACGAGGATTCCAAGAGCGCCGTTTTCTAGGATTTCACGAGGGCCTCCGGAATCTGTGCTGACAACAGGACAGCCGCATGCCAGAGCCTCAACAATCACATTGCCAAACGCTTCGCTACGTGAGGGCAGGACAAATAAATCAGCGGCATTCAGGGCGCTAAAGACGTTATCAATCTGTCCTCCCAATGTCGCGCGAGAGCTGAGATCTAATTCTTTGATAAGAGCTTCAAGGGCAGGGCGTTCGTCGCCTTCGCCAAAAATGATAAGGCGTGCCTTTGTCGCGTGCGTGATTTTCTCAAAGGCGCGCAAGAGAGAAGAAAAATCTTTATTCTCTAGCAAACGACCAATCGAAACAATGACGGGTGTCGTTTTGTCTCTTAGCCACGGATGTGGCGGCTCTTTGGCGCGCAGCGCGGCAAAATCTTCTGGAATGATAGGATTATGGATAACGTTGATTTTGTTTGGGGCTATTTTGGCGCAATGGATCAGGTCTTGTTTGGCACTTTGTGAGACAGCGACAATCTTGTCGGCTCGTGCGTAAGAAAGGCGCACTAATGCGATCTTAAGCTGGCGTTTTATCTGGGCCCACAAAGAATTGGAGACAGGAGAGGTTCCAAGTCGCATATGCTCAATAGCAATAAAGCGCGTAGGAACGCGTGCAACGATAAGGGCGAGTGAGGCAACGATGTTCAAGATCGTCAGTCCGCCGAGAAGCACATCGGGGCGGCTTTTTTGAAGGGCGCGTACCAGAGCCGGAAGCGCTGAAAGAGCCTTTGAAAAGCTATAGCCCTTACTGCCCAGAGAGATGATCTCGATGCCCTCATCCACGAGAGGTTCCAGATCACCTTGTGGATTGAGCACGAAAAAAATGGGTTTAATGTCTTTTAGGAGGAAGCCGCGTGCAAGGCGCAGCGCAAACCATTCAGTTCCACCGCTTTGAAAATCCGCAAGAAGAAAGGCAATTCGATTTGGCATACCATGAGAGGTGTCGGTGGTGGACTCGATGCGATTCGAACGCACGACCCCTGCCTTCGGAGGGCAGTACTCTATCCAGCTGAGCTACGAGTCCTTAGTACTATAAAAGAGGCTCGCACCATAAGGTATTTCTGACCTATAAATCAATAGGGTTTGTTGTTATTCCTTGAAAAGGGACATAAAAGCGAAATTTTGAGCCTTGAAGCGAAAAATAGACGATCGTCCTAACCATGCGTTTATAATTTTCATGTTTTATGGTAAATTAGTGAAGATTTCTTGCCAACAATCGAGAGCACACATGAAACAGGGGCGTTTTATATCTATATGGGGATTGTTGATCCTGTGGAGTTTTCTGTCTCCTGTTTTTGTTGGGGAGGCTCTAGCCAATTCTGCGCGTCCTGCCGCTGAGACAAAGGCTTCTGACCAAGTTGCTCCTGATGAGGATGTCGCTCTGGAGGCTGAGGAAGGCGAGGATCAAGCCCAAGCCACAGCCCAAGCACCGGAAAAAAGGGCAGCTCCTGAAGAGCCTGTCTCAACAGAGGCCGCAACGGAGACAGCGAAGGAATCTGCGAAAGGTGAAGCTTCTTCCAAGGAGACTAAAAAAGAGGAACCTTCCAAAGCGGATGCTTCAGCAGACAAGGGGGCCGAGATCACCGATACACGGGCTGCGAGTTTTGTGGCTTTACCTAAACCACTGAGTGAGATTGGGAAAGAGGTGTCTGAGGATCTTTCTGTGCCTCCGAAGATGAAGACAGAAGATACAAAAACAGATTCTGGGCAATCGATAATTGCACCGTCATCAATAGCTGTGCCTGCAGCGCCTACGGCAAAGGAGACGGTCGCGGAAGTCCCTGCACCCGTATCTGTTCCTGTGCCTGCACCTCACGAGCAGGCGGCTGAGAAAAAAGCGGTCCAAGAGACTTCTCCTCAGGAAGAGGCGATAGCAGAAGAGCCTTCTAAGGAGCCAGCGGCTGTGGATCCTGTGCCTTCTGAAGCAGACACATCGGATAGGACAAGTGCGGCGGTGACAGCAGAGAACTCGCTTCTACGAGATTCTCGGAATCAGGCCATTGTGACAGGTAGTTCAACTTCAGCGGATGGAACTATTGAACAAGCGCCGATCGCTAAAATCGGGTCAGAAAGCATAGGTGTTTTATCTAATTCAACAGGTGGGCTTGGTGCGGATATGTGGCAAGGAACGTCACGCCGCATGATTGATCGCTTGTTGCCCGCGCTTGAATTGCCTGTGGCTTCGCCCGCATTGAATGATCTGGCGGTGCGCTTTTTGTTGACGGCGGCGGCTGTGCCTGATGACCGGCAGCAAGGGATTGGGCCTTTGCCGGATTTAACGTCGATCCGTGTTGATAAGCTTTTGGCTTTGGGAGAAGTGCCGTCGGCATGGGCGCTGTCTAACCAAATTAAGGAAGGCAAACTAGATGATTTATCTTTGCGGCGTTTAACGCATGCGGCGTTGTTGCGGCGTTATGCTGACAAGGTATGTCCGTCTATTCCTGATCTTATCGCAGCGCAGAGCGCTGCAGGAAAAACAGCATCCGAATGGCAAAAGGCGCTGATCTTTTGTCAAATTAAGGATGACAATAAAAGCGCGGTCACCCTTGGTCTTGATCTTTTGAAAGAACAAAAAGTTAAAAATGATCCTTTTATGCAGCTTGTGGAGCGGAATTATCTCAAGAAGGGGAAGGCTATCCCTAAAGAGATGACTCCCTTGCAGCCTCTGGATTTGGCGTTGCTCCGCCATCTTGGGAAAACTCTGCCTAAGGAGCTTTATCAGCGTGCGAGTGCTGTTAATGTGCCTGATTTGCTAGCGGGAGAGGCTGAGAGCGATTGGTGGAAATTGCATTTGGCCGAGGAAGAGGCGCTGCGTGGGCAGATAACTGCCGAGCAACTTATCAAGGTGTATCAAGGCATATCCTTTAGTACAAAGGATTTTGAAAAACCCTTGATGAGCCAACAAGAAGGGGCCCAGGCTCATGCGCTTTATTATCAAACGGCGTTAAAGCAAACGAACATTTCTGCGCGACTTCAAATTATCATGAAATTTCTGAGCAAGGTTAGTGACCGTGACTTGGCTGGTACGATGGGACTTGTGTTGGCTGATTTGGCTAAGAGCATCCCCGTATCTGAAGAAAACGGAATCTTTGCAGCGCAAGGGGTGCGGCTTTATGCGCTGGCGGGTGATCCGGATCAGGCAATGAAGTGGCGGAGCGTGGCTAAGAAATTCGCGCTTAATTTTGCGGAAGTGGGCGTGCAGCTTGCGGCGCGTTGGCCTGTGTTTGTTTTTTCTGGATTGGAGGCTGATGGAGATTATGCCCAAGGCATGGCGGATTGGTTATTCGTATCCTTAACGCCGGGGACTCCCACTCAAGAACGGCAGCGTCGTTCTTATGCGGGAGAGGTCTTGTTGCTTTTATCCGCAGCTGGTTATGCTGTGCCCGAAGAGGCGTGGTTGCGTATGACAGAGGCGCCTCCCTTGCAAAAAGGGACTGTAACTTCGCCTGTGTTGCTTGAGCGTTTAGAGCGCGTTGGGGCAACAGAGCGTAAGGGGGAAACAGTATTGCTGAGTTTAATTCTGGCAGGAAGCGAAGGGGAAGAGCTTTCTCTTGCGGCGCAAGCAGGTATCGTGCGGGCTCTTCGTCTTGCGGGGCTAGAGGCCGATGCGCAACGTGTCGCGCGTGAGGCCGTGGCAAGTTTGAAGATACCGTAGGGTAGCGAGGATTCAGGATTCGGCATTCAGGATTCAGGGAGGGTTCCTG
>JBFXDW010000121.1:0-4662 GCA_050180745.1 Bdellovibrionales bacterium | reverse complement strand
GGGGGGCTGGGATCGGGGATCATGAACACGCAAGATGTCCGCGCCGCGCAGATTTTCTAGCTTATCGCCAAGATTAGTGCCAAGAGCCAAGCATACTTCAACTGGATTCATCGGCACCCTAAAACTTTCTTACTAAAAACGCATTCATCTCCAGCGTAAGGCTTATATCCTCTTTGTAGGCACCGTCGGTGATGCCAAAATCTGTGCGCTTAAAGGTACCCTGAAAAGAGATGCTCATCGTTTTACTGTCTTCACTTATCTGATTAAGACGAGCTTTCAAAACGGCAGGACGGCTGGTTCCTTTCATTTTAAGCATGCCCTTTATCTCTGCTTCATCATCCTTAAAAACAGCGCTGTTCCCAATGAATGTTATTTCAGGATATGTGGAAGCATCCAGAAGATCCCTCAATTCAGAAACAAGCGTTGATGTTGCCAGTGAAACGCGCAGTTTGCTGAGCGTGTTCGTTTCTGTGTCATAGGCAAAATCACCTGTAGCACTTTCGAACTGGGCCGCTCGCTTCTCATCTTTCTGACTGGTCAGCTCAAGCCGCGCCGTAAATTGTTCGGGCATCGTCAGGAAGCTTAAATTTGCAGCCTGTGCCGAGGCGACAACAAAAGCGCATAAAAGACTCGTGAGACAAAGCGCCTTTTTAATTTGCTTCTGTCCAATCATTGCCAGTGTCCAGGGATATAGGCCCAGCCATAGCTGCGCTCTTCCCAATGATCAGGAGCCCAAAAGGCGGTAGGATCAGGGCGCGCTATAAAGTTGCCCGGTGTCCACAAAAAATTATGTCCATCATAGGTCCAGTGGCCAGATCTCCAAGTGTCATTCATAGGATCAACCGAGTCCGGTATCATCTCAGTAGGTGCTGTTGGAGGCTCCGTCGGTGCTAACTGCTCATAAGGAAAAACAGGCGCAGGCGGAGGTGTTTGCTGTGCCATAGGATAGGGGCGGGGTGGCGCGGATTCGCAGGCTGTCAGTGACAGAAGAATCAAAAAGCAAGGCAATAATGCGTAAGAGGGTAGGCGGGGCATGGCTTTATGTCTCCTTATCGAGTCTTGTGTCACAAAGAGGCTGATGATCAGAGTATTGTAACTTTAAACTCTTCGATCACCATGTTGGCCAGAATTTTCTCGGCCATGTCTTCAGCCTTCTTGGTAGCCGTGGCGGGGTCTGTTTCAGTCAGTTCAAGGAAGAATACCTTGCCAACGCGTACATCGTCAACGCCCTCAAAACCTAAACCGGCGAGCGCGTGACCAATCGCTTTTCCTTGGGGGTCAAGGACACCTTCTTTGAGCATAACATCAATTCTTGCTTTCATCGTTTTTCTCCTGCATGAGGTTAATAAGAGGCGGGTTGTTGTCTTCGACCAAAAGGCCCAAGCGCCGCGCAACTTCCTGATAGGCTTCCTCAACACGACCTAAATCCTCACGGAAACGGTCGATGTCCATTTTTTCGTTTGTTTTCAAATCCCACAAACGGCAATTATCAGGCGTAATATCGTTGGCCAATACAATACGCACATCGTCATCCTCGTAAATGCGGCCAAATTCAATCCGGAAATCAATCAGTTTTAAGCCTATGCCATGGAATAATCCCGATAGATAATCGTTAATCCGCAAAGATTGCATCATGATCTCTTCCATCTCGGACGGATTGGCCCATCCAAAAGCGGCTATATGCTCATCTGAAACAAGCGGGTATTCACAGTCACTTTTTTTATAAAAGAATTCGATGATTGCGCGAGGTAGTTGTGTGCCCTCCGGTATGCCTAAACGCTTGGCAAAGCCGCCTGCGGCAACATTACGCATAACGACTTCGATAGGAATAATCTCAACTTGCCGAACGAGTTGCTCCCGCATATTCAGGCGGCGCATAAAGTGCGTTTGTACGCCAATCTCGTTGAGGCGGCTCATGAGATACTCGGAAATACGATTATTGAGAACGCCTTTACCTGTGATGGTGCCGTCTTTTTGCGAGTTATGTGCCGCAGCATCATCTTTAAAAAACTGGACAAGCGTGCCGGGTTCCGGACCTTCGAAGAAGACCTTATCTTTTCCTTCAAAGATTCGCCGCCGCCTGGGAATGCGAAAGTTCATAATTTTCAACCAATTAAATGGGGTTGGCGGTCCATTTCCGCCTAAGACAGGAATATAGCAGCCCAAAGGAGGGGGGTCTAGCCCGACCTAAACAATTTCACGGCAGCGTCCTTTTCAAAGAGATAAAGAAGGATTCTCAAGGCCTTACCGCGTTCAGAGGTAAGGTCTGGGTCTTGTGCCAAAATCACTTTCGCGTCGTCATGAGCTATTTTTAGGAGGTTTTTGTCTGTTGCTATATTGGCGATTTTAAAGACCGGCAAACCGCTTTGGCGCGTGCCGAGCATCTCTCCGGGGCCTCGCAACCGTAGATCCTCTTCAGCTATAAGAAAACCATCTTCCGTTTCTCTCATCATCTTAAGGCGGCTTTGGGCAATGGCTCCTAAAGGAGTCTGATAGAGCAAAAGGCATGTCGATTTAGTGCTGCCACGCCCTACCCGTCCTCTGAGCTGATGGAGCTGAGCAAGACCAAAGCGCTCGCTGTGCTCTATGATCATAAGTGAGGCATTGGGAACATCAACTCCTACTTCGATCACAGTCGTAGCAACTAGGACGCGGATTTTTCCGTTAATAAAATCTTGCATCACGGCATCTTTTTCAGCCTGTTTAAGCTTGCCATGCACGAGGCCGATTTTATCTTCGCCAAAAGTTTTTCTCAAAAGCGTCGCCCGTTCCGTCGCTGCTGCAAGGTCAATTTTCTCGGATTCTTCAACGAGAGGGCAAACCCAGTAAATTTGCGCGCCTACCTGTATTTGCCTGTGTACACCCGCAATAACTTCCTCAAGGCGCGTCATGGGAATAAGGCGCGTATCAACTGGCTTGCGGCCTGCCGGTTTTTCACTCATGCGCGAGACATCCATATCGCCAAACGCCGTCAGCGTTAATGTTCTTGGGATAGGCGTTGCGGTCATGACTAAAATATCAACGCCTTGGCCTTTGTCCGCAAGTTGTAGTCTTTGGGTGACTCCAAAACGATGTTGTTCATCCATGACGGCGAGCGCTAAATTTTTAAAAGCAATGTCTTTTTGGAAGAGGGCATGTGTGCCGATGGCAATCTTCAGAGAGCCATTCGCAAGGCTCTCGAGAATTTCATCTCGTGCTTTATTTTTTGCACCTCCTACGAGAAGACCTACCTCAATACCAAGAGGCGTTAGAAGTTTACTCAAGGTTGCGGCATGTTGACGTGCCAGAATCTCCGTAGGGGCCATCAAGGCGGCCTGAAAGCCGGACTCAACAGCATGCAGGATCGCCAGCAAGGCCACGACCGTTTTACCAGAGCCGACATCGCCTTGCAAAAGCCGCAGCATACGGGATTCAGTTTCCATATCCGCTTTAATATCAGCCACAGCCTTTTTCTGGCTCTCTGTCAGCGTAAAGGGGAGGGCTTTGATGAGCTGTGCTGCCAGTTTTCCTTCATTACGCAGACTCCGTCCCTTGGTTTTCTTATGGTGGCGGCGCATGATGGCCAGAGCCAACTGATCGGCTAGAAGCTCATCATAGGCAAGGCGCTCACGTGGTTTCTCATTCGAGGTTGCATCATCGGGTTGGTGGACCTTCCGCAGAGATTCTTGCCAACCCGACCAGCCCTCGCGTGTCATAAGAGCCTGATCATGCCACTCGGGAAGCTGAGGCAGGGCGGGCAGGATTTGCGCAAGGCAGTTAGCTATTTTTTTGCGGGACAATCCTGCTGTCAGAGGATAGGTGGGTTCGTAAAGAGGAATCTCCTCCTTTTGGGAGGGAGGCAAAGCATAATCGGGATGGTTGATACTCCAGCCATGACCAAAACGCTCAAGTGTACCACTAACGATGACTTTTTGTCCTAGAGGGTAGAGGTGCTCGAGGTAATCTCTCTTGGCCGTGAAATAGGTCAGAGCAACATCATCGCTGCCATCGGTTCCTATGATTCGATGAGGCTTTCCTACTATGGCTGAGAAAAGATACTCGATAATTTTAAGCTCTAGGGTAACTACGTGGTCCTTTTCGGCGTGGCGCAGGGAGGGGCTATAGCTGCGGTCTATAATCCCAGTGGGTAAGTGGAAAAGAAGGTCAATAATCCTATCATGGCCACATAATTTAAGAAAAAAGCCCGCCATGCGTGCGCCCACGCCCTTAAGAGCGGTCAGGTTCGTGAATAAGGAAAAAAGAATGGCAGGGCGCATGGGAAAAATTAAGCCATCGTTAATTAAAAGGGTGTTTAATATGGTATACTGTGCTGGGTTTATTTAAAACCTGATTCTGCGGCCCTGTTCTTGATTGAGGCATCTAAATGATACGGTCTATTGTTCGCTTCTGTGTTGTTTGTTTTTGCGTCATGCTGTCGGTTACTTTGCCGCTGGATGCTAGAGCTGCGGATATATGTCTTCTTGATGGGCGAGGGAGCAAGGCATCAGATGTTACGAACTGTACGGTAGGCGGCGGAACGTGCGGCAGCAGCATATCCGTGAATAATGCGAAGGGTCTGCAGTTGAATGCTGGGACGGCCCAAACGCCTGTGGATGTGCATGGGCTGTGTCGTTATGTTGATAACACTAGTAGTAGCAGCTATTTTGTTCCGCTTAAGAGCAG
>JBFXDW010000120.1:0-4752 GCA_050180745.1 Bdellovibrionales bacterium | reverse complement strand
AATGATAAAGACCCTGTTGTTGAGGCGTCTCTGATTGAATGGCTGTTTGCGCAATTATTTATTAATGAAAAACAGAGTGAGAACACGTTCTCTCTTTTGAGACAAGATTTCACGAACTTTCCACCAATGACTGTTCTTACCAGCAATAGTGATTACCTTGCCAATCATGCGGCATATCTCAAAAAACAAAATCCCAAAGCAGAACTCTATAATCTGGGGGATATTAGTCACACCGATTTTTGGTATGACCCTAAGGGGCGGATGCTTGCAAAAATGGCGAACATCTTGGCTTCTTTCTGAACAGGGCGGAGACTGCAAACGTTAAAAATTTAACCATACATAGACAAAAGAAACCCCAAACTACCTATAGCTTTGAGCCGGAAGACGCCAAAGACGTGAATCATTCCCCATATGGTGGGTCATTATTTCTTTTATGCGTCCCGAATCGAGAAGATAGGCGATTGCTTTATCCACCATCTGTTTCGTTCGCCAATCATCATTAGGCAAAAGGAGGGCTCCGTTTGTAACTTCGATCTCAACGGGAAGAATCTTGATTTTACCTGGGTTTTGTTCATTAAAGAGTTTGATCATAGACAGGCTGCTGAAGGAGAAGTCTGCTTTTCCCATAGCAAGATTAAGAAAAAAATCTCCTTCTGAAGCAATAACGGCCGCATCCACGACCTTAGCGGAAGGAAAATAATTGGCCGCTATAAGATTTCCGATCGTACCATCGAGAATCAACATTTTATATTTGGGATCGTTTAGCCAAGAATAGTTGTCTTTGGGGCCCTCTAAAGTTCCTCGAACAACAGGAAAAAGGGGATGATACACGATAGGTGTAGAAAATACAGCGGCCTTTGCACGAGGTGGATGTGCCCAAAAACTATTACACGCCATATCATAGCGTTTTGTTTTCAATCCCTGTTCTACAGCTCCCCAGCCAACTTCTTCAACCCATTCAACTTTCAGCCCAAGAGCATCCCCAATCGCATTCGCAACATCATAATCATAGCCGGAAAGCTTTTTGGTCACAGGATCTTTAATGAGTTCGGGGTAGGCAACGGCATAACCACACCGGATGGTTTCTGTCCGCACAATGCGCTCAAAAGAAGTCTCTTGGACAGGATTTGATTTTTGCGACTGAGTGAAGGATATAAGTAGCGCGGCGCTTGCTATAATGAGAGCCAGAACAGAGATTTTATTCATCATGAGAATATCTGCGTAAGAAAGATTTTTATGTCAAAGCAAAGAAAGCATATTCCGAAGTCTTTTTAAAGATGGATTATTTGGTGTTGGAAATAACATTTTATTTTGATGCTAACACCTCATGCCTTGACTCATTTGGTTGACATCCGTAAAGCATAAGAGGGTATTCATATTATCTTCTTCTCTTTTCTTCGAAAGATCGTGCTTATGCTGGCTCGTGTTGGGACAGTTGCTTTTGAAGGCGTTTCCGTTCTTCCTATAGATGTGCAGGTCCAGATTTCTTCGGGGCTGCCGAAGTTCAACATTGTTGGATTGCCTGATAAAGCCGTGGATGAAAGTCGTGAGCGTGTACGTTCTGCACTTCATTCCTTGGGGCTGGCGTGGCCTGCTAAACGCATAACGGTGAATTTGGCCCCTGCTGATGTTGTAAAGGAAGGCAGCCATTATGATCTGCCTATTGCGCTGGCGCTGTTGGCTGTGCTCGATATCCTGCCGAAGGAAGAGCTCCTTCGCTTTGTCGCGCTTGGCGAGCTTGGCCTTGATGGAGCTTTGGCCTCTGTTGCGGGCGTATTGCCTGCGGCTATGGCAGCATACGGAGCCGAGAAAGGTCTTATCTGTCCTGACGCGAATGGTGGTGAGGCCGTATGGGCCGGTGAGGATTTAGACGTTCTTGCGGCGCCAACCTTATTATCGCTTATCAACCATTTTAAAGGACTTCAGGTTTTGGCGCGGCCCCTTGCGCGGCTTCAAGAACACAACCAAGGCTCCTCTCTTGATCTAAAGGATATAAAGGGGCAGGAAACGGCCAAGCGAGCGCTTGAGGTTGTTGCATCGGGCGGCCATAATTTGCTTATGATTGGCCCGCCCGGATCGGGTAAGAGCATGTTGGCTTCGCGGTTGCCCGATTTGTTGCCTCCCCTTGCGCCAGATGAGGCGCTTGACGTATCTATGATTCATTCTCTGGCGGGGCTTTTAGAGGGCGGAAAATTATTGCGGCGACGGCCTTATCGCGACCCGCATCATTCAGCAACATTACCTGCCCTTATTGGTGGTGGTGCTCGCGCTAAACCGGGCGAGATATCTCTGGCCCACCATGGCGTTTTGTTCTTGGATGAGTTGCCGGAATTTCAGCGCGCGACGTTGGAGGCTTTGCGGCAGCCTATGGAGACAGGACGCGCCGTTATTGCACGCGCCAATCATCATGTGACCTACCCTGCGCATGTGCAGCTTATCGCGGCCATGAATCCGTGTCGTTGCGGTCATTTGAGTGATCCAGAGCTGGCATGCGGACGTGCACCAAAATGTGCGCTTGATTATCAGTCGCGCATATCGGGGCCCCTATTTGATCGGATAGATTGCCATGTGGATGTACCAGCGGTAAGTGCTTCTGATCTTTCCTTGCCGCCGCCACGTGAGGGGTCTGCGCAAGTGGCCGCACGTGTTTTGGCGGTTCGCGAGATTCAAAGAGAGCGTTATAAAAAAGAAAAGGGTTCTCACGGACAGGTGCTGCGCACGAATGCGGAAATTGATGGAGAGCTTTTGGAGAAAGTCGCCGCGCCTGATCAAGAGGGACGTAATTTTCTGATGGAGGCATCAGAAAAGATGAAGCTCTCGGCGCGAGGCTATCACCGCGTGTTGCGTGTAGCGCGGACTTTGGCTGATATGGAGGGCGCGGATACGGTGCGCCGCATTCATGTCGCCGAAGCCCTTTCCTACCGACGGATTAGTTTTAACAAGTAAGATTCTGAACAGGCTCTAAGAAACTACTCTTTGCTTAGCTCTTCGACGTTGCGGCGGATTTCCTCGGTTGTGATGAGCATATGAGAAATGCCGTCCGTGACTTCTGTTGTGGCGGCTGAGGTCGCTTGTGCGCTACGCGCAATTTCATGTACCGCTTGTTCTTCTTCGTGCAATGAGGTCTTGATTGTTTGGGCGGTCGTGTCGATTTCTTGAATCGCCGTTACAATCGTCGCCATGTGTTCTGTGACTTGTCGTGAGGCTTCACGGACTTCATTGATCTGGTCTTCGATCTTGGTCGTGGCTTCTGCTGTTTGGCGCGCCAGCGCTTTAACTTCATTTGCCACAACACAGAAGCCCTTACCGTGTTCGCCCGCACGAGCGGCCTCAATCGTGGCGTTAAGCGCCAACAGATTCGTGTGACGGGCGATCTCTTGAATAAGACTGACGATTGATAAAATCTCTTCGCTGCGCGTGGACAAAGTCTCAACGGATTCAGCGGCTGTTTCTGTTTTCTCGACAGCTCTTGAGGCTTGACTTGAAGATTTGTCGGCTTGCGTGCCTATTTCAGAGATCGAGGCATTAAGCTCTTCAATGGCGCTGGCGATAACAGTAGCGTTTTCTGTGGCTTTGGCGGCGGCACTTGTGGAAAGAGAAGATTTTTCTTGGTGCTCTTCAGTAAGGGCGTAAAGCCTGATAACTTTGTTGGCAACTTTGGTTTTAAAGGCGTTTATCTCTTCCGCAGCTATTTCGGTAAGGGCCTCTTCTTTTTTGTGAAGGGCCTCATCTTCTTGAGTCCGGAGGTTTCGTTCCAGATAGAGAGGAGCGCCACATGCTAACAGGATCATAAGGCCGAAGAGAGGAAGATAGAGGATAGGTTCAAGCGGGGCCAACACCAAAGCGATTAAGGGCAGCAAGGATCCTAGTGCGAAGCAAAGGAGAAGCGATCGAGAAAGGGAGGAACGAAACATCGGAAGAACTGCCACAAAAGGAAACGCCTTTTCCTTATGGTGCAGGAAGCTTTAAAATTCATCTAAGAAGGAAATGCCTGAGTGTGCTTTTCTTTAGTTTCTCTTAGTTTCTCGCGCGTGAAATATGAAAGCTTTCTAGTCCCTCGATCTTAGACAGGGTGTCAGCGAGTTCTGTAATAGGAATATGTTTCTTGAGATTAATACGTTTTGCTACAAATCGCCATTCTATTTGGCCATTTTGCGATTGAATGGAAACAGAATTTTTAGATAGATCATAACCATATTCACGGGCAATCTCACGAACTTTGGCAGCCTTGGGGGACAGGTCTTTGTTGAATTGTAGGGAAATGAATAGAGGTTCTTGTGAAGGGAGGATGTGGTCGATGCGTCGTAGAATCAGCATGACTAACTCAGTCATCGCTACAACGACAAAAGCGGCTATGTAGTAATCAAGGCCAATCAAGACGCCAATTGCAGCGGAGGCCCATACAGAAGCAGATGTTGTTAATCCGCTGATTTTTTGGCCATCCTTCATAATAATCCCGGCGCCGAGAAACCCAATGCCCGTAACAATGCCTTGGATAGTGCGTGTTGGGTCGATGAAAAGGCCCTTGTGGAGAAATTCTTCGACATAATCACTGCCGAAATGGACTGTTGAGCTGGTGAGGACTGCTGCGACCATACAGACGATACCGTAGGTGCGCATGCCTGCGGCTCTTCCTCTGTAGGAGCGTTCATAGCCGAACATTAGCCCCAAGTTGAGGGCAAAGGCCGAATCTTGAATCAGCATCATGTCCGATGTTGTGCTGATCGTGTTGAAGAGATCGAGTAGGTAGGT
>JBFXDW010000119.1:2901-4822 GCA_050180745.1 Bdellovibrionales bacterium | reverse complement strand
GGATGAGCATTCCTCTGTCACACAGCCCCAAATGTGCCTGTCGATTTTCTGAACATGAGAGATCAGTTTTTGATTAACTGTCCCGTAATTTTGATAGAGCCCATCAATCTCGTAAGAAAATAGGATCAGGGTATCCACATCCAAAATCGGCGAGACAATTCCAGAAAGCGTATCATTGTCACCAAAAGTAATTTCTTTCGTTGCAACCGTATCATTCTCATTGATGATAGGAAGGCCCCCCGAGTCTAAAATAACATTGATCGTATTTTTCGCGTTGGTACGCCCTTCCTCACTCTTCATATCGACATGAGTCAAAAGATGTTGGGCAACACGGACCTTTCCCCCAACTTCATGAAAAGCCCTTTGCCATGCGCCAATTAACTCTGCTTGCCCATAGGCTGCTGCGGCCTGTTTTTGGGGAAGAGTCATTTGTTTTTTTGTTATGCGATACCTCGTTAAAATCGGCTCACACCCTATGGCGATTGCGCCAGATGACACAAGAATGACCTCCCTTCCTTCTTGCCGTAGCGCCAGAATATCCTGCGCCATACCCCTTAACCAATCTTTCCGAATAGCCGCGCCATTTTGATCCGCATGGCCATTTTCAATAAGAAGATTTGACCCGACTTTAATTGCAAGGCGTTGACTTGCTTTAATTTTTTGCTTTATTTGATTTATCTCGTTCATAACATCACACACGGCCCTGCCGTCCCCTATTTATAAGGAAAACACATAGATTCAGTTTTATTGTGAGAAAAAATATATCGCCCTAAAGGGCTGGCGAGAGCGGGCACACGAACGGAACATCGCGAGCTACCGCCTCAAAGAGGGTGCGCAGAGAAAAACGGGCACCAATGTTCGTCTCAATTACCATGGGCACAATGGTACAATTTTTTTGTAAAATTTGTCAACCATTTCAAAAAAGGAGAGCGCCCGTACGCATGCTAACCCCCTTAACCTTAATAGAAAAATTGAAACAGCAAGATAATATGAATATCTGGTTGTCAAGAAGAAGGGTTTCCGGCTATGATCGGAACCGTGTTCTGGGTTGGACCTCTACCGAAGCCCTTTAAAGCGTTTTTGTGCTCTATAATAGAAGCCTCGCTCTCATCAAAATAAACTGGCTTCGCTAAGACCTACCAACCCCCGAAAACAACATCTCGTGCGCCTTGTAAAGAGGAATCCTCATGAATAGCAGCACGGGAAATTATGGGTTAAGCCTGTAATGTTAATGACCATATACGCAACCGAATTTGCCAGTTCCTGGCGCGGCACGAGTCTTAGTTTCTAAGCCCTCTGAATCGCGACAACTGGCGGGAGATATAAATGACGAAAAGAATGTTAGTGGATGCCACGCATCCTGAAGAAACTCGTGTAGCAATTGTCGAAAGCCACAGAGACTATAACCGCTTGGAAGATTTCGATTTTGGCATCGCCAGCAAGCCTATTTTACGAGGCAATATTTATCTAGCCAAAGTCATGCGGATTGAGCCCTCGCTCCAAGCCGCCTTTGTTGAATATGGTGGTAACCGCCACGGATTCCTTCCTTTCAGCGAAATTCACCCTGATTATTTCCGCATCCCCATGGCCGACAGGGACGAGGAAAGCCTCGTGGACGATGAGCCAGAAGAGCTTGAAGACGAAGAAGTAGACGACGAATTTACCGAAGATGAAGAATTTGGGAACGAAAGCGAAAATGGCGACGAAAGCAACAATGAAAGCAACGAAATCGCTTCTGATGAAATGGCGATCAAAAGCTTTGCGCCTCTGGGGGATGATGAAGAGGATGACGAAGACGCAATCGGCCTCATCACCGACTTCGGTAATGCTGCAATCGACGATAATGGCCTGACCGAAGTCGCTATGCCTGTATCACCGCCAGAGAATGTAGGCGGCGACACACAAGAGCGTTTTGTACGCC
>JBFXDW010000119.1:0-2801 GCA_050180745.1 Bdellovibrionales bacterium | reverse complement strand
GACGCAATCGGCCTCATCACCGACTTCGGTAATGCTGCAATCGACGATAATGGCCTGACCGAAGTCGCTATGCCTGTATCACCGCCAGAGAATGTAGGCGGCGACACACAAGAGCGTTTTGTACGCCCCAGCCGCCGCCGCTATAAGATCCAAGAGGTCGTTAACCGTGGCCAAGTGATGCTGATCCAAGTTGTCAAGGAAGAGCGCGGCAATAAAGGGGCAGCCCTTACGACTTTCCTATCGCTAGCTGGCCGGTACTGCGTTCTGATGCCCAACACCGATCACGGTGGTGGCGTTTCGCGCAAAATCACAAACCATCAAGATCGCCGCCGCCTTAAGGAGATTTTGGATCAACTCGAGATCCCCGAAGGCATGGCCGCGATTTTGCGTACAGCGGGAATGGAGCAAGAACCTCCTGAAATTCAACGCGATTTGGATTACCTTCTTAAACTATGGGATAGCATCCGTGAGCAAACGCTGCAATCCACTGCGCCAAGCATGATTTATGAGGAAGCCAATCTGATTAAGCGCTCGGTACGCGATTTATACCGTTCTGACATTAGCGAGATTCTCATTGCGGGCAAAGATGGCTATGAACGCGCCCGTGATTTCATGCAAGCGATCATGCCAGAGGAAGCGGAAAAGATTAAATCCTATGACGATCCAGTCCCTCTTTTCATTCGCTATCAGGTTGAAAAGCAAATTGATGCTCTGGATAGCCCTATCGCACAATTGCGCTCAGGCGGGTATCTGGTTATTAATCCAACAGAGGCTCTTGTTTCAATTGATGTCAACTCAGGACGCGCTACACGGGAGCGCCATATCGAAGAAACAGCGCTTAAAACAAACTTAGAAGCCTGTAATGAATTAGCGCGTCAATTGCGCTTGCGTGATCTGGCAGGACTGGTTGTTATTGACTTCATTGATATGGAAGACAGCCGCAACAACGCAGCCGTTGAGCGCCGCTTGAAAGAGGTCATGAAGAATGACCGCGCGCGCCTTCAAATCGGCCGCATTTCTCCCTTTGGCCTAATGGAGCTGTCACGGCAGCGCATGCGTCCCAGCTTAACAGAATTGAACTGTGAGAGATGCCCTCATTGCTCAGGGACAGGCGTTGTTCGCTCGGCGGACTCAGCGGCTCTATCGGCCTTACGTGCCGTCGAAGAAGAGGCGCTCCGCCAACGCGCTGGCCAAATCATGCTTTATGTACCGGCTGCCGTCGCGATCTTTATTCTGAATAACAAGCGTGGTGTGATCTCGCGCCTAGAAAAAAATTATGGGGCAAGGATCATCATTGAAACGGATGAGACCATCCCCCAACCTGGGTACAAGGTGGAGCGCGTCAAAGGCGTAGCCGTAGCAAATAAAAACACAGGCCCTGCGGTTGATGTTGAACAAATCTTTACCATCGACTCGAATGATGAAGACTCTAACAACAGCAACGACAATGAAAATGAAAACGATGAGGACGACACCAATCGCCGCCGCCGTCGTCGGAATGACAAAACAAGAAAGCCTCGTAATAATCGCCGCAAAGAAAAAGAACAGCCCCAGAATGAAAATGAAGGCGATAATAACACGGAAATGTCTGCACCAGAAAACGCAGAACCACCACAACAAGACGATAGCAGCGACCAAGATTCCGCACGCCGCAGCAGCCGCCGTCGTGGCCGTCGCGGAGGTCGTCGTCGCAACAATGACAATCGTCGAAACGATCCCCAGAACAATAGCTGGGAAGATCAAGGAAATGTAGCTGCGGCTGCGCCAAACTTCCCTATTGATGTGCGTGATATCGACACAACCCCTAGACCCGTGTCAGAATCAAGAGCAGCGACGAAGAGCTCTTACGATTCCTCTTACGAGACCGTTAACCCACCTGCGGACAAACCAAAAGCGGGCTGGTGGAAGCGCCTGCGCGGAGAATAAACCAAGATCACAAGAAAAGATCAAAGAAAAGAGGGGCGAAGAACAATCTTCGCCCCTCTTTTTTTGCTATAAAGCAAACAGACAAGCGCATCAGCTCGCAGCAGCAATCACCGATATAAAATCATGAAGCCGCTCGCTTTGAGGATTACGCAAAATCTCCGGACCACCATCCTCAACAATGTGACCGCCCTCCATAAAGGCAACCTGATCGGCCGCATGCCGCGCAAAACCAAGCAAATGAGTAACGATAAAAACGCCTATGTTTTTATCGCGCAACTTCTTCAGGCACTCCAAAATCTTGGCCACCTGCTCAACATCCAACGACGAGGTAATTTCGTCCAGCAGTAAATAACGAGGCTGTAAAATCAGAGCCCGCGCTAAGGCCACACGCTGACGCTGCCCGAGCGAGGCTTCGTTCGGATAGCGATTTATAAATTCGCCCATCTCAAAATCTTCAACCATTTCATCAAGCTGAGCATTAGCCTCTGCACGATCCCTGCCCCGCAAACGGTCAGGCAGCATAATGTTCTCGCGCAATGTCAAATGCGGCCACAAGAAAAGCTGCTGAAATACGGTTGTGAGTTTGGGATAAGGCGGCAGAAATTCTTTTTCTTTTGGCCATGGGAATGAGAAAAAATCATCATCCACATGGATCTCCCCCGCCTGAGGTTGCGCCAAAAGCGCTAGGCACCGCAAAAGCGTTGTCTTTCCAGAACCACTCGGTCCAATAAGAGTCGTAATTGATCCGGGCGTGATAGAAAGAGAAATATCATTGAAAATATTCTTCTTTCCATACGAGAAAGAAATGTTTTTTGCTTGCAACATAGAACCTATCCCCGTTCTGAAAAGTCACGCGTATAACGCCGCTTTAGAAA
>JBFXDW010000118.1:0-4864 GCA_050180745.1 Bdellovibrionales bacterium | reverse complement strand
AAAACTGGTTTTTTTTTATTTTTTTTTTATGGGGGGCGAAAATGTTTTTAAAAAATTTTTTTTTAACCCCCCCCCCCCACCCCTTCTTTGTGCGCTAGACCTGCATCAAGAGCTTTGACCGTTTGTCGCCGCTGTAGGGTGCAGCCATGAGCGAAGATAACGCAAGAGAAGGCTGGAACGACATGGGGAGGAGGATGCGTTTCATACGAAACGCTATAGTCCTGACCTTTGTGTGTTTTCTTTACGTTGTCACACCCGCCCATGCCCGCACAACAGCCAGCTATGGGCAAAATGCGGTCGGAACGAGCTGCAACAATGTCGCAAAAGCAGCGGATTTTGATGCCATTGCCCAATGTAATTCCGGCACAGGGGCGGGGACGATGCAGACCGCGCCTATCATTGTCGGTACGGTTACGGCACCGCCCTATAGTAACACGACCTGCGATTCCTCTAAAGCAGGTATGATCCAATGGACAGGGACAGCTTTTCAAGGTTGTGACGGGAGCAACTGGATAGACTTTGCGGGAAGCGGTTCCTCCTCAACCTGCACGCCCAATGCGTTCTCTTTCACAGACCAGACGGAGGTTACCCTCGATACAGCCATTACAAGTAATATCGTAACCCTTGGCGATGATCCTTTTACATGCGTTTCTATCATATCATGTCCGTCTTGTACGGCCCTATATAAAAATGGAGCGGCCGTTTCAACGGCAGGAACGGCTTTTCTTTATGGAGATTCCATATCCGTTGCACTACAATCTGCTTCGTCAAGTGAAACGACAATGTCTGTGGAAATTACGGCAGGGACCCACTCCACAACGTGGTCTGTCACGACAGGGGATATTTGTGATGCTGAATCCCCTCCTATTGGAGCGGTTTGTGTGGATGGAAGTATTTATGCAGGGCTATCTCCTGATGGGAATGTCAAGATGTTCACCACCCCTTGTGATCAAATACAAACGGGAACACAAGGGGCTTGTTCAGGAACAAGGCCAACTTATCGGTTTGCACCAAGCACCTCTTTTTTCAGAGGTGTAGTATCCCTTACAGATGGGGATGGAAACACAGAGACACTTCGTTATTATGAGAATCAAGCAGCCATAGCTTGTTACAATCTAACGGCTCATGGGCATAGTGACTGGTATTTACCTGCGAGGGATGAACTTGATGTTCTGGTTGACAATTATGCCACGATTGGTGGATTTGCCAATAACTACTACTGGTCGTCGAGCGAAATTGATGCTGGCACTGCATACGTCCAATCTGCCTTCACCGGTACTCAGGGCCCAGCAAGCAAGCTGTCCACATCGATCTACACACGTTGCGTCCGTCATAATTAGGGCAACTCAAGAGACAGATGGAAAAAACGGAAATCCCTCACCGATGTGCTGGTTAAAGACGCACCATTTTTTCTATCCGCTGATGCTCCCCCAAATACCGATTCTTGTTTGACGATTGAGTCCGGCTCATAAGACCGCTACACTCCCCATCATAACGTAACTGATTCTGATAAAGGAAGCAGATGATCAATTATCGCAAATGCGTGCTTACCGCGCTCATATTTATGGGTGTAACCGTTGGCTATGCCCGTACATCTTATTCGGAAAACGCGGTACCATTCGGACCACGCTCAGCATCGGCTCTTGGCATCAAGAACATGGAAACGCGCTTGGCCGATGTCGAAGATCAAATGAGAGAACTCACCGGCAAGGTCGAAAAGTTCGAATATACGCTCAAGAATATCGAAGCCTCCTTGAAAAAGATGCAAGAAGACTATGAGATGCGTCTGACCGAGCTTGAGAAAACGCCTAAGGCTGCACCAGCTCTCCCCACCTCCACCATGGCCCCCACAACCATAGAAGGGGAAGGAGATGGGGAAGGAGATGGGGAAAGTGAGCTCCCCGTCCATGTAGCGGGATCTTTAGGACAGGTCCACGTCCGTGATGGTGAAGTTACAGAAGCCACCGCTGATGGCAAAAAAACACCAGAGTTGCCCGATGTACCGGATGATTATGGCCTGACAGCGCAAGAGATGTATGATCGCGCCTTTGGCCTCTTGAGGCAAGCTGACTACAAAAATGCCGAAATCGCCTTTAGCCAGTTTATCGAGAAAAACCCTAAGGACGGGCTAGTCAATAACGCTAAGTACTGGTACGCAGAGACCTATTACGTGCGTGGTATGTTTGGAGATGCGGCGGTCGCCTTTGCCGAGGCCTATCAGCATAATCCTCGTGGCCCTAAAGCTCCGGACTCATTGCTAAAGCTTGCCATGTCTCTATCAGGGGTGAAGAAGGCCAAAGATGCCTGCAGCACGTTAAGCGCGCTAAAGAAAAAATATCCCAATGCCTCTTCAACAATTAAAGACCGCGCCGCCAGCGAATGGAAGCGACTTGATTGTAAGTGAGCCGGTAAGAGAAGATTGAGAAACGCAAGGTCAGAGGAAGCTCGATTTCTGCATATCTCTTTTACAATTTCGGATAAAGAAACTCGTCATCCCTGCGTAGGCAGGGATCCCATTTGGTTGTTTCCGAAAACTACAAAAAAAGTTGATGTTGCAAGTTTTGGAACTACCAAAATGGGATTCCAGACTCCATTTTCTTTCGCCTTGCTAAAGCAAGACGAAGAGAAAACGTCTCTGGAATGACGAAGAGTGTTGAAAAACTACAGAAGAGACATGCAGAAATCCCGTTCCCTCTGACCTGCGATATCTAACTCCTACCCAAACAAGGGGCTGCGCAGTAAAAATGCGATTTCCTTAGACATAAGCTCGGCAATTTGCTGACGGCTCTCGGACTGCGATAACAAAGCCTCATCTCTCTTATTCGACAAAAATCCTGTCTCAACAAGCATTGCGGGAATCTCCGGCGAACGCAAAACCGCAAAATTAGCAGCTCTCATGGGCTGCTCCAAGAGCCGCCAATTCTTCCCCAACCCCTTTATAAATCCAACCTTGACACGCTGTGCCGTATTTCGTGTGTGACGCGCAGCAAGATCAAAGAGGATATCCGCCACATCCTTATCTGTTGCAGGAACATTGAGCCCCCCAATAAGATCCGCGCTATTTTCCCGCTCTGCCAACATAGAGGCAAATTTATCCGATGCTTTTTCAGACAATGTATAAGCCGACAATCCGCGAGCCGCGCTATTCGGCGCACTATCAGCATGAATGGATAAAAACATATCCGCACGCATCTCACGGCCCATACGCACACGCGCGGAAAGAGGAAGAAAAACATCTCTCTCACGCGTGAGTTCCACCGCTATGCCGGATTCTTTATTGAGGAAATATGCCATCTTCTTGGCAATATCGAGCGCAATATGCTTTTCGAGCGTCCCAGAACACCCCACCGCCCCTGGGTCCTTGCCTCCATGTCCGGGATCAAGCAGAATCAGGCGCGGCGCATCAGGTTTATCTTTTGGCTTTGCGGTACGAGGATTCTTCAATGGCCGCACCAACCCCGCCGCCATCAAAGATGTGGGCGTAAGCAATGTCGAGGACAATAAAGGCAAGGCCAAACCGAGGCGAAGAAGCTCACGGCGGACAAAATCTGTCTCCCGTTGGTTTTCGTCTGGATCTTCTTCGCTCATAACCGCTCCATTTTCCGATCAACGGAATGGATTTTAGCAAAAAACACGTGACGAACCAAGCTCTAGCCAAAAAAAATTATAATTTATAGCCGATCCAATATAAATTGATCATTTATACCGCCAAGATTTTTTGCCATGGCAAGGCAAAGTTCGCAGGCCATATAGACATATTGCCAAGAACTTTAACAACGCCATGGTGAAAAAGATCAAGGTAGAAATATCAATTTATATTGGATCGGCTATAGTAGCAAGATCGTCCATCAGACGATTAAGGTAATCCAACGCACAGAGATAACGAAGCTCTTCTTCCGTTATAAAGAAACTCTCCTCAATAAGATCAATGGATGGCAAACGACATGCAAGATGAACCGTTCCCCGCACAGGAAGAGACAGCGAATAGGGTTTGATAGGAAAGGCAATAATCTTGGACATCTCAAACCTCTTAACTTTTTATTAATAAGTTTAATACGTCGGATTATACACCATTTTTAACGAAACTAATAGGAAATCATGACTTAATGTTAACTATCCACCCTTATAATGGCGTGGATATGTATATTTTTTTACAACTCATCTTCCTCTTATACGGATTCACACTCGCCTCCCCTGCGCTCGCTGTTGAGTCATGTCCTCCATTTGAAACGGCAGTCATCACGATTAGTCCTCTTCTAGAAGAACCTCAGTATGATTTCTCACAAGGAATGCATAATCTCCTTGCCATGGGATCGGCTCAAGATCGGCATCGTTTTAGCAGCACAGAAAAAGAAACGCCCGTAGGACTAACAGCAGCCGCTATTAAGTTCAAAACCAACTATCAAATCATAAAAACCGTTCTACCGAGCAATTATTCGGTCTGTGCCCAAATTAAAAATTTGCGCATTGATTTCGGATTTGATGACACTGTTGTTTATGTCGCACGCGAGTTGCCTCGCAATTCTTGCAGCTTTCGCGAAGTATTTAATCATGAGCTTAAACACGTGAACAAAGACCGTCAGCTTGTGTTGCTTTATGCTCCAGAAGTCGAATCTCAGTTTAGAGAGTTAATCAACCGCATCGGGATTGTTCATACGACAACAAGCTATGCTGCAGAACTTGAGATTAAGAAAGAAGTGAATGATTATATTAATAAACTAAGCAGCAAACTTGCCGCCATTCGGCAGGAGCATCAACAAGAAGTCGATAGCAGAGAAGAGTATGCCCGCCTTCAAAAGGCTTGTAACGGCGATCTAGAATCCTATGTCCGCCAATATCGGAGATAACCTCCGCGCCCATAATT
>JBFXDW010000117.1:0-4943 GCA_050180745.1 Bdellovibrionales bacterium | reverse complement strand
GGAAAAACAAATGGATAAGCTAGAGCACCTTGGCAGGAGTGAACCTTGCCAAGGTTGGGGTCGCGAGTTCGAGCCTCGTCACCCGCTCCAGCGTTTTTGTACCCTACTTACTAATCCGCAAGCTCGATAGAGAGTCTGCGATTGTGCTAAAGACGCCTTCTAGCTCTCCTGAAGAGGGGGAGAGAAAATAGAAGTTCTCAGCTGAAGCACAGTTCTTCATCAGAGTTTGTGTGCTTGTGCTAGGGTTTCCCAAGACGATTGAATAGACATAGATGCCTTTTGCTTTCATGGCGCTGCAAATGCCTGAGAGTTTGTTGTTAAGGGTAGTTCTCGCCGTACTTGTATTGCTTGTTGTGCCCAGTCTGCCGTCACTGAGATAACCGTAGGCCGTATAGAGGGGTTGACTCATCGTGTTGTCGCCATCCGTCATGAGAATAACGGCTTTGTTCATGTGTTCTGCTCCATAATCAAGAGGCAGGCTGTTGGCGGTCATTTCTCCACCCCAAGTGCCGCGCCAGCGGGGAGAGAGCATGTTCCACGCCCAGATAGCGCCAAGATTGATGTGCGTATTGCCGGTTGCAGCCATGTTGTTCAGGCCCGCCAAAATAGTGCTCTTGCTGGCAGTAAGTGGTGTAATCGTTGCTGAGCAATAGGCATTAGGGCCACGGGAACTGGTTATAGATGTAAAAGTTTTTGGCGTGCCGTCAGCATAACGCGATGCGACCCATTTATTATAGTTCAGATAGGTGGGAGTGTTGTAAGGAGCGGGTCTGTTATCCGTACTTGGTGAATAGTAGGCCTTGTATTTTTCAACAGAAGGAGGGTCGTCGGTTACATCACGCCCCGCAGCTTGGTCGCGTGCGTCCACACATCCGCCCCAACTCGTTGGTCCCCATATAAGAGAGGAAAAGTGGGTTTGATCAATCCACGCGCTGTTGCTTGTACCAATGTTGACGCTTTGAGCAAAGGGCACAAGCCCGACCCAAAGCTTATCAACGGATTCTTTCGTACCAAACAGAATGTTGACAAGCGATTTTGCCGCGTTTTTTAAGGCCGTTAATTTACTGCCGGACATAGATCCTGTGTTGTCGAGCGCCATAACAAGCTCAAGCCCTGTGGTTTCACGTGTGATTTCTGTGCTGGCTGTGACATCAAGTTCTGTTTTTCCTAAGACTGCCATGAAAGTTGTAGGCAGTTTTGTTGAGGCTGTTAAGTTAATGATACTCTTGTCGTCTGAGACAGTCGCTGAGATGTTGGGTGCAGTAGATCCCATGTAATTTGTAGGATAATTGGCATTCAGATATTTAGCCACTTCTGCGCTTAGGTTGCTTGTGTTGACTGTAGAGCCCGCAGCGAGGCCTGCGGCATCAAGCGCAAAGGAAAGGCGTGACTGGACGAGCTGAAGCCGTGCTACGTCCACTGACATGCCGACAAAGCCGCAGACAGTCATGAAGGCAAGACCCAGCATAGGCAGGGTCATACCACTTTCGTTTGACACGAATTTTTTGAAGAAGTTTAACATGATAACCTCCTTTGCCGTCCTTATGTCGGTGGTGTGATAAGAGGACTAAGACGCGGTTTATAAATCGCAACTCGATATACGTCTTTTTCTGCGAAAATACCAGCATTCACGAAAAGCGGGCGGTGATAGTAATAGACTTCTGAAATGATAACGTTTTCGTTATCGCTAAGGGTGAGACCATTCGGCATGTTGGGTATATCACCGGTTGAGCCAATTTTACTACCTCTGGCAAGAGAGCCGCCGCCTGTGTGCTGCCATGTGATTTTCATAGGCTGTCCTGCGGGTTTATAGACAGAGGTAATGATAACTATGCCGTCTGCTCCGAAGGTAAAGGGTTGCATGAGCTGAGAGGCTGCGATCAGAATGTTGTCAAGATCGGCGATTGTCACTGTTTCCGATTGGGTTACGATGTCCGTTACCGAATAGGCAATACGGTCAACGCGTTGGCTCAAGACCATCATGTAAGCAGCATCAGTTGAACCCAATAAAATCGTAACCCATATTGGTAGGGTCAGGGCGAACTCAACCGCTACAGCGCCTTTTTCGTGGGCTGCAAAACGCCAGCGTCGTAAAACGGCGCTTATGTGTTTAGTTATACGGTTCATTGCGCACCACGATTCGTGAAGACATGTTGATGATGTTGTTTTCGTCTCCCATGATGGTCCCAAGCATCGGTGTGAAAATTTTCCATGGATAGGAAATTGTGTAAACCATAATTTCTTCAGCCGTTCCTAACCCTTCGGTAGCCTGATCGGGTTGACCGATGTCGCTCAAATCACCATAAGATTCGGATGCAACTGTGATTTTAGCTGGATCAAGAAGAGGGGCTAGATTGCCCATGCGGCGGATGACTTCGGCCATCACGGTGTCATATTGTGTCATGTTGTCTTCGATATAGCCTGTCTTAGCAAGACGCGAGGCGTTATAGGTTGTGTTTTCAAGAAGATGCTCGACGAACATGATGAGAGACATTTCCGTGATACCCATTAAGAACAGAAAAAACACAGGTGCAATGAGAGCGAACTCAACGGAGGCAATGCCGTGTTCGCTTTTTTTGCCGCGCACAAGAGAGCGGTTGATGATGGGGTTTCCTCGAATCATGATGCACCTGTTTCTTTTTCTTTCAGTATCTTATTTTCTCATAATTGATTTTACGGAGTGTTAAGCTGTTCATAGCATATAAAGAAGTTCAAAAATCGAATGAAAATTGAAAAAAAGGCCGTTTTATAAAGCTATTTAAGCGGTTGAAAGGGGACCTTTAAAAAATAGTTTGAAATTCGTGGTATTTCTGGCATCACCCAATGAATCTTTTTTAAGAGGGGATAGGTTTTTATGGGTAATCACCAGTTCAATCCGGTAATTTTACGCGAGTATGATATCCGTGGTGTGGTCGGGCAGACTCTCAATGAGAGTGATGCGCATGCTCTTGGGTGTTCTTTTGGAACGTTTTTGCGTCGCCAAGGAGGCAAGCATGTCGTCGTGGGTCGTGATGGTCGGAGACATTCACCTATGTTAGAAACGGCCCTAGTCAGAGGGCTCGTTTCAACGGGAGTTCATGTCGAGCGCGTTGGTATGGGGCCGACACCTCTTCTCTATTTTGCGCTTTATCATCGAGATGCCGATGCGGGCATCATGATTACAGGCTCGCATAATCCAGCGGATCAAAATGGATTTAAAATGTTACTCTCGCCCCAAATGCCTCAGGGCGGTCCTGTTTATGGCGCAGCAATCAAGGCGTTAGCAGAGCTGGCCGAGAAAGCGGATTATGAAGAGGGGGCAGGACAGGTTGAAGATATAGATGTGCGTGCCGCTTATATCAAACGGCTCTTACAGGATTACCAAAACAAGCAGGGACTTCATGTTGTTTGGGACAATGGCAATGGTGCAGCAGGAGATATCTTGCTGGATCTGTTGCCGCTCTTGCCGGGCAAGCATACGCTTCTTTATGGAGAGGTCGATGGGACATTTCCTAATCATCATCCAGACCCTACGGTTGCTGCCAATCTCGTTGATTTGCAGCGCGCTGTAAAAGAGCAGGGCGCAGATCTTGGCGTGGCTTTTGATGGTGATGCAGATCGTATCGGTGCGGTGGATTCCAAGGGCCGGATTCTTGAAGGGGATCAGCTCCTAGCGCTCTATGCGCGTGAGGTTTTATCTGTTCATCAAGGAGCGACGATTATTGCGGATGTCAAAGCGTCTCAGGGTCTTTTTGACTCGATCAAGAAAGATGGCGGTGTGCCGTTGATGTGGAAAACGGGGCATTCGTTGATTAAAGTCAAAATGGCGGAAACCAATTCGCCACTAGCTGGAGAAATGAGCGGCCATATCTTTTTTGCGGACAAGTACTATGGCTATGACGATGCGGTTTATTGTGCTTTGCGCTTGCTAGGTCTGGTGGAGAAGTTTGGCGGTTCTCTGGATGCTTTGCGTGATGGCTTGCCGCAAATGGTGAATACGCCGGAGGTTCGTTTTGAGGTCGATGAGGCGCGAAAATTCTCGATTGTTGACGATGTTAAGGCTTATCTTTCGTCGAAAACGTTAAATGTGGACAATACGGATGGTGTGCGCGTATCCTCGGCGGATGGGTGGTGGCTTTTAAGAGCCTCTAACACGCAAAATGTGCTGGTTGCGCGGGCTGAGGGGCGAGATGAAGCGGCTCTAGAGCAGCTAAAAGGCCAGATTCTTGAGGTTCTTGCCGCATGTGGGGTTCCTCTAAATCCTTTTGACAGGGGCTAGCTTTGCCCCTACCTTTGTATCATAGTTGAATTTGAGGAGCCCATACCGTGAGTCACGCTTATTACGATACGATTTTACTTGTTGAACGTTTGCATCGTCACTTTCTTGAAGTCATTAAAGTCGATCTTGATCGGCGTGGCATTCAGGATATTAACAACGTGCAGGCGCTTATCCTTTATAATCTGTCGGATGATGAAATGACTGTGGGAGAGTTGACCGCGCGCGGTTATTATTTGGGCTCGAACGTTTCTTATAATGTGAAAAAGATGTTTGATGCGGGGTATTTGTTGCAAGAACGCTCTCCGCATGATCGGCGCTCGGTACGGGTGAAATTATCTGAAAAAGGGCTTGAGCTTCGTACGCAGCTGAAGACGCATTTTGAAAAGCAAATTACCATGCTTCCCGGAGTCGATCTGGCGAGTGATGAGCTTCTTCGTTCTATTGATACGCTGAAGAAGTTAGAGCGCCTTTGGACAACGGTTATCAATTATCGGGCTTGAGCCCAAGGTGTTTTATCAATTAAAAGAACCATCCATTTTTTCACTGGTGAATATGCTCCACAGGGCTCCGAACTCAGGTTAACAAAATGTTTAAACTACCCTCCCCCTGCGGGAGGGTCGAAAATTTTGGGTGCGATAGCACACAGAATTTTCGGGGAGGGGTCAAAAATTCAAATTTGGAGAAA
>JBFXDW010000116.1:0-5182 GCA_050180745.1 Bdellovibrionales bacterium | reverse complement strand
AAAAACCGAAGCTGTCCTGAAGGCCCAAACCCTCAACACCTTCCGAAACCTCGCTGCCCCTGAATATTAAACTTTAAAGAAATAAGAAAACTGCGTCCGCAATCACGCTTTATTCAACAAGGCCGATAAAGACTATTCTTGCGGCAAAAGGCGGAAAGAGCAAACAGCTCTTCCTTGGAATAAAGGGAGCCAAATTCCGTTGCTTGAGAGATGAAGACAGCGCGTGGTAGAGCACAATGATCTTGTAAATGCTCATCCAGAAGCTTATTTAAGTCCTGAACGCGCAATTTTCCATTTTTATTTTTCACGGCATCAATTTTATGTCCTGTTGCTTCGATAGCGCCTGCTTCATGGACGTTGATATGGCCGGAATCGCAGGCAATAATGGATTCATAAGGGCGCAAAATAGCACCAAGACAGAGCAGGTTTGCCAGCGTTCCTCCGGCAACAAAATGAACATCGGCATCCATTTCGATCTGGTCACAGATCATACGAGATGCATCTTTGCTGTACTTATCAAGGCCATAAGTTGCGTTTATTTCTTGGGCTGCGGTCTGCAGGGCTTCCATAAGCAGAGGATGCCCAAGTTCCGAATAATCATTTAAAAACGAGATTTTTTCATCCATTATTGTTGTTTCTTTCTTCAGTCAATGTTCGTCCGTTTTTTCCTGTTCGAGCATATTTCGAATGGCAATCTCTAAAGGAGCGAGGTGAATCTTAATGACGTTCAAAACTGTTTGAGAATCAATTTCTCCTAGATAGTCATGAACGAGTATATTACGAAACCCTCTAATTTCTTTCCAAGGAATTTGCGGCTGTTTCCTTATCTTATCTTCTGGCAAATGTTGTGTTGCTTCTGATAATGTCTGAAGATTTCTTAATACGGCATCATACAAAATATCATCCTCAGTAATTAAGCCGCTGGTGACAATCCTTCTTATCTTGGCGGTGCAATCCAAAATATGTAGTGCATAAAGTGTCCAGTCTTTGGTCATAGGTCAACGGCCTCCTCCAAAACGGAAGCTCGTAGATGACGATTTAGTTCATGTTCAGGGATAAGATCTATTCTCCGTCCCATTAATTCCGCAAGTTTGTCAGCCAAGGGAAACCTTTGCGCAAAAAGATCATACCCAACAGGAAAATCAACAAGAAAATCTATATCACTTTCTGGGGTTTCCTCGCCCCTTACAACAGAGCCAAAAACACGAATACGTCGTGCGCCATGCGTTCTAGCAAGTCGTTCTATGTCCGGCTTAAGTGTATGCAACTCGTCTAAAAGCATAACTAATCTTTCTTTTACAAAAAATACCGCTTCATTTTAACCCAATAACAGATTAAACAGAACGTTTTTTTCATAACGTCCATACGGCTTCTATTTCCAGCCCTTTTCAAAAGCGCCGGTTGTTTGTTGGCCGCCCTCGGTGAGGGCGCTTAACGAGGCCATATCTACTTCGTCTCCTGCCGCGAGCGCATCCAGTGCTTGACGAAAAGCCGCCACCACTTGAGCAACATAGGATTTCCCGCGCTGCCGCCCCTCAATCTTAAGCGAGGTGACTCCAGCCTCTTTTAGCTGAGGCAAAATGGTTGCTGCGTTCCAGCCTATAGGCTCCTCAAACAGATAAAGAGGCTCTCCATTCACCAAATAGCGTCCCTTGCATGGCGTGGGGTAGGCGGCAGGTTCGTCCGCTCCAAAGCTGTTGAGCGTCATACAGCCTAAGCATGATTTGGTGCAGCCATCTCGTTCTTGATAGGACACGTGGCTGGCAGGAGCGCATACCCCATCTGAGCTTGGCGATTTACCCGTGATATAGGATGACAAGAAACAGCGGCCTTCCGACATCGTCCCAACGCTGCCAAAGCAAAAGACTTCCGTTTCAATGCCGCATGCTTTTGTGACGGCAGCGACCTCGTCAAGAGACAATACACGCGGCAGGACAACGCGCTTAATGTTGAAATTCTCCTGATAAAAGGCGATGGCAAGTTCATTCGCTGCCGTGGCTTGTACCGATAGGTGAAGGCGCAACTCAGGGTGGTTTTTTGTGGCGTAGTCAAGAAGGCCTATATCGGCCATGATCACGGCATCTGCGCCGAGCGCGGCTGCGTTATCTACGGCCTCTTGCCATATTTCCGGCTCGCCCGCGCGGGGGAAAGAGTTGATGGCAATGAAAACTTTACGGCCACGGTCATGAGCATAGGCTAGGCCTTCTGCCATGTCCTCAAGGTCAAAGTTAAGGCCGGGATAGTTGCGCGCATTTGTGCAGTCCTGAACCCCGCAATAGACCGCATCGGCGCCTGCGTCTATTGCCGCACGTAGCGCGGCTGGTGTTCCTGCGGGGGCCAAAAGTTCAAGATAGTTGAGCATATGGGGATCGGGGGGCAGGGGTTAGGGACGTTTTCTCTTTATCTTTCATTCTCTAAATTTATATTTTCTTTAACACAAAAGAGCGGGATATGACATGAATTTGACGGTTAATAGAAAAACACGAAAAAAGGCTCCCCTGATCCCCAATCCATGCCCCCTAATCCCCTTTTTTATCGTTTATTTTCCGTTGACAGCTTTTCCTGATCGTGCCAAATGACTTTTCCTTTGAAGCCAACCCATATTGAGAGGGAGATAATATCGTGGCTAAACCAGAATGGGGCACAAAACGAGCCTGTCCGGCATGTCATGCACTCTTTTATGACATGAAGAAACGACCTGTCATGTGCCCTAAATGTGGCCATGAATTAGATCTTGAGGCTAAGAAAAAACACAGCCGCCCTGTAAAGGAAACCAAGAAGCCGGTAGCTCCGGAAGTCTCTTCTGAAGATGATGAGCCCTTCGACGACGATGAGAGTGATCTTCTTATTGAGAATACAGATGAGCTTGAAGATGATGACGATGCTCTTATGCAGGATGCTATGGAGATCAGCGAACTGGATCGGGAAGATTAGATTCTGAACAGGCTCTTAGAGCAACTGATTTCTAAACCATGTCATCTGCCGCTTGGCATAATTGCGTGTGTGTTGTTGCGCTTTGGCTGTGGCTTCATCCAAAGAGCACTCGCCGCGCAAGTAAGCGGCAAGCTCGCGTACGCCTAAGATTTTCATGGCGGGCAGCGTGGGATCTAAATTTTGTGCGCTAAGGGCTTTTACTTCTTCCAGAGCGCCGCGTTCAATCATTGTTAAAAAGCGCCTGTCGCATCGCGCATAGAGTTCGTCTCGTGAGGGAGTTAGAATATGGCGCGTTATATCGTAATGTGCGGCGAGGCTGTTTGTTTGTTGCGTTTCCTCTTGCCATGCGGAAAGAGGCTTTCCTGTGTAATGCACAACTTCATAGGCGCGGATTAGCCGCTGCGAGTCATTTTGTTCAATGCGTGTTGCTGCCTGAGGGTCTAGCGCGGCTAAGGCTTTTCGAAAAGCATCATGGCCAAGCTCTTGGTAGAGCGATATAGCGGTCTCTCGTATAGAGGGTGGTATTTCTGGTATGGTGGCAAGCCCGTTTTCTAAGGCTTTAAAATAAAGTCCTGTGCCTCCTACGATAATGGGGGTGAGTTCTCTTCTTTTGGCTTCTGCCAGAGCTTCAAGCGCCATGTCGCGCCATAGACCTACTGAACAGCGGGAAGAGGGAGGTAGGACTTCAAATAGCTTATGGGGTACGACATCCTTCTCTTGCGGTGATGGTTGTGCGGTGAGTAAGGGGAGGTCTTTATAGACCTGCATTGAATCGGCGTTGATGATAAGCGAGGGTTGCTGTGCCGCTATATCAAGCGCCAGCGCCGTTTTTCCAGAAGCTGTTGGCCCGCCGATGAGGTAGAGAGGAGGAAGCATGAAAAAATGTATTCCTTTATCCCGTCTTTAATATTCATTTTTGGGAGGTAAGAGGCTGTTTGGATATTTGGCGGTGTATTTTTTGATAATTTCTACGAGTTCGCCGCTCATTTTGAGCTCATTCAACGCATTATCGAGCATGAATTTCAAGCTGTATTCTCCCTTGGCAATGGGATATCCTGCGCCAAAAGCAACCAAAGGTGTCTCGAAAAGACGCTTTAACTTGATCTCGTTTGTTTGATTGAACGTTGCAACGGTAATGGGATCAGTAATCGCAACATCTGTTTTTTTGGCTGTTAAATTGATAAAAATATCTGCGGGCGTTGATAGCGCAGAAAGAGCAACACTTGTTGCGTGCGGAAAATAGCGTTCTTTTAAGAGCACACTGACATCTCCATCTAAAACAGATACCCTTGTTTGTGGCTGGTTGATATCTTCCATTGTATGAAAGCGTGTTTCGTTCTCATGTGCATAAAGATAGAGTGGGTTATACACATAGGCGTCTGTAAACAGCATTTCGCGGGCACGATTTCCTAAGATCCATAAAGAAGAGCATCCAACGTCTATACGTCCGTTTTTAAGGGCAACGCCTATATGTTCCCATCCTGTTTCTTCGGCCCAGTCGATTTTAAGGGCTAACTTTTCTGCGACGGCCTCAATAACATCAGCGCCTAGGCCCATTACTTTTTTGCTGTTGGGATCAATATAAAGCCATGGTTCGGCGATGCCATAACCGCAACGAATTGTGCCTGTTTTCATGATGCGTGAAAAGGCAGGTTCCGCAGGTTTACTTAACGCCGTTGTTGAGGGCTTAAAGTCAAGACGGGGAAGAAGGGTAATTGTACCAACGATAGATAACACTGTCGTCAGGATCAAAAGAAGAAACGTTCTTATCACGGCAGAATTCTTCCCAAGTAAAGGATGGCAAGATAGATGATTCCCAAGAGGGCACAGAAACCATAGCCGACATGGCCGATCGGTTGGTTGGCTTTAACGGTTTTTTCTTTAAAGCGTTTTTGAAGAGCTTGCTTGGAGATGTTAAGCAAAAGCCCAGCGCAAGCTGCCATAGTCAGAGTGGGCAGCACAATTAAAACGCTGCGTGTCAAAATGGGATTCCATTGGGCCGTTAGTGCGGTGAAAAAAGAAGTCAGAAAAAGACCCGCAAAAAGGGCTGTTGCGAAGGCTGTAAAGCCGCTGCCTGCGATGATTCGTGTTTTCCGCGTTATGTTACGGATGGAGGCGTTCATGTTGCTCATGATTTCTTTGGCGGTATTAGGCGATAATCCGATCGGATAAAGGCGGCGCAATTCGTTGGGATGTGTTTTGCCTTGTAAGACAAGCGCTAGAGCTTCTTTCATTAATCGTGCGCTTA
>JBFXDW010000115.1:0-5237 GCA_050180745.1 Bdellovibrionales bacterium | reverse complement strand
CTCCTTTAGTAGTAAGGGTTAGGACATGTCTTTCATTATACATTAAGATAAGGTATTTTTGTGACAAAAAGGCCTTAAGAAGATATTATTTTACATCGAAATCGTTTAAAAAGAGGTAAAATACTGAGTTTGCCTTTTGTGGAATCGGTGGTAAGTTTACGGATAAGGTAAACTAATCATAAGTTTCCGTCATTCCGGAGACATTTTCTCTTCGTCTCTGCGTTAGCGAGACGAAAGAAAATGGAGTCCGGAATCCCATTTTAGTCGTTCCGAAAATAGCCATATTTACTTTTCTCGCAGTTTTCGGAAATAACCAAATGGGATTCCGGACCTTCACGCCCTTCGGGCGCTTGTCCGGAATGACGATACTCCTTAAGAAAGAGACTCCTGATTGCTTTGCCTTAAAGCAGCATTCCTTCCTTTAATGAGGTCTTCTCATGCGTTATTTCCTTCTTTTTACCCTTTGTTTTCTGGCATCATGCGCGGATGTGTCTGATGAGGCTTATGATCGTGTTCATGCGCCGGGGGCAGGGGCGGCTTCTTTGGCAACGCAGCTTCATGGGAAAGGCAATATTGGTCCTGCGATAGATTTTTATCGTCGTGCGCTGGCAAAAGATCCTTCGAATCTTGTGGCTTTGAAAGGGTTATCAAAGGCTTTGCAAGAGTGGGGAGATGCAGAAGGTGCATTGAGCGTTCTTCGGCAAGGCGTTGAGGCGCGTCCCAACGATAATGCGTTGCGCCATCGCTATGGTAAGTTGCTTATTGGGTTGGACCGTTCCATGGAAGCGGAAGCGGTTTTTCGGAATGTCTTGGCGCTAGATGAAGATGATAGCAAGGCTCGTAGCGGTCTTGCTGTGGCACTTGATTATCAAGGAAAACATGCCGCTGCGCGGCAGGAGTATAAAAAAGCGCTACAGAATAATCCGGATGACCTGACTCTTCTTAACAATATGGCTTATTCTTATATTCTTTCGCATCGTTATGATCGTGCGATTGCTCTTCTAGAAAATGTAGTGAATTCACCAAAGGCAAGTTCTGCTTTACGACAAAATCTTGCGCTGGCTTATGGTATGGCTGGGATGGAGGCGGATGCGCAGCGCGTTGCGCGCATGGATATGAGCCAGGATGAGGTTCGTTCTGTTCTTTCTTATTATCAGCGTCAGCGGGCAGAGCAGGCTGTGTCTAAGGGAGCCTATGCAGAGCTTGGAACATATGCGACCGAGGCTTTGGCTGTGGCGCAGGCTAAACGCCTCCATGAACGAGCTAGGCACATAGGAGCCTTTAAGCCAGTTGTTTTTCCGGAAGTGTCAGCTCCTGGAAGTACGCCTCGCTTCGCTGTGCGCATGATGGGTTGTGCGCGTTCCAATGAGGTTAGCCGCTTGTGTGAAATTCTGTCCGAATCCGGCGTTCCTTGCGTCCCTCGCGGTAAGGGCGGCGAGTAAATCCTGCATGCCTTGTTCCTTGACGAGATGGTATGGATTCGCGCGATCCTCAAGGAGGTAGAGTTTTGTTGGGCTTTTATGGTGCCATGTTGAAAGAATCTCAAGATTGGCGTTGTCACAGCAAGATTCAAAAAAATCTTGTGTAAATTTATATGAATTCAAAAGATGAAGGCGCGTGCCTTTTTCTATATGAAGCGTATGATTACCTAATGTAAAATCTTGAGAATCCGTCGCGTATGCAACATGGGCTAGAAGTTGTAGATCGGCATGCCATTCTGGTACATATTTGAAAAGAGAAGAATCAAACCCTTCTACCGGAAGCTCTTTATTCATGCGGTGAAGGACTGTTAGAAAGAGCCGCGCCATAATGGGCGTGTCATATCCTTGCACCAAAGATTCTTCCTTTTGATTTGTATCAACGGAAAGTAAAAGCCAGCCATTTTTTGTTAAAGAAGAGATGGTGCGAAGTGCTTGGGTGAGATTATTCTTAACGGAACTATCATTTAAGGTTCCATACATATTACCAATCGTGCCGCACGTCATAATGCCGAGCGCAGGTTGAGACGTAACTTGCTTTATAGAGGGATTAAAAAAATCAATTTCATGAGTGGTAACAGAAAAGGCAGAGGAGGGAGAAACCGCTTTTTTGACGGCCAGTAAATAATCTTCGCAAAAATCAAGACCGATATAGGAATGACTGGAAAGCTTTTCCAAAAATGGGCGTATATGGGCATTAAAGGCGGCTATACCACCAATACCAAAATCTACAATAGAGGTCTTACGGGGGATCAAATTATCGATTGACAGTAACGCTTCCTGAATTAAATCGTTATCTGCTGTGGGCATGTAATAAGCAGGATTGTCTTGGTGGATAACGTCTTGCCATAGATAGTCTTGTTTGCTGATGTTTTCTTGGGTGGTTGTTGAGCCTTCATAAATGTACTTTCCGACATGACCAGCGTTAAATCCTAGGAACAAATCTAGCATGTCATTAAAAAAAGCTAGATTATGTTCTCTTGAGTTGAGGAAAGAGTTGTTTTTAGGACGTATCATTTTAAGCCTTGGATGGTATTTCTGCTTGCTCCCATGTTTCATCAAATTGCACGCTATAGACTGAAGCAATAACAGGAGAATGAATTAAAACAATTTTTGGTGACGGGTCGGCATTGAATGCAAAAATGCCAATATGGTCACCGAACAAATAATAAGGGACTTGAACAGGAAAGTTTTTAGGATGCCAACGATAAGCGGCATATTCAGAATACATAAAATCCATATCGCCGTTATCAAGGATGGCTCTAACAAATATGTTTCCTTTTTGTGGCACAAGCTGAGCCATACGTGCGCCTTGCGCATCTGTAATGTCAGGCGCACAGGTGTGGAAAACATTATCTCCGATCCCATTTTGGCGAATAATACCGCCAATATCACGTGCGTGGCGATAAACTTGGTCAAAGAAGTTTTGAAGACCTGTTAAACCATTCAGAACCTCAACATCTTCTGGGATGAAGCGGACACCGCTATTGTCTGTGAATTCGATGCGTTTTTTATAAAACGCATTGGTGATATCGTCGAGTGTTCCTTCGCGCGGCGTGACACTGCCCGCCTCAATCTTGCGGATTGCTTGGGGCGTAAGTCCTGTTTCTTCAGCTAACTCATCCTGACTCATACTAATCAGAGCGCGAGCAGCACGGATTTGATTGCCTGTAATCACTAAGGAATCCTTAATTTATGTGCGTAAGGCTTCAAAAGTTCTGGGGGCGAAACTATCACATGTTTGCAACTAATACAATAGAACTTTTTAGTTGCGGAAACGGAAACTTTCTGATATGTTTCGTACATCAAACGATCTTGCGTTTCACTGGTTTCTTGCCAGACATTGTTATAACCAACTGATTTTAAATAAGAAAGATGAGGTACTTATGACCCAAGATAGCACATCCAAACGCCGTACGCTGAACGCATTGAAAGAGCATATGACGCAGGTTGCTGATTCTCTTAAGGTTTCTAGACCTCAAATGACTGCTGATTGCACAAACCATATGTCTGTTTCTGCGGTTGAACATATCAATGAACGCGAGCTGACTTCTATCTATGCGCTTCTTGCATATGTCTCATACAACCAGAACGTGCAGCAAGAGACTGTCCAAATGATCTTGGAAACGGAAATGGAAGTTGATCATGTTGCCAAGATTCGCCGCAAAGATTATATGCGTGCGGTAGAATTCCTCGTTGACGTTCGTATGGACGAAATCATCAATTAATAAGCTTCAAAATTTGGTGGATATTGAGTCAGGCGAGGAGCGAACTCTACGCCCAACTCGGCGGCAAGGTTTCCGTTAGAGCTTGTTCATAATCTAGATAAGCGAAACAGAAAGGGCGCATGGGTCTCCTCGGTATGAAAAAAGAGGCCTTGTTTTGTATGTTTTTTGAGAAAAAAAGGAGGCTTCTCGCTCGACACTGAATGCTTGAAAAATACCTTTCCCTGTATTTTTTAGAAGGGGTGCTAAAGCAAAATCCATTTTCCTAAAGAAATCCATGCCATCTTCTCCACCATCTAAAGAAATTCTAGGATTGTACTTTCCCATTTCAGGTGGCAAACAAGACAGTGCAGATGTTGGTATTGTAGGGGGATTTGTAACAACTAAATCAAACTGTTCACTGAAAGGTTCTTCCCACGACTGAACACGGAAATCGATTTTTTCTGAAAGATTAAGTTGTTCACTATTTTGTCTTGCACAATCTATTGCATCAGCAGAAATGTCTATGCCAACGCCTGTTGCGAATGGAAAAAGATGCAACAAGGATAATATAATACAACCTGATCCTGTCCCCATATCCAAAATTCGTAAATCCTGTTTTTTTGACTCTTCTAAAAAATCTAACGCATGAAAAACGAGGTGTTCTGTATCGCGACAAGGCCGAAAAGTTTGTGGGGAGAGCGTAAAAGATAGATTACAAAAAGTGATTGAGCCAGTAATGCGAGAGACTGGCTCGCCCTTTGCTCGGCGATCTATAAGCTTTTTAAATTCTGCCTCTTCCTGCAACGTTCCTTTTTCAGGAAGAAAATCCCGTAAAAGCAATGCTTCTCTTTCAGCAAAGGGAACGCCTGCATTGATTAAGTGTGCAACATACGAATTTATCTGAAAAAACACGGTTATCCTCAATAAAGAAGCGAGATAAAAGAATAGACCTCTTGCATAACCAGCAGTAACTTCTTGAAAAAAATATAAAATGGGATGCCAGCTGGAGCCTGTGCTCGCGAAGGCGGGTACTGGCATGACGGAATTGTAGATAGGTCTATCCTCTACTCCTAAACGTCACCCCAGCGACCTGTCACGCCGACTTGTCTTGCCGAAGCTCCGAAGGAGCGTAGGCAGAAGCCTTGGCGTAGGGGGAAGGCTGGGGTCCCATTTTTCTTTTTTTGGATCCAGTTATGCAAGAAGTCTATTTAGAAAAATGGTGGGTGATGGGAGGCTCGAACTCCCGACCCGCTGATTAAGAGTCAGCTGCTCTACCAACTGAGCTAATCACCCGTCTAATACCCTCAATAACCAAGGCCTTTTGGCCTGCAAAACTTTACGTTCCCGCGTGTCTTATGTGCTTTGGGCATTCAAAGCGTTTTCCATGCACACGGCAAAGAGGGCCTTACATACCTCCAAATCCCAGCAGATGCAAGCCTATCCTCGCAAATAATCTCGCAGGCTGCCTAAAGGTCCAAAAAGGGCTGAAAACAGCCCAATAAGGCCTGCAACCAGCACAATTGCGGGTCCAGAGGGCAGGCTTATGTAAAAA
>JBFXDW010000114.1:0-5321 GCA_050180745.1 Bdellovibrionales bacterium | reverse complement strand
CTTAATCGAAGCAATCTGCCCATCAATCGCCGCAAGAATACCTTTTCGCGCAAACTTAACGAGTATAAAGACGCACAAGACAACCGCAACGGCGTACCAAACATTCGTGTCATTCAAAAGGGAAACTTCATGATGCATCTGTTTTATATCCCGTGCTCTATCCCGCTTTGAGAACTTTATTCATGATCTCACCAACAAGATCATCAATGAATTTCGGCGTTTCTTTAAGCGCCTCTTGACGCAATTTATCCAGCTTATCTTCAGCCACTTTAAAACGCTCAGAAAACTCATGTTGTTGTTTCCCGCGTTGCTCGGTTGCCTCAGAATTAGCGGCTTGAATAATATCATGGACCGTTTTTTGAGCCTTATGACGAGCCTTAGATAAGGCCTCTTCATTAGCCTCTCTTATATCTGCCGCCTGATCACTCGCGGTACGTGCCACAGACAAATCCGCATCGATAATACCCTTACGACGCGCTTTCGTAGCTTCAACAGCTGGAATTCCGAATCCCTTCATCATAATGAAGAAGAGCGCGAACGTCACAGCTGCCCAGAAAAGAAGACCAGGAAAAAGATCCACCTGCATCTGAGGTAACCCCTGTTGCTCACCATCGGAAGCCCATGCGGGAACCGATGTCATAAGAGCTACACTCGCCCCAAGAGCGAGAGAATAAAGGTGAACTTTCTTCATGGTCTTACTTTTCCAAACAATCTAGTTTACGCAACGAAGATCAGAAGCGCAGCGATAACGAAGCTCATCAAAAGAACAAGCTCGGTACCAGCAAAACCGATCAGACCAGCCATACGTAGCTTGTCATCAGCCGCAGGGTTACGTGCGATTGCGTTGATCCATGACGAGAACACAATGCTCAAGCCATAACCACCGCCAAAAGCTCCTGCTGCCATAGAAATAGCAACCGCAATAAATTTCATTGATGCGACGTCTTCCATTTGAAACTCCTTTGTTTACACATCTGTAGTTGAGGTTAAGAAAAAGATACTCGACTATTTGCCACAAGGCTCTAATGCATTTCAAGAGCATCATGCAAATAAACCGCGCTCAGGACCGTAAAAATGTATGCCTGCAAAAAAGCGACGAAAATCTCGAAGCCCACGATGCCCACATTCATAATTACGGGAAAAATACCAGATGCCGCTGCGGGACCGGAAGTTGCCACCGCTGCCGTCATACCGGCAAAGACTTTAAGCAAAATGTGTCCTGCCAACATGTTGCCAAAAAGACGAAGAGACAAACTGCAAGGACGAACAAAGAAAGACACAAACTCAATTGGCGCTAAAACCGGAACCAACGCCTTAGGAACACCCGAGGGCACGAACAAGCCAAAAAACTTAAACCCATGCTTGGCAAAGCCAACGCCCAGCACAGTAAAGATAACAAGCATCGCCAGCGAAAAATTCACAATCAGTTGTGCTGTTGCCGTGTACATCCATGGGATAAGCCCCCAAAGATTACACAGCAGAATAAAAAGAAAGAGCGTAAAGATAAAGGGAACAAGCGGCCGCCCATGCTTGCCCGCTGCCTCCTCTACAATCGCACAAATCGCACTATAGAACGTTTCCGTTACAGCCTGCCAGCGACCGGGAACAAGCGAACGTTTGCGCATCGGCAGAAGCATAAACATAGTCCCCAACACAAGCGCAGCAACAACAGCCAACGAAAAGTTGGTAAAGGCGATTTCATGACCTCCCAGACTAAACAGAGGCGCAGAATAATCGTGAACGATAAACTGATCGATAGGCGAATGAAACTCAGCCATATTTTCTATCTTCCCCTATGTCCCCAGAGACTTTTCAGCCGCTGAAGCTTTTATCAAATTCCAAAATGCGACAACGCACCCTATTAGCAGAAAAAGGAGCATGCACCAAGGGGCAGATCCTACCTGCTGATCGACAAACCACCCGAGGCCCAAAGCCCCCAAAATAGTCGTCACAAAATCGGCACCGATTCGCATCACTCTTGCCAAAACCTGTACCCGACTTGGCAACGCACCATCTTGATCTTGAAGAGAAGGATTAGAGCGTTCCTCAGCCTGCTTAATCTGCGCTGCCAGCACCGCCAGCTTATCCTGATCATCCTGATCGGGAGCATCCGAGGCCATGATCTTCCCTTCTTTTCCAAAACCGCGCGCACGTTAGGTGGAGAAACGCCACGAGTCAAGCGAACATTAGGGAGGTCAGCGAGGATTAGCAAGAGATTCTTCTCTTAGAGTCTGTTCAGAATCTGGATTATGAACAGGCTCTTAAAGGAAATTCAGCATCTCAGCCACCAAAGGATGGCGCACAATATCCTCGTCTTTCATATGCAAAACAGCCACACCCTTAACGGATTCGAGCCTCACCGCAATATCATAAAGCCCCGACATACCCCGCAAAAGATCGCTCTGCCCCGGATCCCCTGTCAATACCATCGTAGAGTGCCACCCCAGCCTCGTCAGGAGCATCTTGAGCTGCACATAGGTGCAATTCTGAGCCTCATCAATCACAACGAACGCATTATTCAGCGTCCGCCCCCGCATAAATCCAATCGGCGCGATTTCAATAACACCATCATATATGTATTGTTTGAGCCGCCTTACACCCAAGCGATCATTCAGCGCATCATAGAGAGGCCGCAGATAAGGTGCCATTTTCTCCTGCAAATCGCCGGGAAGGAATCCCAGATTCTCGCCTGCCTCAATCGCAGGCCTAGACAGAATGATTCGGTCCACTCGCCCGTCTTCTAAGGCCTCTACCGCCGCGCTAATTGCCAGATAAGTCTTCCCCGTCCCCGCAGGCCCCTCAGCAATCACGAGGTTATTCTGGGCCATCGCCTCCAAAAGAGCAGCTTGATTCGGGGTTTTCGGCTTAACTTTCTGGATTTCTTCATGGACCTTATTTTTATTGCTGTTGTAGCCCGTTAAGGGGTCCCACCCCCCACCAGCGCCCAAAAACGGCTTGTTTCGGCGATCTTTTTGCCGTCGCTCCCGTTTAGATTCGGCATAATTATCGTCGAAATTTCCATGTTTTTTGACCATTAAGCATATCTCCTTAAATCACAATAAAGAGCATAAAGAACAAAGCCTTAACGATTTACTAAGTTGTTTTTATAGTTAATAATTGCACAGCGCTTGACAAAAGAAGACAAGCCATTTAGGTTGCGGCCTCGGATTTCGGCGTGCGTGCCTTCTTTTTGCGCACACAGCCTTTATGTTAGAATATAGGAACAAGACAATGAAAATCGCCAATTCACTTAAAGCTCTTAAAAAGCGCGACAAAAACTGCAAAGTCATCAAACGCAAGGGCCGCGTTTATGTGATCAACAAGAAAAATCCTCGCTATAAAGCGCGTCAAGGGTAAGCATTGCTTATATCTTCTTTGAACAAAGGCACCGTAAAAGGTGCCTTTTTTTTAGAGCCGATCCCATCCTTGAAATAGATCTTGATACGCTGTATCCTGCTTCGTTCTAAATTTGAGATAGTCAGGATCAGTCACGTGTTACTTTTTACCGCACAAGATATTGCCGCATGCTTTGAATCCCGCGACAATAGCCGAGGCCGCGCCTATCAGGTGGAAGGCCACGTCAAAGATATCCGCGTTAACAAAGACGGCAAAGAGATTATAGCCCTTGTTCAAGGCACGAGATCCACGCCCTATCGTGTTGAGATTGAAATTCAGAAAAAAGGCGCACGGCTTGAGATGATAAGCAGCTGTAGCTGTCCTGTGGGTTACATGTGCAAACATGGCGCTGCCGCACTCTATGAAGCAATTTCTCAAGAAAATCGCCAACATGAAAAAATGCACCGCCTACCCGCAGGAACTCGCCGCCACAAGACAGGTCTTTCCGAACGCACAAAATACTGGCTCTCTAATCTAGATGAGATGACTTCGCCCCCTCAGCGCAATGAAGATGAACGTATCGTCTATCTTCTCACCGAAATGCCTGGCGAGGTCAGAAAACCACTGATTGTTACTCCCGCCTTACAACGAAAACGCAAGGATGGCGTATGGGGGCAACCTCGCCCTCAAAGTTTCCACCAACTTTCAATGTTGGCCTCTTATGGAAATCTTTTTGATTCCAATGATCACGCCATTCTTAACATGGCATCCCTCAGCGCAAGCGGCATTCGCCGCGCAAGCTGGAGCGCTCCCGATGATCCAACAATCATCAATCTGTTTATGGAGCACCTCATTGCCACCGAACGCGCTTTTGCCGACGAAGGCGCGCGCTTACCGCTCACACAAGGACCTGACCTTGACGGGACGCTCGATTGGGAATTGCTGGACGAAGGATCTCAACGCCCCTGCTTATCCCTCCCCCGCAACGGCGTGCACCTGTTGCTCAGCGCCTCGCCATGGTATGTCGATATGGTCACAGGCGAAACGGGAAAAGTTCGCTATCCCATCAATACGAATATGATCAATCTCTTTCTTTCGCTAGATGTTCTAGAAAATCACGAGGTTGCCCATGTCCAAAAGCACCTCACGCAAAAGATCAAGACCCTGCCCCAACCCTATAGCGTCACACACCGTAAAACGACGACGCTCAAACCCAAAGCACAAATCTTTCTAAGCCGCATCACCTCGCTTTCCTCCGATCAGGAAGGAGAAACAGAAGCCGTCGCCTTTCTAAACTTCTCTTACGATGATTTCACAATTCATCCTTCTGCACAAAACGACTATATCCAACAAAAACAAAAAACAGATATTGCGCTATTACCGCGCACCCTCAAAAAAGAGGGAGAGCTCCTCAAAAGACTATCCGATGAAAATCTAACCGTTCATCCCCTCGCCTCTCCCACTTTTGCTAAGGACCTAGACCCACGCGGCATGGCGCTTGTACCACAGGATGACGCTTCGCCATGGTTCTGGCTTGATTTTATAGAGAACAGCATCCCCCGGTTGAAAGAAGAAGGCTTTGAGATTCAAATCGCGCCCGATTTTGAATCCGAGGTCGTGCAGCTTGATAACGAGGATATTGATGCCGATTTCACACAAAACGGCGACTGGTGGTTTTCGCTTGATCTTGGAATTACGATTAATGGCGAGCGCGTTCAGCTTTTGCCCTTGCTGGTTTCTATGATCCGCAGCATGCGTTCGATGGAGGACATAGAGTACCTCACAAACGTCAAAACATGCTATGCGCCTCTTCCCGATGGCCGCAAAGTTGCTCTGCCCGCAGAACGGATTAAAACGATTCTGACAACGCTGGTTGAGTTATTTGAAGATAAATCGCTAGGCAAAGACGGAGATATACGGGTCTCTATGGATATTGCCGCTGCATTTATGAAGCTGGAAGGCATTACGCGCAAACGCTGGCTCGG
>JBFXDW010000113.1:0-5772 GCA_050180745.1 Bdellovibrionales bacterium | reverse complement strand
CAGGACGCCGTTTACCAAGGCCTGTCTCGGAAAACGATGCTGATGAGATTCTGGAAACAGCATTTGAAGCAGAGGAAGAAAACTGGATTGCGCTGCGTGATAAAGCGCTTTTCACATTGCTTTATGGTGCAGGCCTACGGATTAACGAGGCACTATCCCTTAAAAACAAAGATATTCTCTCACAAGAACGCATCACCGTCACAGGGAAAGGCAACAAACAGCGTGTCGTACCTCTGATTCCAATTATAGGAGATGCCCTTGAAGCCTACCGCGAAGCCTGCCCGTTCAAAGGCGACAGCGATGCCCCCTTGTTTCTTGGCAAGCGAGGCAAACGGCTTAACGCTGGTGTCGCCCAAAGGCAACTCCGGCGCATACGAACTCTTTTGGGACTACCAGATAATGTAACTCCCCATGCTTTACGTCACAGTTTCGCGACACATCTTTTAGCCAGCGGCGCGGACTTAAGAACATTACAAGAGATTTTAGGACATGCCTCGCTATCAACCACGCAGCTTTACACGCAGATCGAGCAATCCCAGCTGCAAGAGACTTATCGCGCCGCCCACCCTCGAGCGAAACGACGATAGAAAGAGTCTATCGAAGACCTATAGCCTATGTCAGATAAAATGCAAAGGAACCTCCCAATATCCCCAGGGCTTCGAACTCGTGTTAAAAAAATGTTTAAACCACCCTCCCCTTGCGGGCAGGGCTATCGCATATGGAAATTTGTGAGTCAAAAGAAGGAGGTAAAAGAGGGATTGAATCTAAGTTCGGAAGAAGTTTTGCAAGTTGTTGCTGAGAACTCTCATCAACATTGCTTCGCAAATTCTGCTATATGACGACTTCCGATTAAGATACTCTCCTACCTTTTTGTTTCGACAAACTTATTCCATATGCGATAGCCCTGCCCGCAAGGGGAGGGTGGTTTTTATCTTCCTTCTGACTGTTGATTTGTCTCTACCCACGTTCTCTTTACCTTTGCTTTACCTGAGTTCGGAGCCCTACCAATATCCCAAGACCAGCTTTCTCTCTTGCCCTTGGCTTTATAAAGGGTGTACTCTTTTCATGATCACAGATGGGGTGCACTCAATCTCAATGATCGTTCTTTCAGATTTTTTGAGGCTTTTTCCAAAGCCCTCATTTTAACCCACAAAAAACGGAGAAAAATCCATGAAAAACACCATAACCGTTTGTTTAGTCGGATTATTGATGGTCCCTGCGGCCTCTTTTGCATCTGATCACGTAACGCTGAAAACACCAACAACTGCAATCAAAAGCAACCCTGCGCTAGCTCCCGCCACAAACAAAAAGCTCCTTGATGTAGCCAAAGAACTGAAGTCAGAAGACACATCATCGGAACAAACAAACACAACCCCCAGCGAGCCTGCAACTTATATCGTTGTGATGGAAAATCTTTCATTAGTCCAAGACCCCAACACCTGCAACTATACGTGGAGTGTTCGTATTCACAATACTGGGACAGCACCTGTTCCAGAAGGCGAGCTCTCGCTTGTGACACGAGCCCTCAAACAGGATTCTTCCTACATCGGCGCTCCAACCACAATACCTTTAGGAACCATCCAACCCGGTGTGTATTATCCTGTCAGCTCCGGCATTCCCGCGCCAACTGAAGCGGTCAGCCTGCTGTTTACAATCGAAAAAGGAACAGAATCTGTGAGCAGTGCGACAAACTATCCGTTCACACCGAACCCAGCATGTGCCCAGCAGAAATAAATAACATTTCCTAAAAGCACAAAACAAAAACGCCTTTCTTCCCTTATCGGAAGGAAGGCGTTTTGAATTTTAGAGATGGGGCGATCGATGGGACTCGAACTGATTAGTTTTTCTGGGCGAGGCACGAGCCTAGAAAAGCTATCCCCCTCGCGCAAGCGGGGGCCCAAGCAACAAAGACACCACTCACCACATAAAGACATGGGGCGATCGATGGGACTCGAACCCACGACAACCTGGACCACAACCAGGGGCTCTACCAACTGAGCTACGACCGCCATAACGAATAAGTAAGGCCGCGATATATACCGGAAAAAAGGCCTCCTGATCAAGCGCTTTCATCTTTTTAACAACATTTTCCCTCTTTCTCGACAAAAATTGTTTTTTCTGCTTTATAGTAAGGCATCTTACGTAATTATTTAAAAGGGTCCGCTCATGACAACCGCTGCAGATACGCTTGATTTTATGGCTAAAAACAACATTAACTATGTTGATTTGCGCTTTACGGTCCCTCGGGGACATATGCAGCATCTGACCCTGCATGCCAGCTTGCTGACTGAAGACAGCTTTAAAAAAGGTGTGATGTTTGATGGCTCTTCCGTCAAAGGGTGGAAGACCATTGATGAATCAGACGTAGCCCTAATCCCCGTGCCTGACACGGCAATCGTTGATCCTTTCTATCGGGAACCCACGATTACATTTTTCTGTGACGTTGTGGACCCTTCCACAGGCCAGCCTTACACGCGCTGCCCTCGCTCAATCGCAGCCAAAGCCGAAGAGTATCTTCAAAAATCAGGCATCGGTGATGTGGCCTATTTCGGGCCAGAAGCCAAATTTTATATCTTTGATAATGTCCGTTTTGGGATAGACCCTGACAATATGTTTTTTGAAGCCGATGCGATGAAACGCCGCGCAGACAAAGACTGCTCTTTGATCGCCCCCATCAATCCAATCGACCCCGCGCAAGATATGCGTACTGAGATGCTGGCCATGATGGAGCAGCTGGGCGTTAATGTTGAAAAGCACCGTCACGAGCGCCTGACATCCCAACATCTAATCGGCATCTCTCATGCGCCTTTGCTACAAGCCGCTGACAATATACAGCTTTATAAATACGTCATGCATAATGTAGCCCATTCTTACCGCAAATCCGCAACCTTTATGCCTAAACCTTTGATGAACGCTAATGGCTCGGGCATGCATACGCACCAATCCATTTGGAAAAAAGGCAAGCCTCTGTTCGCAGGGAAAGATTATGCGGGCCTTTCTCAGAACGCTCTTTACTACATCGGCGGTATCCTTAAACATGCCCGCGCCCTGAACGCACTGACCAATCCTACGACAAACAGCTATAAGCGGCTTGTTCCGGGTTACGAAGCGCCAACGCTTTTGACCTATGCCGATCGCAACCGCTCGGCAAGCTGCCGGATTCCATATGCCGACTCGCCAAATGCGAAACGTGTTGAGGTCCGCTTCCCCGATGCCAGCGCTAACCCGTATCTGGCTTTCGCCGCGATGCTGATGGCGGGCATTGACGGGATTAAGAATAAGATTGACCCGGGCAAAGTGATTGATAAGGACTTGAATGCCCTATCAGCCAGCGAACGGAAAAAGCTGCCTCACTTATGCACCTCGCTTGAAGAAGCCATTGCCGCACTTGAGAAAGACCATGCCTTCCTGCTTGAAGGTGATGTGTTCACAAAAGATGCGATTGATAGCTATTTGGACATCAAGCGCGAGGAAGCGGAGGCTCTTCGTCAGGCCCCCCACCCTCTGGAGTACGCTCTTTATTTTTCATAAGCTCATCATAAAGAGCGAGTGTTTTCTGTACCATTTGGAACAACCCAAAATGTTGTTCAACATGCATGCGCGCGCGCTGCACCATAGTATTACGAGAATCCTGATCCATCGCCAGAGCCGCTTTGATTTGTGCGGCCCATAAAAGAGGCTCGTCGGGAGGCAAGAGCCACCCCGTCTGGCCTTCCAGAACAGTATCTTTTGTTGCCCCAATATTACTCGCGATCACAGGCACCCCCAGCGCCATAGCCTCAACAGGAGTCCGTCCAAAGCCTTCCGGCACTTGCGAGGGCGTCAACACAAGATCAGCCAGACTATATGCCGCCGCCATATCAGCACACGGCCCCACAAGGCGAACGTGATCCTCCAGCCCTTCCTTAGCAATCATATCTCGCAGGCTTTGGCTATAAGAGGTCCTCCCTTGGTCATCTCCGACAAAGAGAAGCAACGGCAAAGCCGTTCCTTCTTTCTTCAAAAGCGCCATAGCCTCAATAATAAGCTTATGCCCCTTGATCGGCGACAACCGCGCAGGAAAAAGAACAACAGACATTTGCTCTTTGTGCGGTAAATTCCACGCCACACGCAAAGCGTCTCGCCGCGCTTCCGTCACGGCGGCACGAGCATAAAGCGCAACATCAATCCCACGATTAATGACAACCACACGCTCATCAGGAAGATGATAGTGGCTCTTGATATGATCGGCGATATAGTCTGAAATCGCAATAACACGCACCCCACGAGCCATCACACGATTATAACTTTTCTTAATCCGGCACGAAAAATTATAAGCTGCATGAAAGGTAGTCACAAAAGGACGCTTGGTCATCTGACAAGCCAGATAGGCACTCCACGCCGGAGCACGACTTCGCACATGAACCAGATCAACAGATTCCTGCCGAATAAGATAAGCTAACCAAAAAGCGTGCTGAATGATCTTGAGCGGGTTTTTCGTATTGACGGGCTTCGTTATGTGAAGCCCCCCCAGCCTCTCGACCTCTTCCACGCGCCGCCCGCCTGAAGACACAATGAGGGCACGATCACCGCGCTTATGAAGTGCGGCTGCAATATCAACAACAGCCTGCTCTGCTCCACCTGTACCCAAGGCCGGAATAATTTGAAGAATTGTTTTCATGATAAGGGTATATCTTTAATAAAGTTCAATGGACAAAGAACGCCCAACAGCCTTGGCTGCACGCGCAAGGGTTGCAATCGTAATTTTATCATTCTGAGGATCAAGTAAACGATCCAATTGGGCTCGGCTTGTTTCCAATCGTTTAGCCATCTCAACTTTAGTTATCCCCTGCTCTTTCATTTTCTCGGCTAACTGATAGGCAACAACTTTTTTTATCGCTTGCTCCGTTGCGGCTTCATAAAGATCTTGGTCCTTCAAGAAATCTTCAAACGAACTACCTACACAACCTTTCTCAATATCCTTATTCATTTTTCTATTCCCTTCATTCGTTTGGTTGCAAGAGCAATTTCTTTTTCCGGTGTTTTTTGACTTTTCTTAATAAACCCATGAAGAAGAACCATAGACCCCTTATGAGCACAAAAGAAAACACGCGCTATACGACCTTGTGAAAGATCAATCCGAATTTCCCACAGCCCTCGTACACCATTAATCGAACGACAAAGAGGCATACCGATAGGCCAGCCGAATTCTACAGCTCGAATATCATCACCTATGACTTTTCTATCGTGAACAGACAAGCTCAACAGCCAATCTTTGACCGGCTCCTTTCCTGACTCACTTCTAAAAAATCTAGCTGGTAGGATCTTGCTAATCATAGATTCCATATGTACCACAAAAGATACATTATAGCAACTATCTTTCGCCTCAATAAAAATGTGCATAAAAGCACCTGCTCCCAAAAGGTTTAGACCCCTCTACCCTTTTGAGAGAAGCTGTTATATAATGGGCGGAATTCGCTTTTGACGTGACGCAACACCCTTTAAAATCAAATAGTTACAACACATGACCGACGAGATTTATCGCCTTCATCATTATCCGCTTGATCCGCCCTCACGGCGGGTACGCTTGTGTCTGGCGGAAAAAGGCATCCCGTTTGAGACAATCATTGAGAAACCATGGGACCCTCGGGAGGAATATCGAAGCTTCTCTCCGGACGGCAGCGTCCCCACACTCGTCATCGAAACAACACCGCACCCTATCATTATCTCGGAAGCTACGGCGATCTGCGAGTTCTTGAAGAAACCGAGGAGATCGGAAGAGCGTCGTGTATG
>JBFXDW010000112.1:0-5832 GCA_050180745.1 Bdellovibrionales bacterium | reverse complement strand
TAGGAGCCAGCAGCATAATCACCATCGCCGCCAAGGCCACAAGGCGCATGCTCATGGCCTTACGATCCGCAATGACGGCAAACAGGACTATTCCTGTCATTAACGCCGAGCGAACCGTCGGCGTCTCTGGCCCCACCAACATTACGTAGGCCGCTGTGCTGAAAATAGCAGCAAAAGCTGCAATTTTTTTCGTATGAAACCGCAAAGCTACCATCGGGACAAGCGCCAGCAAGAATCGAAGGGGGATATAAACCAAAAGCGCAAACATGCTGACATGAATACCGGAGATCGACAGCAAGTGCGACAGACCAGAGGCGCGCATGGCTTTCATGACATCCGCATCAATACTCGATTGGCTTCCAGAAAGAAGGGTTGCCGTCATATCAGCTTCGGGACCGCTCAAGTGCTGATAGCTTTTATCCAGAAGTGTTCGCCTCATCTTCTCAAAAACGAGACTAAATCCGTCCCAAAAGAAAGGTGGATCTTCTGTTTTCCGCAAACGAGGGCCCGCATAAGCCACAGCCATTCCGCCAAGTTGCTTAAAGTAACTGTACCGTCTGAAATCGTAAGTGCGAGGCGCCACGCTTTCTCCAGGAGGCCATAAAGGCCCCCAAACATTCACGATCGCTCCCGCAGGAGGCAAGTCAGCCAACGGCATCTTCGTTTTCACCCTGATATAACGCGGCGTTTCGGCTTTAGAGACCCCTTTAATGTAAGGATCTTTTAGAAGAATCCTTGTCTTATTATCAGGTAAAACATCCGCATGCATAAGACGACCTGTAACAGATGTCGCTTCCATAGGATGCGTCAGGAGCGGCGCACGAACAAACCAGCTTTCTATTTGTGCCGCATTAAATCCCAGAAAAAACGTCAAAAGCGCCGCGCTAAGGGGCTGAAAAACGTTATTGTTTCGAAACAGATAAGCAATTATGAGCCATAACGGAGAAGCCCCTATCCACAGGGGGCTCGGCTCGAAATCAAGGACGAAATAAGTCCCGATACCGCCAGCGATTAAAACTGGCAGCCACAAAAACCAGCGCGGACGTTCTTCGAAAAAAAAGGATTCAGGATTCAGCATTCAGGATTTAGAAGTCAGGGGTCAGGGAGGGGCTTCCTTTGTATTTCTCTCTTCAATTCTCAATAAAAACCCCGTCATTCCGGCCCATCCGAGCGTAGCGAAGGATGAGTGCCGGAATCCCATTTTGGTAGTTCTGAAACTTGCAATATTCACTTTTCTTTGCAAATTCTGGAAATAAAAAATGGGATTCCCGCATGCGCGAGAATGACTGAAGGAGAGAATATGAGGAGTTAGGAGAGAAAAGCAAGCCTCACAGCCCCCCTTTCCCTCTCCCTCGCCCTACGGTATAAAGACGCTTCAATATCAACCAAGGCTATATCTTATGACTCCTATTGTTCGCTTTGCCCCCTCTCCAACAGGCTTTCTTCATATCGGTGGCGCAAGAACCGCGCTTTTTAACTGGCTCTACGCCCGTCACCATGGCGGCAAATTCTTAATGCGGGTCGAAGACACAGATCAATCGCGATCGACACCTGAATCGGTCGAGACCATTCTGGACGGTATGCGCTGGCTAGGCCTTACATGGGACAATGATGATCCCGCACAAAATGGGGGCAAGCTTTATTATTCCCAATTCGATATGAAAGACCGCCACGCCGAAGTCGCTAGAGAGCTTATTGCTAAAGGCGCAGCCTATTATTGCTATGCCACCCCTGAAGAGCTCACGGCCATGCGCGAAGAGCAAAAAGAAAAAAAGCTGCCTCAGCGCTATGATGGACGCTGGCGGGATCGTGATCCAAGCGAGGCTCCAGCAGGTGTTGCGCCTGCGGTTCGGCTGAAGGCGCCTCTGACAGGGAAGACGATTATCGAAGACGCGGTTATGGGGCACATTGAGGTCAATAATGAACAACTTGACGATATGGTTCTCCTCCGTAGCGATGGAACGCCGACTTACATGCTTGCCGTTGTTGTTGATGATCATGATATGGGAATTACGCATGTAATTCGCGGTGACGATCATATGACAAACGCTTTTCGTCAGGTACAAATCTATGATGCGATGGGATGGGATGTGCCAACCTTCGCGCATTTGCCGCTTATCCATGGACCCGACGGCGCGAAATTTTCCAAACGCCATGGCGCACCAGCCGTTGGAACCTATCGCGAAGAGGGGTATCTGCCTGAAGCAATGCGCAATTATCTTTTACGGCTTTGCTGGTCTCATGGCGATGATGAAATTATTTCTACCTCTCAAGCGATAGAATGGTTTGATCTTGATGCTATTGGAAAATCTCCTGCACGATTTGATTTTGCCAAACTCAAGCATCTTAACGCACACTATATAATGCAAACTAATGATGAAGAATTGGCCCTACTTGCTCGTCCTTTTGTTGAAACAAAGCTTGGCCGTAATCTAACCGAATCCGAAATGGAACAATTCGTTGCCGCGCTGCCTGATATCAAGCCGCGTGTGCAGTTGCTCCAAGAGATTGCAGATGCCTCACTTTTCTATTTTATGCGCATCGAACCAAACGAAAAGGCACAAGCTCTTTTGACAACGGAGGCGCGCGCACATCTTTCTGTATTGCGCGACGAACTTGCTGCACTTGATGAATTCACAAGCGACAACATTCACGAACTTCTCAAAGCATATGCAGAAAAGAATGGCCTTAAACTCGGCGCCATAGCACAACCCTTACGCGCTGCATTAACAGGCAGCAATGTTTCGCCGCCAATTTTCACAGCAGCATCTATTCTTGGCAAAGAAGAAGTTCTGGCACGTTTGTCGTAAAACAAAATTTTGCATCGCAAAAAACATAAGAAGTGAACCCGTTGTGCATCGCGAGACAAGGGGCTTTCCTTTTGTGTTTTATTTATGACATTATTCGGGCTCCTTTGAAAAATAGTTCAAAACAAAACAAAACGGAGCGTTTGAAAATGGTCACTCTTCCTGTAACCGAAGCGGCCAGCGAAAATTGCTGGATCAACGCCGCGCAATATCAAAAGATGTATGACGAGTCGATCAACGACCCAGACTCTTTCTGGGGCAAGATGGGCAAAAATCTTGACTGGATCAAGCCTTACACAAAAGTGAAAAACACAAATTTCACGGGCGATGTCTCTATCAAATGGTTTGAGGACGGCTCTCTCAATGCTTGCGTCAATTGCGTTGATCGTCATCTGGCTTTGCGCGCTCAAGACACAGCCATTATCTGGGAAGGCGACAGTCCAAGCGAACACAAGCACATCAGCTATGCTGAGCTTTACAACGAAGTGTGCCGCTTTGCCAACGTACTGAAGAAAAAAGGCGTTAAAAAGGGCGATCGCGTTACGCTGTACCTGCCTATGATTCCTGAAGCCGCTTACGCCATGTTAGCTTGCGCACGAATTGGCGCTGTTCACTCGGTTGTGTTTGCTGGTTTCTCTCCAGACAGTTTAAAAAACCGCATTTTGGATTGCGGTGCTAAGGTTATTATCACAGCCGACGAAGGCTATCGCGGAGGCCGTCATGTGCCTTTGAAAAACAATGTTGATGAAGCCGTCGAAGGCTGCCCCGACGTTGAATCGGTTATCGTCGTACGGCGGACAGGGAATGGAATCGCGTGGCACAAAGAACGCGACTGCTGGTACCACGAAGAATGCCTTGCTGTTGAGCCTCTTTGCCCGCCTGAGGAAATGAACGCCGAAGATCCTCTCTTCATTCTCTATACTTCCGGATCAACGGGTAAACCAAAAGGCGTCGTTCACACAACAGGTGGTTATTTGCTTCACGCCTCGCTTTCACACAAATGTGTGTTCGATTATCACGACAATGAAATCTTTTGGTGCACAGCCGATGTAGGCTGGGTAACAGGACATAGCTATGTCGTTTATGGACCTCTTGCCAATGGAGCAACAACGCTTATGTTTGAAGGCGTGCCACACTATCCTGATGCCAGCCGTTTCTGGCAGATTGTCGATAAGCACAAAGTCAACATCTTATACACAGCTCCAACGGCTATTCGTGCGTTGATGCGCGATGGCGACTCTTACGTCAAGAAAACAAGCCGTAAATCTTTGCGTCTTTTGGCCAGTGTTGGTGAACCAATCAATCCCGAAGCATGGTTGTGGTATCATCGCGTTGTCGGCGAAGAGCGTTGCCCTGTGATCGACACATGGTGGCAAACAGAAACGGGCGGCCATATGATTGCGCCGCTGCCTGGCGCTACGGCGCTCAAACCAGGGTCAGCAACAACACCTTTCTTTGGCATTAAACCTGAAATCGTCAACAATGAGGGCATTCCTCTGGAAGGCGCATGTGAAGGCAACTTATGCATTGCTGATAGTTGGCCCGGTCAAGCGCGGACGCTCTGGGGCGATCATGAGCGCTTTAAACAAGCTTACTTTAGCTGTTACGAAGGTAAATATTTCACTGGCGATGGATGCCGCCGTGACGAAGATGGCTATTTCTGGATCACGGGTCGCGTTGATGACGTGATTAATGTCTCTGGCCACCGCCTTGGTACGGCTGAGATTGAAAGCACTCTTGTAGCCCTAGAACACGTCGCTGAAGCTGCCGTTGTTGGCTTTCCTCACGACATCAAGGGACAGGGCATCTATGCTTATGTTACGCTAACCGAAGCCGCCGAAGAGAGTGAAGAGCTACGAAAAAGCATGATAAACTGGGTCCGCAAGGAAATCAGCCCCATTGCAACGCCGGATGTTATCCAGTTTGCGCCCAATCTTCCTAAAACACGCTCTGGTAAAATTATGCGCCGCATCTTACGGAAGATTGCAGCTCATGAGCTTGATAGTTTCGGTGATACCTCAACACTGGCCGATCCTTCGGTTGTCGATGAGCTGATTAAACGCCGCGCAGGGTGATTCTGGGATCAGGGATCAGGGATCAGGGGTCGGGGGTCGGGGATCCTTGATCCTTCTTCCTCCTTCCCTTCTCCCTAAAAACCGCCTAAACTCGCAGGCGCCATGCGATGTTTTGTCCTTCTTTTTACGCTTATTGCCGTTACAACGCCTGCCTTCGCGGCACAGCCGCGTCACGCGCTAGCAATGCATGGCACGCCCCAATATCCAAAAGACTTTGATCATTTTTCTTATGCTAATCCCCAAGCTCCCAAGGGAGGCATGTTAAAACTCGGTGTCGTGGGCAGCTTTGATTCTCTCCATCCCTTTATTGTTCGTGGCAACGTTCCAGAAGCTCCAGCCTTTAGCCTTTTTTCTTCCTCAGCGGTCTATGAAACTTTAATGGCGCGAAGCTGGGATGAGCCTTTCACTCTTTATGGGTTGATCGCCAAAACGGTTGAAGTTCCTGAAGATCGCTCAGAAATTATCTTTAATCTAAGACCCGAAGCACACTGGCAGGATGGAAAGTTACTGACCGCTGAGGATGTCCTGTTCTCTTTTGAGACACTCCGCGACAAGGGACGACCCAATCACAGAACTTTTTATAAAAAAGTAGCCAACGCCGAAATGCTTGGACCTCATAGAATCAGATTTCAATTTAAGAAAGAAGAAAACGGTTTCTATGATCGCGAGATGCCGCTGATTATGGGCCTGATGCCAATCATCCCTAAACATATCTGGGAAAATCGCGACTTTAGCAAAACAACGCTCACACCACCTGTTGCCAGCGGTCCTTATAAAGTAACAAGCGTAGATGTGGGGCGTTCTCTCACCCTCACGCGCGACCCAAATTACTGGGGCCAAAAATTAAATGTGCAAAAGGGTCTTTATAATTTTGACTCGGTCAGAATTGATTATTATCGCGACGACAGCATTTCTATGGAAGCCTTCTTGTCTGGTGCCTTTGACCTGCG
>JBFXDW010000111.1:0-5846 GCA_050180745.1 Bdellovibrionales bacterium | reverse complement strand
CCCCCCCCCCCCCCCCCCCGCAATCATTCTTATCGCCCTGACATTGATGGTCTGCGTGCAATTGCTGTTTTGTTGGTCGTTATATTCCACGCCTTCCCAACAGTGATATCAGGCGGCTTCATCGGCGTTGATATATTCTTTGTTATCTCTGGCTTTCTGATTTCCGGAATTTTGTACAACAGTCTTGAAAAGAGAACTTATAGTCTCAAAGACTTTTACGCCCGCCGCATCCGCCGCATATTTCCAGCCTTGATTTTTGTGTTAGTGACATCGCTTATCACAGGATGGTTTATTCTCTTACCACAGGATTTCAAAGGAATCGGAAAACATACGCTCAGCGCGGCTCTGTTTATCTCCAACATAACTTTGTGGAGCGAGACAGGATATTTCGACATTGCCGCTCAGCTTAAGCCCCTTTTACATCTCTGGTCGCTTGGGATTGAGGAACAGTTTTATCTCTTTTTTCCTATTACTCTGTTTCTTTTACACAAGATCAAAAAGGTACTCTCAGGCACCATTATCTTGTTTCTTCTCTCCTTTGCAATCAACGTTTTTTTCATAGAGATTCATCCCAACGCCACCTTTTATCTCCCTGTAACACGTGTTTGGGAACTATTGGCAGGGTGCCTCTTATCCTTTTTCATGTTTCACCACCGCTTCAAATTAACACGACCATATGAAACCTTACTTTCCTGCATTGGCTTGTTGATGATCGTCTATGCTGCTTTTTCATTTCAAGAAACAATGAACTTCCTTGGATGGAATGCCCTTATCCCCGTCGCTGGAAGCTGTTTGATTATTCTGGCTGGATCAAATAATCTCTTCAATAGGACTATACTTAGCAATAAAGGGGCTATATCTCTTGGCCTAATCAGCTATCCTTTGTATCTTTGGCATTGGCCTTTGCTTGTTTTTCTTCGCGAGATTGACCTAGATCCTTCACCACAACAAAAAGCTTTATGTGTTGGAAGCGCCGTACTCCTTTCAATCATCACCTATCACTTCATAGAAAAACCCATACGCTTTAAGAAAGCGGTTCGTGTAAGAACACTTGTCCTTACAATGATTCTTTGTGCCCTTCTTGGTGCTATCGTCCAAAAGACGGACGGCTTCTCATCACGTTTTCAAGGTCTCGAATCCATTGATCTTCTTTCTTTTGATCAAACAAAACACTGGCCCTTTCATTCATGCTATATGCAAGCAGACAAAGGAGACAAAGACATCCCCGATCGCGCATCATGCTTAAAAGGACATGGAGATAAAACCATTCTTATTTGGGGGGACTCTTTTGCCGCGGCCTTTTATTCAGGCATAAAGGAAGAAGAGACAGAGTTTGGACATGCTCTCTTAGCAGGAAATTCATGTCCTCCTATCATGAACTGGGGCACAAAGGCCAACCCCCATTGCAAGAAGATCAACCAAAACACCCTTAAATATATTACATCCACAAAACCTGATACCGTTATCCTTCACGCTAATTGGGTGTCTCCCCCTCCGGCTGATTACCCCATTGAACGTGTTAGAACAACAATCCAGATTCTAAAAAAACATAAGATCAAACACATCATCCTGTTGGGAACACCCCCGATCTACAAAACGTTGCTAAGCAAAATATTGGGAAACATCGCTAAAAAAACAAAGTCTGTACCAAGCAGAATAACTCAAGGCATTGACCGAGAAAAACTTGAAACGAGTGATGAAATTTTGTCCAAAATTGCAAAAGAAGAAAAGATAAAGTTCCTTTCTATCTATCAGGAAATGTGCGACACAAACTCATGTCTAGCCAGAACAGAAGACAAGAGAGAAGCCATTGCGAGCTTTGATGCAGGTCACCTCACCCCTTCAGCCGCACATTGGCTTTGGGAACGGATCAGGCCACGTTTATTGAATGAATAAAAACACAAGAACTGATCAACCCTCCACCTCAATCACCATCGTCTTAGCGATAAAATCATGTAACGCTTGATGACGGCGGGTGAAGATCGCCATAATGAAGCCGAGCATTAAGGGAAATGCCGAAACAAACTTCCCCACATAGCGCAACAGCGCCATAGTAAAACTAATCCGCAAGCCATCCTCATCAACGACACGCAAGTTCATGGCACGTTTGCCAAGAGTTGCTCCAGATTGAGAGCTCTCAAAGCTCGCAAAATAAATCCAATAGAGCAGCATGCTGGAAGAAAAAAAAGCGCCCTCACCTTCCAAGCTGGTTACAAAAAATGAAGATGGCCCAATGCCTGTAGCTGATAAAAAGAACGATGTCAGCGGCATAAAGAAAACAAGCTGAAAGATATAGAGCAGCACATAATCAATCAAAAGCGCAATAAAGCGATCCATAAAGCCCGCATATGTAAGCGGCCCGTTCGTCGCAGCTGATGGCGGTATAATCGTCTGTCTGGTCATAACATCATGCTCCTGTCATCATAATCGCTGAAAACTGCCGCCCCTTATCACACGCACGACGGTGGCTGTAAAACCGCGCCTCATCCTGACACGTATCATAAGGCAAAGATTCTTTATGTCCTATACCCGCCGCCTCTAATTTCATAACAATATAAGCGGGCAGATTAAACATGAAATGCGTAAGACGCTTTGCAGGCACAAAAAAACGCTCATTATCTTGATCATCTTCAAGGAAATTGTGGCGAAATTCCGCGTCAACCTCATAAGATTGAGGCCCTATACAAGGTCCCACAATGCCTATGACACGTGCAGGCTCTGCCCCTTTCTGGATCATAGCCTCAAGAGTTCGCACAATGATACCAGCCTTAGCACCTCGCCAGCCCGCATGAGCCACCGCGATGACACCTGCAACAGGATCAGCCAACAAAACCGGACCACAATCAGCCGTCCGCACAGCCAACACGATTCCCCGCTGGTCCGTCACAAGAGCATCAGCCTCAGGGCGAGCCTCATCTAGCCAAGGCTCTGTCACCGTCACAACATCCGCTGAATGGATTTGTTCACACCGCACAACAGAAGAAAGAGGCACCTCAAACGCCGCCGCCACAGCCTCAAGCGTGTCACCCTGTTTGGTGAAGAAGCCATGCCGGATATGGTGTTGATCTGGCTCTAAAAGAGAAGATTTCAGCGGGGTCATAAAGGTCATTATAGCCATAACCGACAGAAAAGCACCGTTTCCATTAATCTTTCTTTAACTTCCGGTCTCTTTTTTTACCCTCTTATTTATTTCGTAACCAAAATGATGCATAATGATACCTATAGTTTGTGTATTTTTTGAGGGGTCAAAACCATGACAGACGCGATAACTTCTGCCACGCAACAAGGCGCGGTATCCACACAGATTCAGCAGTCCCAGAGCACAGCAACGACGGCTCCACCGCCGCCACCGCCTGCGCCTGAAGCACCGCCGCCGCCTCCCGCAGATTCGGGACGAGGGCAAAACGTAGATACGAGCGCCTAAGATTCTGAACAGGCTCTAAACGCGAAGCTCACTTGAAATCGAGGCTACCTGAGGGCACATAGCCCCAGAAATGCAGCGGCCCACGCAACGCGCACCACCGCCATGTGCAGTTTTTAAGCATGACCTTCTGTCCCTGCGGCAGAATCATGTAAACGGGAGCATCTGTTTCCGGCGCTACGAAACTCTTCAGATCCTGAGGCAGCTCACGGCTTTCCTCATCTGCACCCGCTCCATAACGCTCATAGCGATAAATCGCTTGAATAAACGCATCATCCGGAGCCAGAAAAGCCGCGCTCACAAGATCAGCCAAGCCTTGCGCGCGATAGCCCTTACCACGCAGCGCCACAGAACGCAGCAACAGCGCCTGCGCATTCCATGGGTTCTTTTGGATCATCTCTAAGAGAGCATCTTCGACCTTGTTATATTGATGCAGCACCAATAACTTTTTGACCTCTGCAAAGTCATAGGACGCAGAAGAGCTCTCCACCGCAGTATGCTCGCGCCACAGGCTCACCACATTCACGCCGTCCGCCAAAAAAGCCTCTATCTGGGAAGGCGACAAAGACAGAAAGTCAGATTCATCCATCAGCACAAGACGGAACGTCCCTTCTTTATTAGCCGCATGGTCCAGAGGATCAGCCTGCCACAAAGTACTATCCTTATAGCCTGCATGAAGCGCCGCCAGTCGTACGGCCTGCGGATAAGAGGCGCCGTCCTTGATGTATGTCTTGATGTCTTCCTTGATCTGGTCCGCGTTGCGGACATTTTGGGTGAGCGCATAATGTCCCTCCCGCATCACGCCTTGCTCAAGAGACGGCACCGCTAGCGAAGCCCAAGAGAGTGATTCAAGCTCAGGCTGAACCACATCTTGAACAGCCTCTTCAGATATTGGCAAAGCCTCTGCTATCCCCGTTATTTTGGCATAATCCTGATGGGATGGATGCAGATAACGCAAAGACAATTTCAACGCCTCATCCACGCGCGGCCATGAAAGAGGCTTAAGCTCTGGGTCTGGCGGAACCGTAATCTCAGGCATCTCCTGATAATGCAGGCTCTTATAGATCATGGCTTGATCCATCTGAGCAAGCTCGACATTCAGCTCTTTCAACCGATGATCAATCTGAACAAGCTTGCCTTCAAGGCTTTGTAAGATGCCTTGCAAAGGCGCGCGGCGCTCCTGCTCAGCCAGCCAATAGATTTGCGCAAAGGAAGCCGAAGCGGCCTCTTTCTCATGAAAACGCTTGAGCCGCGCATCGCGGCCATACCGCTCATCGGTAGGATTCATCGAAGCAAGGCTGGCCTGTAAAAGAGCCCGCTCCTCCTCATGACGACGATACGCCGCCCCCGCCTCTTCTCCACGATGTAAGGCATCAGTCAAACTACCGGTAGAGTCCTCCCCGCCCACACGCCCCGCAAGAGCATATTCCGTGTGCTGCTTATCCTTTATGGCCTTTTTGTATTGAGCTACAAAGTGATCTCGTAAAGAGAGCCTTTGAATAAGGGCCTCTTCCTGCGCCATCTGGGCCTTGGTCAGCGGCCCATAAAGAGGCTTGACGGGAAGCACAAACAAAGCCTCCTTTGGAGCCTGAACAGGAAGGAGCCGAGCCACCAAAAGCCCCACCGCCAGCATCAGCACCGCGACAAGAGACAACGTTCTTTTCTTCAAAAAGAGGTGCATGATATCCGCTTTCTTCTTTTCCGAACATGATTATATACAAGGTAATGAAAGGAGGAAAGAATTCAGAAAAAAGGGGTCGGGGGTCGGGGATCAGGAGGGCTTCCTGTTTCTTTTACTCTTAAATTCACAATAAAAACTCCGTCATTCCAGATAAGCGTCTGAAAGACGCGCAAGTCTGGAATCCCATTTTTATATATCCGAAATTTGAAACACTTACTCTTTCTGCAGATTCAGCAAATAACATCAAGGCCGAGGCTGTTTGGAAGCTTGAGCCAAGCGACGCGCACGATAATGCTCTGTTTTTTTGTATGCCTCTTTGGGCAAACGCACCGCCTTAGGCTTTATAAGAGGAACATCCACACTCGCCGTTGTCTCACTCATAATTGTTGGCACATCCTTCTTGGAAAGAGCTTGACCTATACGATCAACAAAGAAATCTTCTTGATAGGCAAATTGATAAAAAACAAGAGCTGAAGTTGTACATACTCCTATAAACGACCCTTTTTTAACAGCACTCTTAAAACTCTTCGGATTCCGAAGAGCAACTCTCGCCGCTTTACGAAAAGCAGCCACACCTAGCGCAACAGGAAGAACGTAGAAAAGACTAAGGACAAAAAAATCGTGTGGACCAGAAAACCCATGAGGCAATAATGAAGAATAAAAAAACTTATACGCCAGAAGAGATGCCCCAACAGGATGAGTTGATACTTTAACAGCGTTGACAACAAAGGGTTTTAAAATACT
>JBFXDW010000110.1:0-5863 GCA_050180745.1 Bdellovibrionales bacterium | reverse complement strand
AACTTAAAGAGCTATCTCAAGTCATGGCTAACCTTGGCACTGTCAGCTCAAACCTCGTCGAAAAGCTTTTTATCGAATTTGTCGAGCAAATGTCTTCTACGGGCTCTCTTGTTGGCTCGCTTGAATCAACAGAACGACTCTTGCTTAAAGTGCTCGATAAAAGCCGTGTTGAAAACATTATGGAAGATATTCGCGGCCCCGCAGGCCGCACCATGTGGGATAAGCTGGCTAATGTGAATGAAGGTGTGCTGGCGAACTTTTTGAAAAACGAATACCCACAAACAGTTGCCGTTGTCGTTTCTAAAATTAAGCCGGATCATGCCGCACGGGTTCTCTCACAGCTGCCAGAAAGCTTCTCTATGGAAGTTGTCATGCGTATGTTGCGCATGGAATCGGTCCAAAAAGAAGTTTTGGACGATATCGAAAAAACCTTGCGGAATGAGTTCATGAGCAACCTGGCCCGCACCAACCGCCGTGACCCGCACGAGGCCATGGCTGAGATTTTCAACAATCTTGACCGCGCGAGCGAGACTAAATTTATTGCCGCCCTTGAAGAGCGAAACCGCGATTCAGCAGAGAAAATTAAAAATCTAATGTTCACCTTCGAAGACTTGTTGAAACTGGACAGTCAGGCTATCCAAGGCATGATGCGGAATATCGACAAATCCAAACTGCCTATTGCGCTTAAAGGTGCTTCGGATGATCTTAAGAACCTCTTCCTGAGCAACATGTCCGAACGTGCGGGTAAGCTTTTAAGAGAAGATATCGAGGCCATGGGCCCTACGCGTCTGCGGGATGTTGAAGAAGCTCAGTCTGGGATCGTCAACGTTGCTAAAGACATGGCCGCTAAGGGCGAAATCACGATTGCTAAAGATAATGGAGAAGATGAACTTGTCTACTAGTAAAGACAGCAGCGCAAACGGTACAGCGGCCACAGCAAACGGTCTGCGGCGCTTTTTGTTCGACCTCTCTTTTGATGATGAAGTCGCGCGGCGCAACGCGCCTAAGAAAGAAAAAGAAAAGCCCACCTTCTCTGAAGAAGATTTAGAGATCGCGAAGAAAGAGGCTCATGCAGCAGGTATGGCGGCAGGCAAAAATGCAATGCTCGACAGCCAGCAACAGCAAATGAATCTGATGCTGAATGCGCTTGAAAACAAGCTGAAGAATATCCTCGATCAGGCAACGGACTATCACGACAAGCAAATGAGCCAAATGCGTCAAATTGCGCTTGTCATTATGCGCAAACTCATGCCCGCTTATGTTAAAGACCATGGTTTTGCGGAGATCAAAGAGATTGTTGAGCGCACCATTATCGACATGAATCAAGAGCCCCGCCTCGTTATCCGTGTCGCACAAGAACAGTTTGAGCTAGCGAACGAGCGGCTTAGCGCTCTGGCCCAACAACAAGCCTATGCTGGCAAACTCATTATTCTTGAGGATGCCGATCTTGCCTCATCCGACTGCCGGATTGAATGGGCCGATGGCGGGATAGAACGAGATGAAAGAGCCTTATGGCATGAGATTGACCGCGTTCTAGGCATGCAAAACTCGCTTGAAGCCGCAACGGTAAACGACAAAAACGACACTGAAGCCTCGCTGGAATCGGCAACCGAATCCAGACAAGACGATGCACAGAATGACATAGAAAAAACAGAGCTACAGGAAGGAGACACACCATGAGTGATGATGGAGAAAGCTTAACCCTATCCGAACTTGAACCAAGCAGCGCAGATGCCGCCGCCGCAGCCGCAATGGCAGATGGTAGAGATGTCTCAGTCGATGATCTGGATGCCGTTTACGGCATTCCTGTTGAGGTCTCGGCTGTCTTAGGCAAAGCAACCATGCAAGTCAGCTCACTTTTGAAATTGGGACGGGGAGCTGTCATTGAGCTTGACCGTAAAGTTGGCGAAGCCATAGACATCTATGTCAACAATCGCCTTGTCGCCCGTGGCGAGGTTGTGGTTGTCGAAGATCGCCTTGGCATTACCATGACAGAAATCATTAAAGCAGAACGTAACTAGGAAGAAAGGATTCAGGATTCAGGGGGGCTTCACCTTTCTCTCTTGAACCTTAACACCATTTCCGTCATTCCCGCGACCTGTCGCGCCGAAGCTGCGAAGCAGCGTAGGGGGAATGCGGGAATCCCGTTTTGGTAGGTCCAAAAATTGCAACATTTATTTTTATTGCAGCTTTCGGAAATAAATAAATGGGATTCCGGACTCCCTGCCACTCACTGACAGAAACACTGTTTCTTTTACTGTAATGCCGGTACAGTCAGTGAGTGGCAGGTCTCCGGAATGACGGAAGAAATGAAGAAGGATTAAGAGAGAAAGAATAACAAAGCCCCCCTGAATCCTGAATGCTGAATCCTGAATCCTGTAATGGAGACCAACATGAAACTACTCATCGTAGGCACACTGGAAGGCCACATATCAACTGCCGGACGCATCGCCATGCAGAACGGCGCTAAGGTTGCCCATATCGACTCGATATCAGGTGCACTTGAGGCCTTACGAAACGGTCAAGGCGCAAATCTTGTTATGTGCGATGTAGTTCTGGATATCGGCCTTCTGATCGACAGCTTAAAATCCGAACGCATCAACGTGCCTGTTGTCGCCTGTGGCATAGGAACAGACGCCAGCGCGGCTGTTAAAGCCATTCGCGCGGGCGCTAAAGAATATGTGCCCCTCCCCCCAGATGCCGAGCTTATCGCGGCTGTTTTGCAGGCTGTGGCCGAGGAAGACAAAGCCTTTATCGCCAATGATCCAGCAATGAAACCCTTACTGCAATTGGCGGAACGCGTCGCCAACAGCGATGCCTCTGTTCTGGTAGTTGGAGAATCTGGTACGGGTAAAGAGGTTATGGCACGCTATCTTCACAACAAGAGCAATCGTGCAAACGGCAATTTTGTATCCGTCAATTGCGCCGCCATTCCTGATAATCTTTTAGAGTCCGAACTCTTTGGTCATGAAAAAGGCGCGTTCACAGGCGCTGTTGCAAGACGTATTGGTAAATTTGAAGAAGCCAATGGTGGTACGTTGCTGTTGGACGAAATCAGCGAAATGGACGCTCGCCTTCAAGCCAAACTTCTACGCGCCATTCAAGAACGGGAAATTGACCGCGTAGGCGGCTCTTCTCCGATTAAAGTCAACATTCGTCTTATCGCAACATCCAACCGCAATCTGGAAGAAGAAGTCCGGCATGGACGATTCAGAGAGGATCTTTATTTCCGCCTGAACGTAGTCACGCTGACCATGCCTCCTTTACGTAATCGGCCCAGCGACATCGTGCCCTTAGCCGAACATTTTGCCAAAAAATACGCCAAAGCCAACGGTCTGGATGATCGCGAGCTCACAGAAGGAGCCCAAAGTCGTTTATTAAGTCATAACTGGCGCGGCAACGTACGCGAGCTTGAAAATACTATGCATCGCGCCGTTCTGCTAGCTATAGGCGATCAGATTGACCCCGAGGCCATCATGCTGACGGGTCAAGGATTGACTCCAGAAGGAGCCTCACCAACCTCGCTCGCCGCCAGCGCTACCGCAAGTGCGACAGCTCAAACGGATGAAGGAAGATCGCTCGTAGGTCGCACCGTTGCGGATGTAGAACGCGATTTGATTATCGACACGCTACAACATTGCCTTGGCAATCGGACGCATGCCGCCAACATTCTTGGCATTTCAATTCGGACGCTCCGCAACAAGCTTAAAGCCTATAGCGAAGAAAGCCCCTCTTTGCTCATTCCTCCGGCCCCTAGCGGCAACAACGAACAAGCGGCACTATGATGACAGTGGACAGAAAACAGAAGGAAGAGGACAGAAGGACTAGCTTCACGTTTTTTTATCCGAATCTAAACAATGATCGTCATGCCGGACATGCGAACGACAATGAGCATAGATCTGGTATCCATCACCGAAAAATACAATCTATTCTTATAAATGCAGCATAAGGAGATGGATTTGCAAAAACACTCGATTCCTCGTATTTTTGGACCGAAGGCCCTCGCGGGGCTTTGCCCCGTCTCGCGCCAAATGCTCGTTAATCTTGCATTTGGTCGGCTCTCATCCTTCGCTACGCTTGGATGGGCCGGAATGACGAGTAATCATAGAAATATAAGCCATGGCCGATAACGCAACAGCAACGACAGCAGACGAAGGAGAAACAGGCGGCGATAATAAAAACGCTGATTTCCTGAATAACCTTTTTAGACGCGGCGAGATATGGCTGGCCACAGGCCTTATACTAATCTTGGGCGCATTGATCGTGCCTATTCCAGCATGGCTGGTTGATTTTGGCCTTTCCATTTCCATCACCTTCTCCGTCATCATCTTGATGACTGTTTTATTCATTGATAAGCCTCTCGATTTTAGCTCGTTCCCTACCGTTCTTTTGATTGCCACCCTGTTGCGCTTATCGCTCAACCTGAGCACGACGCGTCTTATCCTCACCAACGGAAATGCAGGCGATTCAGCGGCTGGCGGCGTTGTCGGTGCCTTTGCCAATCTGGTTATGGGCGGAGACTTCATCATCGGGCTGATTGTCTTTGCCATTCTGACAATCGTCAATTTCGTCGTCATCACCAAAGGTTCTGGCCGTATCGCTGAAGTTGCCGCACGTTTTACGTTGGACGCTATGCCGGGTAAACAAATGGCGATTGATGCCGATTTATCTTCCGGCCTTATCGACGAAGATCAAGCCCGCGCCCGCAGGCGTGAACTCGAAGACGAAAGCGGCTTTTTCGGCTCAATGGACGGTGCCGCAAAATTCGTGCGCGGAGACGCTATCGCAGGCCTTGTCATCACCTTTATCAACGCGATCGGCGGCATTGTGATTGGCGCGTTTCGTCATGATATGAGCATACTTGATGCCGCAGACGCTTATGTACGCCTGACGGTTGGTGATGGATTAGTCTCCCAAATCCCTGCCCTTTTGGTTTCTGTGGCCTCGGGCTTGCTTGTCTCTAAATCCACAACGACCGGCACAACGGACAAAGCTTTCTTCGGCCAAATTGGTGGCTATCCAAGCGCCCTTGGTATGACTTCGGGACTTCTTTTTACGCTTGCTGTCGTCCCTGGCATGCCGTTTCTACCCTTTGCCGTACTGGGCGGTGCAGCGGCTTATGGCGCTTATACGATAAGCCAATCTCAACAAACAAAAGCGCTTGTCGCCAAACAAGAACTCGCCGCTGCAACGGCAGCCAAGACCCCTCCTCCCGTTGCTGAAGAGCCTATTTCCAAATCGCTCAGCATGGATCTGGTGCGGCTAGAGCTTGGGTACACGCTGCTTGCCCTGATCAACAGCGAAGCCGGACAGCGTCTTACCGACCAAATTAAGGGCCTGCGCCGACAACTGGCGCAAGATATGGGCTTTATCATGCCCTCAGTACGAATTCAGGACAATTTACAGCTCCCCCCCAACACCTATGTCATCCGCATTAAAGAGATTGAAGCGGGACGTGGCGATTTGCGGCCCGGACAGCTCTTGGTAATGGACCCCAAGGGACAACCTATTTCTCTTCCCGGAGAAACCACAACAGAACCAACCTTTGGCCTTCCGGCTATGTGGGTTGATGAGAGTTTCCGCGAAGAAGCTTTGTTTAAAGGCTATACGGTTGTTGATCCGCCAACAGTCATCACTACGCATCTGACTGAAATCATCAAAGACAACATGGATGAGATTCTTTCTTATGCCGAAACGCAAAAGCTGCTCGAGTCGTTAAGCGACAGCCAGCAAAAACTCGTGGGCGATGTCATTCCCAGCCAACTCACGGTCAGCGGACTGCAACGCGTGTTGCAAAATCTTCTGGCAGAACGTGTTTCAATCCGCGATCTTCCGGCTATTTTGGAAGGCATCTCCGAGGCCG
>JBFXDW010000109.1:0-5886 GCA_050180745.1 Bdellovibrionales bacterium | reverse complement strand
GTTTGTCATGAAAGGTAATCGCTCGGCCGTACCATTGGTTGTTAACATCAATGTGTATCAAAAGCCTGTGATCGAAGTCTTGCGTGATTTAGGTCTACAGCTCGGACGGCGTGCAGATGTCACGGTCAATGGTGAGCGTGGCCTGATTGAGCTTCGGTATGCGGCAGTTGACAGAACGTAAGGGGACGATAAGCCATGAAAAAGTTCCTGACATTATATCTGTTTGCTTTGCTGCTTTTTTCCTCGGCGGCTTATGCGCAATGGGCTGAAATGCCAACAGGTGAGATTGAGGCGTCGCCGCCACCGCCAGTCCTGACGGACTTGCAGGAACAGGATAGCGGTGAAGAAGCAGAGCCAGATACAATGGGGCTTCAGATTCGCCGTGATGCTATTCGTGAAGCGGCCTTGTCGTACGGGGCTCGTGGTGGGCTGGCTTCTCGGACGTTTGAGATTCAACGGCGTTTGGTTGAGCGTGAAGCTGCGTTGGATAAGATATTTGATTTTCACCGTCTTCTGATTGCGGCTCCTTCGGGGTTGTTGATTGAGCCTCCTGTTGTGTCTGAAGCATTGCAAGCCGTTATCGTCAATAATGGTGGGCAGGAAGCCGCTGTAGCTGATCGGACATATCGTATTAATCGGGCCGCTCGGATCGTAACAGCGTCGCGTGATTGGCATTTATATTTAGAGCGTGATTGGGGTCGTGTTGATCCGCCTCCTGCGTTGCTGTTGCCTCGGGAAGATGAGGAGAGAGAGGCATGGCGCGAATGGGTACAGGAAGGCTGGAATGCTGGGCTTGAGCAGGCACAGGAGACCTTTGAAGCTGACCTTGATCGTATGACTAACGATTTTATCGGTATGGTGCGCTATCGTGATTTGTTGGCGCAAGGTATGATTTCTCCGCCCTATGCGATGCATGAGGATCGTGGCATCACGGGCGGTGGTACGGAAATGCGGGTAGGAGATCGCGGCGTTTCGATTACAGGACCTTCTGTTCTTATTCCGCGGAGTGATCAATGGACACCGGCTCAGAGATAGACCTTGATGCATTGCTGGGTGAAGAGCCTGCATCTGAAGAATCTTCGGTGACTTTGCAAGTTGATGAAAAACAACTTCAGATCGGGACGTGGCCTGCCGAGCCTTTGCGTATGCAAGAGGAGAATCTCGATGGGCTTCTGCTCTGGTGTGTAGAAAAGCGAGCCACAGATATCTCTTTTCAAACCGATCGGCCTGTTGTTATCGAAGTCGATGGGGTTCTTTATCCTGTGACCCATCGGCCTTTAGATTCTGCTGATATGGTCAATATTCTGGCGCGGCTTTACGGGCCAGATGCGATTGCTAAGCTGGCATCAGGACAGGATCTCGATCTGTCTTATGAGGTTCGACCCGAGCGCAATGTGCGACACCGTTTTCGGACGAACATTACGGCTATTTTATCGCGGGGACGGGATGCTGTTCAGGCGACCTTACGTTCTTTGCCTCATTTACCGCCGCATATGCGTGAACTGGGCATCGAACAAGAGATCATGGATAACTGGGCTCCGAGTCAGGGTCTTGTGCTGGTTACGGGCCCTACAGGAAGTGGTAAATCAACGCTTTTGGCTTCAGGTGGGCGGATGCTAATTGAACGGCCTGAGGGTTGTGGCAAGCTGGTGACGTATGAGGCTCCAATCGAATATGTGTATGATGCGATTACTGGACCACGCTCACTTGTATCGCAGACGGAGATTCCTCGCCATTTGCCAACCTTTGCGGCAGGCGTACGGAATGCGCTGCGGCGGAAGCCGAACATTATTTTGGTTGGTGAAGCGCGTGATCGTGCAACGGTTACGGCGGCAATTGAGGCGGGGCAAACAGGACATTTAGTTTATTCGACAGTGCACACAATCGGTGTTGCTGCGACGATTCGGCGGACGGTAAGCGTGTTTGATCCAGCTGAGCGGTCTGAGCGTGCCTATGCGTTGATGGAGACGTTGCGGATGATTGTCACGCAAGTGCTGGTGCCGAAGGTTGGGGGCGGACGGATAGGTTTGCGCGAATATCTTGTGTTCGATAACATGGTGCGTGAACAGCTTTTAGATATGCCCATGGAGCAATGGACTCTTGAGACGCAGCGTCTTCTGGTTCGTTATGGTCGGACGATGGAGCAATCAGCCAATGCGGCGTTTAAGGAGGGTTTGATTGATAGGCATTCTTACCTTCTGTTGACTAAGGGCTATTCCGGCAGTGGCGGTCAGAACGAAGATGCATTTGCCGATGATTCGGAAGCAGCCCTAGGGGACGAAGATACGTTAGACATCTGATTATTAAGGAGGAGCGGTAAATGGATATTCATTGGAGAAACACGCAAAAACCAGTTCGTTTCTTTTTTATTGATGCGCGTGGTTTTTTTGGCTTTTTTTTATTTTTGGTTTACGCGCGGCCATGGACGTTTGTGGTAGCCGCCGTCATGTTGACCTTCTTTTGGTTCTTGGAACGTAAAGGCTTGACGTTCGAATCTTCTCTGCGTGCCTTTCGTTCATGGATCCTTGGGGCGAATAGACCTGCTAATTCTCGTCGTGCTCGTCGGCGTATGATCGACTTCGGGGGGCGTTGAAGTAGATATCCATATTAGACATCTTGCATAATGGAAGCCCAAAAAGGAAGAATAGGATTCCAGCTTTCTCCCTACGCTGCTTTGTAGCTTAGGCGCGACAGGTCTCTGGAGTGCCAACAGTTTTTATTAAAAAATTTCTTCTACTTTTTACGGGCCATGTCAGTACTCGCTTTCGCAAGTACTAGCTCCGGTTAGTACCCCTTTTGTTCAAATTCATTTTATCTGACATCGGCTATATCTGTCTCACAGACTGACTACCGCTGTGCATTGGTGCGGTGATCAAGACTATTTGCAGTTTTTTAGAGGGCTTGCTGTGCTGAAGATTCACAGAGCTCCTCCTTTCCTCCCTATCCGTTTGACATAAGAGCTTGTTCAGAAAGATTCTGAACGGGCTCTACATCACACGCCAGTTCGCCCGAAAAACCTCCACCTCGGAAAAATAATCCAAAAGGCTCTTTCGCCTTGGTTTACAGGGCAGAGCTGCGCGGCCTGACCCAGCTTCTTTCCCAAATCTTCACGGCGCTCGTACAGGCGATGCCATTCGGGGGCTTCGCCTTTTTCGATGTAGGTCTCGCCAAGCTCGGTATTCTTAAACGATTTGATCGAAGCGTCTGATCCCTGCGCGTCGAGCCAAGCGCGGGCAATTTCCGCCCAGCTTCGCCAGCCCAGCGGCGAATACAAACTGGAGATATGGAAGCCCGCCGTGCGCCCGTCACCTTTTGCATGGGCTTGCCAATAGCCATTCGCGAGCATGTCCGTTTTGTGATGCTCTTCAAAAAGCTGGCCGCAATGTTCGCACTCATAGGCCGCTTTCTCCGGCTGGTTATGCGGCCATTTCAGCTGCGAGAATTTGAGCCATTGGAACGTGCCGCATAAAGGACACGGCACCATGTATCGGCGTTGGTCGCTGGCTTCGTATTCTCTTTCAATACGCGAGAGGCCTTTGATCGTCGGTGTCGAGACAATGTAAATCTTGCGCCGCGCAAAGGTGCGGGTTCGCGCCTCGGCCAAAGCGATGGGATCGCCTTCACCTTCTACGTCCCCTGGATAGGCATCCACTTCATCCAAAAACAAGAACCGCACGGGCATGGAGCGAAGCCCCGCCGCGCTGTTCGCGCCCGCCATCACGAGAATGCCGCCAGGAAACTCTTTGGTCAGAACCGTGTTGCCGGAATCCTTGGATCGCGCTGGCTTGACCAGCTCGCGCAATACGGGGCTTTCTTCAATGAGAGGATCAATGCGCTGCTTTGAATTGCGCTTGGAGTTCTCAACCGTCGGGTTAACTTGAAGAGCAGGCCCAGGCGTATGATGAATGATATAGCCAAGCCAGTTATTGCCACATTCCGTCCCGCCGACTTGTGCTCCCTTCATAAAGACGACGCGCTCAATAGGAGAACTGGCCGATAGGCAGTCCATAATCTCTTTCAGATATTGCGTTCGGCTTGTACGCCACGGCCCTGGCTCGGAAGCCGCCTTGCCGGAGAGAAAGCGGTTATTGTCCGACCATTCCGAAACCAGCAAAATAGGATCGGGCTTTAATCCTTCCAAATAGGAACGAATGAAAGCAGCTTCTTGCGGATCGTTCATTGTGTCAGATATTTTGTGGATCGGATTTAGAGAACTCTTCCAACACGCGGGAAAGTTCCTCGCTTAAAAGCTCGTTGACCTTGAAACGGTCGTTTTCAGCCGCAAGAATGGCATCGATACGATTGGGTATGCCCAAAAGCTGATCGCGCAATTGCCGCGCAAGATTGAACCAACGGACGGTTACTTTTTCGAGCGGGACGAGCCGTCCGGCTTTTTCCTCGTATTCCATCTTACGAAGCCGTGCGACATACAGTTCTCGAATGGCTCGGCTTTGAATGTAAGTTGGCCCTTCAGCAGATGATGCGGCGGGCACGGTTTCGTCTGTTTTGGTTTTGGGCTTCGCTTGAGGAGCTGGTTGTTGCGCTTCTTTCTGCGCTTCCACTTGCCCTGGATCACTGTTTCGTTCCCATTGAAGATCAGCCTTCGCAGGATCAATCTTGCCGTCTTCGCCTCTGGTAATGCGGCCACTTTGAACGGCCTTCATCACCGCACTTTTGGAACACCCCCTGTGCGCCGCATAAGCTCGGATTGATAATCCCATGTTTAGACACTGTGCCCCGCGCTATACGTCGAAGAGATCAGGGCTGAAGTCATTAATAATTTGAAACATTGGCTTTTAACCCCATTTATGATATGCGTTTAATGCTCTGACGGTAGGCGATTCGCCTGCTTAGCTCCTTTGTGTCACTAAGTGACTATTCGTGATTTAATGACAATAAAACATGTAAACACACATGTTATTATCATAATCATTAAGTCGTTTTGGTTAAAAGCCATGCGCACCGCGCAAGGTCAGTCAGAGCTAGTAGAAGGAGTATTGTTATGAAGTTTTTTAAACAAAATAACATGGGCCTTGTTCGCAATCTTTTGGGAATTGCCAATGCAGCCGTTAAGTTGGTTCAGGCAATCATCAAACTCGTGAACATGGCTTCTAACTACTCATTTAAGGACCATAGAATTGAGACCCCGTTGGAATCATAAGTTTGAAATCAAGCCAAACCGCTGGGTCTTTGTTCCTAATGAGGAAACACGTAAGATTGGTGAGACAATAAAAGAAGCGGTTGCAAGCAAATGGGTTCCTCCGAGTTATTATGCTCATTTACACAAAGGCGGTCACGTTAAAGCAATCAAACAACATGTAAAAAACAAACTGTTTATTCGTACAGATATTTATCACTTTTATAATTGCATCAGCAAAAACCGAATATCCCGAAATCTAAAAGAAATTGGATTTTCTAATGCTATATCCCGCCACTACGCAGCTGAAAGCACAGTCAGAAACCCCTCTAACTATGACGAAACCATTTTGCCATATGGATTTATACAGTCCCCAATTATCGCGTCTCTTTGTCTCTTCAAAAGCGCACTCGGCACTTATCTAAACAAAGTTAGAACGCAAGGATATGATGTCACTATATATATGGATGACATATTCATATCTACGAACCACTCTCTTGATGAGGCTAACGAAGTTTTTTCTTGCCTCCAAGAGAAAGCCCAAAGAGCAAAACTACCATTAAATTTACAAAAAACTTTTGTGCCAAACGATAATAGTGAAGTTTTTAATATATTAGTTTCCAATGGCCTTGTTGAATAAAGCGTGATTGCGGACGCAGTTTTCTTATTTCTTTAAAGTTTAATATTCAGGGGCAGCGAGGTTTCGGAAGGTGTTGAGGGTTTGGGCCTTCAGGACAGCTTCGGTTTTT
>JBFXDW010000108.1:0-5998 GCA_050180745.1 Bdellovibrionales bacterium | reverse complement strand
TCCAGGATCTACAACAGAGGCAAAGGGTTTCATTTATATTTCCTCGTCAGCAAGAAGGTCATAAGTTTTAATGTTAGCATCGGCAATTGCTTGCAGCTGCGCCAGCTTAGCCGCATTTTGCTTGCCTCCCTTAAACAAGTGAGCAAAGCGTTTTTGCAACTTAAAATATTCTTCAACAGGCACATGATCTTTGATCTTAGTTGTCCCTGTTACCACGCCGTTCTCAGCCTCAAAAAGAGGAAACACCCCAGAGCGCACAGCAAGACGAGACAGATTCAGCGTTTGGTTAGGCACCGTCCCCCATCCCAAAGGACACGGAACCAGCACATGGATATAACGCGCCCCATGGAAGCTCATCGCCTTTTTAACCTTGGCTTCAAGATCACGCATATCGGAAATCGTTGCCGTAGCCACATAAGGAATGCCATGCGCCATCGCGATTTTAGGCAGGTTTTTACCTGTACCAAACACATTCCCAGGATCATCGCCCACAGAAGGAGTCGTTGCCGTCCGCGCCGCGGGAGGCGTTGCGCTTGAACGCTGCACGCCTGTATTCATATAAGCCTGATTGTCATAGCAGACATAAAGCACGTCATCGTTACGCTCAAACATGCCCGACAAGCAGCCAAAGCCAATATCCGTGGTACTTCCATCCCCACCTTGCGCCAAGATACGAACCTCTGGACGATTCTTGATTTTCATCGCTGCCGCAACGCCTGTTGCCACAGCAGGCGCGTTTCCAAACAAAGAATGGCCCCATGCGACTTGCCACGCTGATTCAGGATAAGGCGTACTGAATACTTCCAAACAGCCGGTCGCATTCACAACGATCAAATTGCCGCCCACAGCTTCGTAAGCTGCATCAACCACCGAGCGCGCGCCCAAAGCCTCACCACAGCCCTGACAGGCGCGGTGCCCACAGGTCAACGAGTTACACCGTGTCGTTCGTGATTGAACGGCTCTATCCTTTTCATCCATCAAGCGATTACCAATGGTACGTATCCCTTTAGGATTTTCTTCAATACGATTTTTTAATACAGGCATTATGAAGCCCTCCGCATTTTTTGAGATTTCGCTGCGTCCTTCTTGGGAGGCATATTGCCCCGCTCCTTCTTATCCTTCCGGTAGGCTTCAATAGCCGCGAGCTCTCGCTCTACGACAGGCATATTCAGATCAAGGAAATGCATATCTCCCTTATCGGCTGTCTTTATGTCTTCCACAAACTTGCCAAGGGAGCTCTTGGGAATAGGCCTTCCACCAAGCCCTGCAATCAGAGATGTAACAGGCACTGTGTTTTTCAGAGCTTGCTTGACATGCGTTGCCAACACGCCGCTTTGGCCTACGGACAAAGATTTCTCCAAAACAATCACATGGCTTGCATGACTAAGTGCACGTGCCACATCTTGCTCGGGGAAAGGACGGAAGGAACAAATCGACACAAGACCGATTTTCTCACCAACTTTCCGCTTTTCATCAATCATGTCTTTAAGCGTTCCAATCACCGAACCCATAGCCACGATAATCGTCTCCGCATCATCCGCATGATAGGTGCGGATCATACCGCCAGCCTCGCGACCGAACTGCTTCTTAAACGCTACTGAAACCTCGTTAATCACCTCATAGGCGCGGAATTGTTTTTGATGCTCAAGATAACGCAACTCCGTAAAAGCCTCTGGCCCGACCATCGTGCCGATCGTCATAGGCTCGTTGGGGTCCAAGAACTGAATAGGCTCAAACGGAGGCAAGAATGCATCGACTTCCTCTTGCGTAGGCACATCCACCTGCTCTACCGCATGAGTCAAAATAAAGCCATCCACGCACACCATCACGGGACAGTGCAAATCTTCCGCAATCCGAAATGCCTGAATATGAAGATCAGCCGCTTCTTGGTTGTTTTCTGCGAACAGCTGAATCCAGCCCGCATCACGCATCGAAAAAGCATCCGACTGATCATTCCAAATGTTGATCGGCGCGCCGATCGCCCGATTGCCAAGCGTCATCACAATCGGCAACCCAAGCCCAGAAGCGTTATAAACGGCCTCCGCCATAAACAACAACCCTTGGCTGGCTGTCGCCGTATAAGAGCGCGCTCCAGCCATAGACGAACCAATTGCCACTGACAACGCCGCAAATTCGGACTCAACATTGATATAATCGCAGTTTTCAATCTTACCGGCTTTGACTAAAGCGCCCAGACCTTCAACAATGTGCGTTTGCGGCGTAATGGGATAAGCACAAACAACCTCGGGACGGCATAACGCTACGGCCTCGGCAACAGCCACTGATCCTTCAATCTGTTTTAACATGCAATCGCTTCCTTATTTTTGCGGGTGGCAATTTCTCTTTCCAGTTTTTTCGCAGCAACGATATCAAAAGCCTCACTGGCCGCCGCGACGTTCGCCTCACCAATTGCTCCCGAAAAGGCATGCCTGATCGCCGCTGTGATCGAACTTAATTTTAGATTTTCGGTCATAGCAACAAGACCGCCTAGCATCGCTGCATTTGGCATAGGACGCTTAAAATGCTTCAACGCCAACTCTGTGCCCTGCACCGTCAAAACATGCCCCACAGGTAAGCGCTCAACAATCGTCAAAGGCACAACGTCATCAACATCGCGGGCGCTGTTGACCAGAACAAAGCCATCTTCTTTCAGGCCCGCGAACAGATCAGGAGACTGAAGCAAGGTCGGGTCCTGCACGATCAACGCATCTGGTTCATAAACAGGATCACGCAAGCGAATCTCGCGATTATCAATACGACAAAACGACATGACAGGAGCGCCCATACGTTCTGATCCAAAAACCGGAAATGCTTGCGCTTGTTTTCCTTCGTGGAAAGCAGCAACAGAAAGCATTTCTGCTGCGGTCACAACACCTTGACCACCACGGCCATGAAAACGAACTTGGAACATAAGGGAGCCCTCCATGCCAAAAAGAAAAGATCTTTTAAAAAGAAGAATCGATGTGAATCGAGCTCCCTATAAAAGCGCTTTTTCTTCGCTTTGCCAACCACCTTACTGTGCGGTGCAACATTAGAAGGGGGCGGAGGAAAGGAATCGGGGATCAGGAGAGCTTCCTTCTCTATGGAACAATGATCTTTGTAAAATCATCGTCAGGGTAGATAAATAAATTGTCAAACTTCCCGGCAATCTTTTTTCTTGCACGATACCCATCTACACTTCGCAACATGCCTAAATAAGTTGTAACGGAACAGGCTAGTTTTGTTAAGCTAAAATAATCAATTGGCGCTCCAACATACTGCCAACGCTTGATTTTTTTCTTGCAGTGCGCAAGGGTCATGTTGCGCAAATAGGTCCGTCCCGGCTTGATGATGAATCCGACAAAATCGATCCCATCGGCAGCTGCGTGAAGTTTTTTCTTGTTGGGATGCAAATGAAGATTAAGCCGCCATGATAAAAAGCTTTCCATTCGCGCGTATTTTTCTTCGAGAGCATCCCTGCTTTCGTCGAACAAAATGATGTCATCCACATAGCGGCCATAGTATCTCGCGCCAAGTTGATTTTTGGCGAATTGATCCAGTTCGTTCATGTACACGTTGGCGAAAAACTGGCTGGTCAGGTTGCCGATGGGGAGTCCGCGATCCAGCGGCGCGTAAAGCAAGCTTTTGTGACGTGGAACCAAGGCAAACAGCGCCTCCGTCGAACGAAAAATAGCGTTTTGGCGCGGATTGTGACGCGTCACCTGATGGATCAATTTCAAAAGCCAGTCTTCATGAACGCGCGTACCGATGATGTCCAACAGAATATTCTGGTCGATACTCGTGAAAAAACTGGCTACATCGGCCTTTAAAACAAACGCAGGCCGCGTCCAGTTGCGAGTGACTGACCGCGCAAAATGGGAAATGCGGCAGCATCCGTCATGCGAACCGCGCGTGGGAATGCACGCATAGCTGTCGCGGATAAATCGGCGGGTAAAGCGATCCTGGATCGCGTTGTAAATCAGGTGGTGCACGATGCGGTCGCGGAAGCTTGCGGCCCATACTTCGCGGGCCTTTGGATATGTCACAACAAACGCGATGCTACGCCCGATTTGATATGTGCCGTCGCGCAAATCGCGCCACAGAGCCATCAGATTTCGTTCCAAATCGGCTTCGAACGCCAATTGATGGATCGTATTGCGCTTATGCTTGCGGCAATCAAAATACGCGTCGAATAAGGATTCGAGTGTGAGCTCGGCAGGAAGAAGGTACATTTCCGAAAACACCTTTTTTTTGAATCAGGGAAGAGAATTCAACTCCTGACACAACGGACAAGATAATTATTGTTCTTGTTGTTGTTGTTCTGATTGCCGTCGGAGAACCTCTCGTTGTAGGCGTTGTTGTTATTGTTCTCTCGCGACGACCAGTGAGTTACGTTATGATAGCGATCTTATGAACGTCTGCAGCGAAGTCTCACCGCAAACGACTTTGGCTTTCTACGGCCTCAACTTTGGTGGGTTTCCAGCCCCCCGCCGCTATCCGAGATGAATGCGCTCACCAAGCCGAGCCTTGACTCATACTTGTTCCGGCTTTCTCTTCCCTGAACTTGTAGGGCGAGCCGTTGGGTACCGCGTGGGTTCTCACGTGCTACTCAACGGCTCGCCCTCAACCATCCCTGCGCTTGTCGCGCAAGGCTGTCTGTCATTTCTACAAGCCCCGCATACCGCCCGCGCGGAAGAACGCGCAAATCATGTGACATGCGAAGCATAACTTCGATAAGCTGAATACGTTCAACTATATGCGTAATATGCGCCGCGCGGTCCGCCGCACTATTGGCGCGATAGATGAACAGAATCAAATCCAAAACTTCATCCCTCAATTTTTGGCCCAATGTGTATTTATAATCGCGCGGAAAATCTTTGATTGCCATCATTAACCGAAGCAAAAGATCATAAGCGGCTTTGTAAATTGGAAGATGTTTATATTGTGCCATCCGTAGTTTCCCAGAAAAATTTTCGAGGCCCCGCTTCGCGGGGAAACACTTTGGTGCTGATTGAACTTTTTCTCTGTCATATTAACATGGTTTCTTTCCTGAACCTTAAATGATTAAATAATTGAATGATTCATCTCCTGACACAACGGACAAGATAATAATTGTACTTGGGGTTGTAGTGCTGAAGGCCGTCGGAGAACCTCTCGTAGTAGGCGTTGAAGTTATTGTACTCTCGCGACGACCAGTAGTATGTGCCGCTTGTGTCAAAGCCGCTAATAGCCACTTTGCCGGCATAAAGCACATTCAATTCCTCTGATGCAGGCAGATGCCAGTCACTATGTCCATAAGCCGTCAAATCCGCACATGCCTGCGCCGCAGGAACACCATAGGTGCTTTGAAGATCGGTATAAGTTCCATAATTCGCCACAAGCCCCGCCGTGTTCCCATCCCCATCTGTGGTTGAGGTGTAGCCCGTGGATACACCATACGTTCCCCATTTATACGTACTTCTCGTCCCCGTACAAGCCGAGCCGCTCCATGTCTGCCCCTGATCGCAGGGCGTTGTGTACATCTTCACGTACCCATCAGGCGATATGCCCGCATAGACGCTACCATCCGCACAAACCGCCCCGACCCATGGAAACGTAAAATCACACGGATCAGGGGTAGCACTACTACCCCCACCAAAATCAACCCAATCGCTCCCATCACAGCCTTGAAACGATGTTCCGGTCCACTGGATCATGCCTGCTTTAGAGGCATCGCATGTTGTGGCTGCATAAGGCGGCGCGGTCACGGTCCCCACGATAATCGGAGCCGTCTGCATGGTCCCCGCGCCTGTGCCGGAATTGCATTGTGCAATCGCATCAAAATCACCCGCTTTTTCCACGTTGTTGCAAGCCGTGCCGACGGCATTCTGACCATACGTTGCCGTGGTGCGAGCAGCGGCGGGGGATGCAATCCCGATGATAAAAATCACCATCATCCACGCGACCTGTCGCGCCGAAGCTGCGAAGCAGCGTAGGGGGAAAGCGGGGATCCAGCTGCGAGCGATAGCGAGCGCACGAG
>JBFXDW010000107.1:0-6101 GCA_050180745.1 Bdellovibrionales bacterium | reverse complement strand
CCTCATTCTCTCCTGCTTTGGCTGCGCTGATCGCGTCCTGCAGCATTTGCTGGTAAAGCTCGACGCCAACTTCACGAATATGCCCCGACTGCGCCTCGCCCAGCAAATTGCCTGTGCCGCGAATATCCATATCGTGGCTGGCGAGTTGGAATCCTGCTCCCAACTGATCCAGCGTTGAAATCACTTCCAGTCTTTGCTGCGCCGTATCGGACAAAGGCGCTTTGGCGCTATAGGTGAAATAGGCATAACCACGTTGTTTGCTGCGCCCTACCCGTCCGCGCAACTGATAGAGCTGTGACAGGCCAAACATATCCGCACGATGTAAAATGATTGTGTTAGCATTGGGAATATCCAGACCAGATTCAACAATGTTAGTCGCCAGTAACAAATCGAATTTCCCCGCATCAAAGGCCGACATAATATCATCTAATTCGCCCGCGCTCATACGACCATGGGCCATCGTCATTTTCAGTTCAGGCACAAGTTCTTTGAGCTTTTTTTGGACCTCTTCAAGATCGCTCACACGCGGGCAGACATAAAAGCTCTGGCCGCCACGATAATGCTCGCGCATTAAGGCCTCACGAATAACAATCGGATCAAAAGGCAGCACATAGGTTCGCACAGCCAGACGATCCACGGGCGGAGTCGTGATCAGGCTCAACTCACGCACGCCCGTCAGTGCCATTTGAAGCGTCCGTGGAATGGGCGTAGCCGTCAGGGTTAGAACATGTACATTGGCCCGCATCTCTTTAAGTTTTTCTTTTTGCTTCACACCAAAATGCTGTTCTTCATCAATGATCATCAGCCCCAAATTCTGGAAAGCGACCTCTTTCCCCAGCACTGCATGCGTACCGATAAGAATATCCATCTCGCCCTTTTTCATGAGCTCCTTTGTCTGGTCGGAATCTTTGCTGCTCACCATACGTGAGAGCTGCCCTATGCGAATAGGAAAGCCAGAGAAACGCTGTGTAAAATTCTGGTAATGCTGCCGCGCTAAAAGCGTCGTCGGCACAACAACGGCCACTTGGTAGCCTGCCGCTACGGCTATAAAGGCGGCACGTAGTGCCACTTCTGTTTTACCAAACCCCACATCACCGCAGACAAGACGATCCATGGGCTTGCCGCTTGCCAGATCATCGCGGACAGCCTCAATCGTTTGGGCTTGGTCTTCTGTTTCGTGATAAGGAAACCGCGCCGCAAATTCTTGCAAAGACGGATCATCAACCTCGATCATCTCCGCTTTCTTCAGATAGCGCTCTGCGGCAATGGCGAGCAACCCATCGGCGATTTCAAGCAAGTTCTTCTTGACCTTGGCCTTACGCGCCTGCCAAGCCACCCCGCCGAGCTTATCCAAAACAGCGCCCGCATCTGCCCCCGCATAACGAGACAGCGCATCAAGACTTTCAACAGGCACAAAAAGCTTATCGCCCCCGTCATAAATCAGTTTGACGCAATCATGCTTGGCACCAAGCGCATCTATGGTTTCCAACCCCTCATAGCGGCCTATGCCATGCTCGACATGAACTACAAAATCACCCTTATTGAGTTGGCCAAGCTCAAGCTGGAAGGCATCAGCCATGCGGCGCTTTTTACTTTTACGCACCAAGCGATCGCCGAGGATATCCTGTTCTGTAATCAGCGTCAGGTCAGGAGAAACAAACCCATGCTCTAACCCCAAAATGACAAACGCAATCAGCTTTATATCAAGCCCCTGAAGCTCTTTATATGTCTTTGTGCCTTTCAGGATCGCAAGCCCATGCTGTTGCAATAACCCAGCGACGCGTTCCGCCGAGCCTTGTGAATAGCAGGCAATCGCCACACGTCTATTGTTAGCTTGCTGCTCCGCAATATAGGCGCTAATTGTCTTATAAAGCGTCTCATGATTCTGCGCCCGCGCATCAGCAAAGTCACGCCCCCGCTGCCCGTTCCCATCCAAAGCGCCCTCTTCTGGCTCTTGGAACGGCGAGAATTCTCCGACCTTGCGTGTAGCCAACAGCTCGTCTATCTCACTTGTTCTATAAAACAGGCTCTCAATAGGAACGGGCTTATAAGGAATTATGCTCTGCTCCTTATTGCGCATAGCGGCCTCAAACAAGGAATAACGAGCCTGATAAAAATCTTCTATCTGTTGTTCTCGTGCCGTCAAAGACTCAAACGCCTGATGGTCGAAGGTTAAAGCCGAGTCCGGTAGGTACTCGAATAGTCCCGTCAGGCGCGGATAAAAAAGAGGCAACCAATGCTCTAACCCTGCAAAAGTTCGGCCCTCGGAAATGGCCGTGTACAAAGGATCCTCTTTCGTCACAGCACCGAAAAGCTCACGATAGCCTGTCCGGAATGAAGCTATAGAGCGCTCATCAAGCATTACTTCTGAGCTAGGGTTTAAAGATAGGTGGTCGATTGTGCCTGTCGTCGTTTGAGCCAATGGATCAAAAAGACGGAGGCTCTCCAGCTCATCCCCAAAGAAATCAAGCCGCACAGGATTCTCAAAACCAGCAGGAAATAGATCAACAATGCCGCCGCGGACGGCAAACTCACCAACCTCGCGTACTGTCGAGGCGTTATAATAACCGCTACGGATAAAAAATGCGCGCAAGGTTTCAAGTTCTATACGGTCACCCACAGAAAGTGAGAGTTGCGCGTGTTTTAGCTCTTCGGGTGGAACGAGCTTCTGGGTAATCGCATTAACTGTAGTCAAGAGAAGGCAAGGTCCCACAAAGCTTCTCTGCAGCCGACTCAAAGTAGCAAGGCGAATCGCCACGATATCAGCATGCGGTGATACGCGATCATAGGGAAGGCAATCCCATGCGGGAAAAGAAAGAACTTCAACTTCGGGGGCAAAGAAGGCTAGCGCTTCAATCAAAAAAGCTGCCCGCAGATCATCGAGAGCCACATGGATATGAGGACAGCCCTTTTTACGCGCAGCCATTTCGGCCAAAATCCGCGCATCATACCCTGCTGGAGCGCCTGCAACGCGCACCCGCCCCGCATCGTTATTGTGAAACTGAGATATAAACATAAGGCGGGGAGTATAAAGAGCTTTCTTACTAAAATCAAATAATTCAAAAAGAAAAAGGCCCTCTCTTCCTTATCCCCCGGTTATTCCGCGGCAGTTAACTCCAGCGAACAGCAATGAATGGCGTTTATTTCGGGACCCGCATGAGTATCGGGAGTGTTGCTCCAAGTATATGATTCAAAATATAAAGCAATAGCAACCATTCTGCTTGGACAAGAAATGTAGTCTTGCCCAGATGTTGCATGAATCACCGCACATGAATTATAAGAGACTACTAAATCCACACACTCAAAATTACTCCCATTCCATCGAGTAGCTTGATTTTCAGCACAAACGGGCGGCGGAGAACAAGTTGCCGCCGCAAAAGCGGGGGTGACAAATAAACACGACAGAATGATTATGCCCAGTTTTTTTGCTAATGACATCATTTTATCCTCATTTCAGAATCTGAAAACATCCTTCAAAGGAGAAACACGCTCTCACCTCATAAGAAAAACCTTTCCAAAAACTTAATCCACGCCAAGAGAGCAACACATTATGCTATATACTTCAGGAAAAGAGTGGTTATCAGGCTCATCTCCCCATGTCGGACCTTCATAATACAATTCGGTAATAACTTTTCCATCAGGACAAGTCATAACCGTTGATCCTGTCGCCATACCATTCCTTGTACAATCCTTGTAGGATATGTTTACCCCTGTCAAGCTTCCGCACACCCAAGCACTCCCATTCCATCGAGAAACTTGACCGGCACCGCAAGTGGGAGGCGGCGAACAAGTAGCTGCAAACGCATCCCCACTACAAAGCAACAGCACAAAAGCAAACAGAAAAAGTTTTTTCATGGATATCTCCTTTTTTTAGTATCCCCAATACTGGCAACAGCACTCTTCTTCTTCACAGGTTCCCACATTGTTTCCACAGCTATCATAAAGGGTACCTTCGGTACAAGTTGTTTCCCCAGTAGGAGCACAATTACAATCGGTGCAGTCGTGTCCATCAAAGGTACAGCGTTGTGTACATTGAGAATCCGGACGCGTAGCCGAGGATGTTCTTACAGACTGACCAGACCAACCAGGATTCCCCGCAGTTGCAGTAAATGAAAAGGTTTCTGTCCAGCTCGTCCAATTCTTCTTACAAATTGATCCCCAATCATCACAATAGGTACAATCATAAGATTCAGAAACACATGTCTGTTCGTCCCCTTCTCCAGAGCAAACCTCACGTTCACATGTCTTAGGTACCCACTTCCAACAATTAGCAACAGATTCTTCCTCATAACAAGAATGCCCAAAAGTGTGAGTCGCATTGGCACAAGTCTCACTTGGAGGCCAAGCCGTCCCTGTCCGTGCATAAGGCAAAGATACATCCGCTGTCGTGGCCCCAGTATCTCCCATGGCTGGAATCGCAGAGGTCGGACCAAACAAAAGCCCACTGGAGGAATTCTGTCCAGAAAAAGGGCGCGCACAAGTTACCAACGAAACCCCTGTAGGAGGATATGAACGAAAAGCCTTCCATTCCTCTGAAATCTTAAAGGGTACGAAATAACCATCCGCACTATTATTATCAACATAACGACATTGGGTATGAACATCTATAGGGGTTAACGCAATTCCGGGATTTACACGAGCGCCCCAGTAAGTGGAGGTAACGGCCGTACTATCACCACAAGTTATATCCCCCGTTGTAGGACAAGGGTCCATTGGGTTGTTAGAATCAGGACTCCGCCCATCAAGAAGACAAACACCCCCAGCTACGACCTCTAATGGCAAGGCTAGCAACAGAAGCAAAAAAAGCCAGCTGAAGCGAAAACAGATGAATGAACGCATCGTTCTAACTCCTCCCAAGAATTAGCCTTCAAACAGAAAGGCGTGCAATATATTTTAGATTAAACACCCTTTTCATTAAGGACCGCTTAATTTTCTCTTCAGGGTACCCTCTCTATCACCCAAAAATCAAGAAAAACAATGTTTCACACTAAAAATGGGGCCTTTTACATCAACCACACCTAGGCTTTCACCTTCCTCTTATTCTTTTCATCACCCTACACACCCATTCCATCATCTCCGTGACAACGGTGAACGATCTCCGAAGGAGAAAGAAAGACATGAATAGATACGCAAAAACCACCACTCCATACACATTGGACTTCCCAAAATAGTTTTTCTGGTCTTGCCCCCCTCCTGCGGTCATAAAATGCAACTTGAGTACTGTTCGATTTTTGGAAACCAGCTATCGATAACAGTTATTACTCTCCAGATACCATCTTGTCGAATAACGGCCACAGCTAACCGTCCTACCTCCATCAAAACTATCAGGATTCCAAGAACCGGTTGGATAACACGGAACGCCGTAGGTTGCTGCACCCCTTTACCGTAAAAGCCCCACTATAAATGCTGAAGCATGTCAGCGTTTTTCTGTATACTGTGGCCGTAGGATCTGGTGTCGAAGCCGTTGTTTTACATGTATTAGCACATCATACTTTGCGGGCGTCATCTTTTCTCATACCTTTCAGAGAATCATGTCCGTTTTGTCCCGTCAATCAGATTGTGAATCTTCTTATGCTCTGATTAAAAACCATATCTGTTTCGGTAAGCCAAACATGATACACGTCCTGAAGCAGTAACACAGTCCCACGTATAACGATAATTAACACCAGAAACAAACTGGTCAACACTATTATCTCGAGCACATAATCCATCAGAACGAAATTTTAGAGAACTTACTGTCGTTCCTGCAACATAACCACACGCAGGCGTCACGCTTTGACACGTATTGACCACATCATACCAAGCACTCCACGTTGCAGCAGGGCAAGTATAGTTGCGCCGCTGTGTGCGTATTCCTGTTTGATCTGACGGACAAGCAACACCACTCTTGATTTGGTAAGTGGGGCTACATATCGGCTTACACGTATTCGTCACATCATACCAAGCACTCCATTTTGCAGCAGGACAGGTGTAATCACGTTTCTGCGTATGCGTCCCTGTTTGCCCTGAAGGACAGGCTACACTCTTCGTTTGAGAGGTAGCCGTACACGCCACCTTACACGTATTCACCACATCATACCAGCTCGACCACGTTGCAGCAG
>JBFXDW010000106.1:0-6172 GCA_050180745.1 Bdellovibrionales bacterium | reverse complement strand
ATCGTCATTTTAAATCGGGCTCAGCAGAAGATGCAGCCTTTATCATGAAGAATGCCTCAAGCGTCATTATTGTCCCCGGATATGGAATGGCTGTTGCCAAAGCACAACATGTCTTGCTTGAGATGGCGGATCTTTTAAAGAAAAACGACGTTAAAGTTCGCTATGCTATTCATCCTGTAGCAGGACGCATGCCCGGACACATGAACGTCCTTTTGGCTGAAGCCAACGTTCCTTATGATGAGGTGTTGGAGCTTGAAGAAATCAACCGCGATTTCTCACAAACGGATGTTGTTTTTGTGATTGGCGCCAATGATGTGACAACCCTGCCGCCAAGACAGACCCCACCTCAGCTATTTACGGCATGCCGATTCTGGATGTCGAACAAGCGAAAACGGTTCTGTTCATCAAACGCTCTATGGCCACGGGATATGCTGGCGTGCAGAATGAATTGTTCTTCCGCCCCAATACCATGATGCTTTTCGGCGACGCCAAAAAGATGTGCGATGACATCGTGAAGGCGCTTGGATAGGGATCGGGGATGACAGGAGAGACGGAGAGGTCGAAGAGAAAAATATGAAGGAAGTGCCCCTGAATCCTGAATTCTGAATGCTGAATCCTTCCTCCCCTCTTTTATCTTGGCGGAGAAGGGGGGAAATGGTACTTTCCTGCTTGTGAAAAGGCTGCGATTCTGTTTTTAGTATCGCGCCCGCTTTGTTTTGCAACTATCTTTTTGAAAGAAAACAAAAAACACCATGACTTCAACCGCTGAATCCTTGGCCGCCAATATAAATCTAGGGGCCTTTTCTAAGGCTACAGAGCTTAAAAGCCGTATTTGGTTTACGCTTTTAGCTTTAATCGTCTATCGTGCAGGAACCTACATCCCTCTTCCTGGAATTGATCCCGTGGCGCTTGCTGCTCTTTTTAAAGCTCATGGCGGCGGTATTTTAGGCATGTTTGACATGTTTGCGGGCGGTGCGTTGAACCGGATGACTATTTTTGCTCTGTCGGTTATGCCCTACATTACGGCCTCGATCATTGTCCAGCTGTTAGGCGCCATTGTGCCTTCCTTTGAAGCTCTGAAAAAAGAAGGACAAGCAGGGCAAGTTAAGCTCAATCAATACTCCCGTTACCTGACTGTTGTTTTTGCGCTTTTCCAATCCTATGCCTTGGCCGTAGGACTTGAAAGCATGGCTTCTGGCGCTGTCTTTTTACCCGGAATGTTCTTTCGGATCAGCACTGTCATCACCTTAACGGGCGGAACCGTCTTCTTGATGTGGCTGGGCGAACAAATCTCGGCACGTGGAATTGGTAACGGCGTGTCCATGATTATCTATGCAGGTATCGTAGCTAACCTGCCTCATGCGATAGCCAAGACCTTGGAGCTAGCACGAACAGGCGCTATGTCAACTTGGTTTATTCTCTTTATCATGGTGCTGCTGGTAGTCGTCATAGCCGTTTGCGTCTTTTGCGAACGTGCACAGCGGCGGATTCTCGTCAATTATCCCAAGCGACAAGTTGGAAATAAAATGTTCGGTGGGGAAGCATCTCACCTGCCGTTGCGCCTCAATACATCGGGTGTTATCCCTCCGATTTTTGCCAGCTCTTTACTGCTTTTTCCGTTGACGTTGGCCAACTTTACGCACGTACAGGAACAGGGTGGTTTCTGGGCTGATGTCATCACCATGTTGGGACATGGACGGCCCTTATTTATGCTGTGCTATGCGGGACTGATCTTATTCTTTTCGTTCTTCTACACCGCGATTGTCTTTAATCCGGATGAGACTGCGGAGAATTTGCGTAAATATGGTGGTTTTGTTCCCGGCATTCGTCCAGGAGCAAACACGTCTAAATATTTCGACTATGTCCTCACAAGGCTGACAGTCATGGGCAGTATTTATCTGGTAGCTATCTGCTTGTTGCCTGAGTTCCTCATGAGCCGAAGCGCCGTACCGTTTTATCTAGGAGGAACATCCTTGCTGATCGTCGTGAGTGTAACAATCGATACAATCAGCCGCATTCAGTCACATCTGATTGCTCATCAGTATGAAGGGCTTATTAAAAAGTCAAAACTGCGTAGCTCTCGCCGTAAGAAATAACGAAAAAGATAAAAGAGAAGGGGTTTATTCATGAATATTATTCTTCTGGGCCCACCCGGAGCAGGTAAGGGAACGCAAGCGCGTATGCTAGAGGACGAACACGGCATGATACAACTTTCGACGGGAGATATGCTCCGTCAGGCCGTAAAAAAAGGAGAAGAGCTCGGCAAACAAGCTAAAGCGTTGATGGATGCGGGCAAGCTGGTACCGGACGAGCTTATGATCAAATTGATTGAAGAGCGGATCAGCAAACCAGATTGCGAAAAGGGATTTATTCTTGATGGCTTTCCACGGACTGTGCCCCAAGCGGTGGCTTTGGATGCCATGCTAGAGGAAAAAAACAAGCAGTTGAACTGCGTCGTTGAACTCAAAATAGACGAAGACAAGTTGGTCGAACGTGTTGCGGGGCGCTTTACCTGCGCTGTGTGTGGAGAAGGCTTTCACGACAAATTCCGCCCAACTAAAGTAGAGGGGGTTTGCGATAAATGTGGAGCAACCGAATTTACGCGCCGTCCTGATGATAATGCCGAAACAATGAAGACCCGTCTTGCGGCCTATCGGGATCAAACAGCACCAATAATTCCCTATTACCAAGGGAAGAGTATGCTTAAAGAAGTTGATGGAATGCTTTCTATGGCTGAGGTTTATCAATCTTTAGAGGTAACGTTAGGACTAGGGTCTTAACTTTCCAGCAATAATTCTATGCGACAAACATAACCGATTATTCGATAGGGAGACGAACGTTGACTTCTCTAGCTGAGCTAAAAGTTCTTGTTGCTGACGATCACTTTCTGGTCCGCCAGTTCGTGAGGAACACGCTTGAAGAATCCAAGATAAGCAATATCCAAACCGCTGCTGATGGCAATGAGGCGATCGAACAAATTCAGAAAGCCAAAGCTGTCAATCAGCCCTTTGATCTCGTCTTTCTGGACTGGAACATGCCTACCATTTCTGGGCTTGAGGTTTTGAACTATTTCAGAACACGTGCAGAATATGAAAATATCGCTTTTGTAATGCTGACGGCTGAATCCGAACAACAAAACATTATGAAGGCAATTAAGGCAGGGGCCACCTCTTATATCATCAAGCCTGTATCTCCAGCTGACCTGAGTAAAAAGCTTTTCGAAATATACGAGTGGATCAAACGGAAACGCGAAAGCACTTCTTCATAGCTTAGAAAAAGAGGAAAGCCTATATGGGGCAAACGGAACAGAAATTAGCGCTAGACGAGCAATTGTCCCGCGATGTTGCCATGGCCGTAACATTGGCCATGAAATCAACTTTTGGCGCTGAAGTTACAACCGATCAGTATGAAGTCGGCAAAGGAATTGTCTCTCTTCTCGGAGACGTGTCTGGTGTTATTGGGCTTGAACAAGACGATCTTGAAGGCACCATGACTATCTGTCTAACTTTTGATACAGTGCGAGACATATTGCCGCGCATTGTGGGGTCTGGAATCTCTGTAACTCATGAAATGACCGTGGATGCTGTTGGTGAAATTACTAATATGATCTTTGGCCAAATCAAGACTGAACTTAATGGACGTGGCTACAACCTGAAGCTAGGCATCCCCAGCGTCGTGACAGGGCGGGGCCATTTTGTTAGTCAGTTCCACAGAGGCCCTTATATGATCATTCCTTTCTATTTGGAAGGAGAGCTTTTTCAGGTCCACATCGCACTTTATGAAGGTCGCGAAGGATAAACATTTAACAAGACAGGTCACATGGGACATCCTCAACCCTTAGAGTCGAAGGATAAGATCTGGAATGCCTCTGCCTCATCAGATGCAGTGCTGACCGATGCGGTGCGTCACGTTGATATTGTCCATACTTCGCTGACGGGAATGACGGCGATTGTTTTATTACTTTTGGGAGCACTAGCACTCCCTGTCTTAGGACGCCCTCCTGTAACAAACATGTGGGCCTTTGCCATAATGGTGGGGGCTTCATTCATTGGCATTTTGGGACTTTATATCCTTAATTTCCATGTCCATAAACATGTCACTAACCAAGCGGGGCTTACCGAAGTTCTGGTCAACTCGCTGGGGCAGGGCTTTGTGGTTTTTGGCGCAGATGGAATCTGCGGTAAAGTGTATTCTCAAGCATGCCTAGAGCTTTTGGAAACAGTTCCTGCAGGACAAAACATAGCCGACGTATTGCGCATACAAAAGGAAAACCAAGAGAATTTCAAAGACTGGCTCGATGTTCTTTATCAGCCTGGAGGACACGCCTTAGGTTTTGAAGATATCATTCGCTTTTTCCCAGAAACCGTCCCGCATAGTTTAGGACGACGCGTTCTCTTGGAATACAAACCTCTTTTTGACAAAAATAACAAGCTCACAGATATCGTTCTGATCGCTACGGATGTCACAGAGGAGCACGCAGCAAAACAACGGGCTGAAAAACAACAAAATTATGCGGAGATGATCTGCCGTATTTTTCAAGATCAAAACCAATTTCGCTCAACACTCGCATTTGCTCGTGATTTCATTGATAAAACAGCTCACTTGAGTGAAAGAACATTAAAAGCTCCCGCCCTTTTGCGAGAGCTCCATACGATGAAGGCTTCTCTTAAACAATTCAATTTAGTTGAGTTTAGCGAGATTGTGCACCAAATAGAGAATGATTTGCGAGCTCCTTCCGTTGAGACTGAAAAGGACTTTATTGAAGCCCTCATTCTCGGCCGCCAAAAAATGCTGGAAGCTTTTGAAAAAGTGAACGAGGAAGTCGTTGAGTTGGTCGGCAAGGAATCCGAATGGCGCGGGAATGTCCGTGAAATTCTTGAAGATGATATCTATGCGTTTGCCAGAGAATTGCGTCAAAATAAAGCCGATCCACAGCTTATAAAACACTATATTGAATCTATCGTTGCGGTACCCATTCGGGAATGTTTCCACTCATTTGAACGCGAGTTGCGTGAGCTTGCCTCTATGATGGACAAGCAAGTAGCACCAATCGCATTTGAAGGCGAAAACCCCAAGGTGCTCACGAAGCCGTTGCAACCTTTTTTCTTTTCTTTAACTCACATGTGTCGCAACATTGCGGATCATGGTATTGAGCCTCCTGTGACGCGCATGGCTCGTGAAAAGGAAACGGCAGGACAGGTTACAATTCTGGCGGAAATGATTCCTTCACGACGAGGCGGAGAGCACAAAGACCTGCATATCGTCATTAAAGACGATGGCAATGGTATAGATCCAGCGCGCATTAGAGAAAAGTTAGCAATTAAAGACCCCAATGGCGACTGGCGTTTTGAGGATGACAAGAAAGTCATTCAACGAATCTTCGGGTTTGGTTTTTCGACGAAGGAAGAGACAACCTCTTTGTCTGGTCGCGGCGTTGGTATGGAGGTTGTTGATCTTGAGGTCCGTAAGCTCGGCGGAGAGATTACCGTCTCTTCTGAGCTCTATAAGGGAGCCTCATTTGATATTCTGATCCCATATGATCAATTGCTGGCACAGGAAGTGTAATCAGAGGACAGATGGGCTTTCTTCTTCCCATGATGGCAACACCTTAGCATAGTGTTGCACTTCGTTTGTGAACTTAGCGAATCTATAGCCGAAAGAGGAAGAAAGACAGAACTCTACAGAAGTAAGCGCTGTTGCTTGATCTTATGACAACTATCAGCACTTTCTGCTGCAGTGTTTTGACAAGCGTCACCTATCGGGTGCTGGATCCCCGCGTTCCCCCTACGGGCTTCGGCGCGACAAGTCGCGAGGATGACGGAATAATTTTGAGAATTGGGAGAGATAGAAACAGGAAGACCTTCTGTCTTCTGTCCTATGAATCACCCCTGCAACAGGCGCTTAAGAAGGTCCACATCCTCGCGGAAAGCAGGATCATAAGCGGAAAGCTCTTCGATCTTCCGCACAGCATGAATAACGGTCGTGTGATCACGACCGCCAAACTTGCGGCCTATTTCAGGCAAGCTGCGTGGCGTAAGTTGTTTAGCCAAATACATCGCAACCTGCCGAGGCCGCGCAATCGCACGTGCCCGACGCGCTGAATGCATATCAGCAACACGTATATTAAAGTGCTCAGCCACTTTCTTTTGTATCTCGTCAATCGTAATACGTC
>JBFXDW010000105.1:0-6200 GCA_050180745.1 Bdellovibrionales bacterium | reverse complement strand
GGGCATGCGCGTTGCGCACGCTAAATTCGGCGCAGGCACGATTATTCGCATTGAAGGAGATAAGCTTGAAATCTCCTTTGACGACGCGGGCCGTAAAAAGGTGATTGATCGTTTTGTAAGTCAGGTAGCAGGTAACAGGTAGGATTCAGGATTCAGCATTCAGGATTCAGGGGGGCTTTCTTTACAGTTCGCTCTTTGACCTTTCCCCTTGTCCCGTCATTCCCGCGCATGAGGGAATGACGGAGATATAGTTATAGTTTGGGAGAGAAACGCAAAGGAAGCCCCCCTGAATCCTGAATGCTGATTGCTAAATCCTCGCTTCCACACATCCGCTCTGACCTCTCTCCTCCCCCCTTCTCTTGTGGATATCTTTCTCTTTTAATGCACAACATTTTGTGGCATTAAGTATAACCAGCACATCATCTTGTGGATAACTTTGGTTTTTACAGTCCCAAAGTTATTTCCTTCACGAAAATACCAAGGATTTTTCTATGACCATCGACCGCCTTTTTACGACCGGCTCTCTGCGTCCCGAAGATATGGTTCGCACCAAGACATGCCTTGTTGCCGATGAACGGATAGGCCTCAACGTGCCCGAAGGCTGGTCCTTGGAAGCTGCTGAGGCATTTAGCGCGGCGCTCCACCCGTCCATGCCTTCCGCCACACAAACGACAGAAGAAAACACGGTCCCCTCATGGCTGTGGTCACGCCGTCCAGCAACAGCAACCACACGTCATGCCGAAGACAGCGTCATGGCCGTCTTTCATCGCATTGCCGGAGCCGCCGCCTATCGTGGCTGGAAGGCAGGTTTATGGAAGGATGAAATTGAGGCCTCTGTTTTTTATGACGAAGCCCGCGCGGCGCTTTTAACACGAAGGATGGCTTTTGCGCCAGAAGCCATGGCACAGATGGGACTCGACTGGGCCTATGGTGAACCGCTGTCTCTTGCTTGCGCTAAAAAGAAAACGTCACTGGATACACTCATCCTCCAGAATGAGGAAATCGACAATATCTTGAGCCAGTCTCATACCACCACGCATAACAAGTGGCATAAATTCTGTGAAGAATCTCGTTACAAAGACCTGACCAATATTGCCTTTGCCGATACATTGCATGAGTGGGACACGCGTCCCTGCCCTGCATCAGCGCCACGCATTCAAATCAACTTGCTGGCCTTCTGCCAAGCTGATGGCTCTGTTGATACCAGCGGCCTCCAACAAACAGCCAAACTGGCCGTCCTCTTAGCCGAACTGCATGAAGATGTGTGGCGCTGGGAAGAAGAACGTCCGCTGGCAATCGGCTTTACTAATCTTGCGGCGCTGTTGATGAGTTTAGGAATCCCCTATGACAGCGCTGCGGCACGAACAACCGCTGCCGCCATTGCCGCCATCATCAGCGGTACAGCAACATGCACCTCGGCTAAACTGGCCGAGCGTCTTGGTTCGTCCTCGCGCTTTTCTCAGAAGAAAGAAGGCATCCTGCGCACATTGCGTAATCGCTTACGCGCCTGCTTCGGGGAAGAAACAGACTATGAAAAACTGTCTGTCATTCCTCAAACAATCACGCTTGAGTCAGGCGCTGATCTTGTCCTGATCTCTGCGGCACGACATGCCTGCGAAAAGGCTTTGGAATTCGTAGCGACGAAAGGCTTGCGTCACCTGCAAGTCACCTCCCTTTTTACAGATCATAATTTTGCATCTCTGTTGGATTCATCGGCTCAGGGCACAGAAGCAGAAAATGCGCTCATACGCGACTATCAGCAAGAGGATGGGAGTTTCCATCGCTGCGCTGTACCCGCTATTGCGCTTGGGATGCAACTGCGCGGCTATGACAAAGCCGATTGCGAAGCCATTCAAGAACATCTTATTGGCGCACGCACGCTTATCGGCGCTCCGGGCATTAATCATGCCTTCCTCAAGGAAAAAGGCTTTGACGAAGCAACGCTTGCGCGCATTGAGGCCAATCTGACAGATGCCTCGCACATAAGACAAGTCTTTACACCATGGGCATTAGGCATTGAATTCTGTCAAACTGTTCTGGGTATCCCCACGGACAAACAAAAAGATATGCGCTTTGATATGCTGCGTTACTTGGATTTCACAGCACGCGAAATCAGCGTCGCCAACGCCTTTTGTTGTGGTCACGAGAATGTACGCGGCGCGGCTGAGCTTACTAAGGAAGACTTTGAAATCTTTGTTTCACGAGACGATTTGTCTCCTGAATCACAAATCCGCATGGCCGCCTCGGTTCAACCTTTCATAGATGGCGAGACAAACCTGACCTTGTCTATTCCTGCCGCTGTTGTCGCACAAATACGAGGTGAGCTTATTCTGATGGCTTGGAAAATGGGCGTAAAGAATATGAATCTGGCACTAGATGGATTGCCTCCAATGGAGGCGACGGCTGCATTACATCTGATGAAGCGCAGCACAGAAAGTGCACGCACTAAAGCACAGCGCCGCATTATCCCTCGGAAACAGTCTCGCTCTGCTACGAGCCGAAGGACAGGAATCAGAGATCAGGGATTAGTGAGAATTAAGGAGTGCTGAAAAAAGCACTTAGGATTTAGCAGTTGGCATTTAGGGAAGCTTGATTGTTAAGTTTCTCTCTTAAATGCTCAAATAGACTTCTTGCATAACTGGATCCAAAAAAAGAAAAATGGGATGCCAGCCTTCGCTGGCATGACATCTTTTTGCTATATTTTTCACAAAAATATTACATTGTATCCTTGTACTTTTCTAAAAACACTCGTCATGCCAGCGAAGGCTGGCATCCCATTTACTTTTCTTCACCTGAGTTCAGAGCCCTAGAGCTCCCCCCCCCAACACCAAAGGCTGAATCCTCACTTTGCCCCCACCAACTCGCTAACGGGGACGAGGCGGAGTTTCTTCTTATCAAAATCACGCAGCCATGCGGCTAAAAGTTCAAGGGTCGCTTTGTGCGGGTGACCTATCGCAATGGCTGTTCCTTGTTTGCGCGCAACCGCCTCTAACCTTGCAAGCTGTTGCTTAATTGCTGTCTCCGTAATTTCATCATCCAGAAACACATCTCTGACAGATGTACGCAAGCCTACCTGCCGAGCGATTTCTCCTGCAATGCTTTTCCCCGTTGTCAGAGAATCTACAAAAAACAAATTCTTCTCACGCAAAATTTCGCAAACCAGCTCCATCCCCTCACGATACTGCGTAAATTTGCTGCCCATATGGTTGTTCACACCAACATAGCCCTCAAACTTCCCTAATGCTTCCTGTAAGCGCCGTACAATCTCTTCCTGCGATAAAGAGGTCAACAACGCCCCTGGGCCCGGATTTTCATAGCCCATTGGCTCCATAGGCATATGCAAGAGAACCTCATGTCCCTGTGCAAGCACCGTAAGCACTTGCTCTTGCACTTGTGGCGCATAGGGAAGGAAAGACAGAGTTACCTCCGCAGGTAATTCCGCAATCGCCCGCGTGCTGTTTCCCATGCCCATATCGTCAATGATAATCGCAATACGGACCTCTTTATACGCGCCCCCTTCCGTAAGCGGGAGAGGAACTTCTAGAGCAGGTTTGGCGCCCCCTTCTTCCTCATAAGGCAGGGCGGGCGGGCCATATACTTCCCCCTCTTGTTTCTCGCGATAGGCCAGATAAGCTTCATCCATCGCCGGAAACAGCGCCTCTTGATCCTCCGCATAAAGAGGCGCATGCGAGGGTTCCCACTCCACAGACGAATTCCATGAAAGAGGTTTAACTCTTGCAGCCTCATGCGGAGCCATCAGCGCAACAGCCAAAGCTATACCCGCGACGACAAGCCAGAGAGCAATCAGAAGAGTAATACGGGTTTTATTCATCATAAACCTAAGAACACGGAAAACAGTAAAAAATTATAAGCCCTCTAAAACAGACTCTCTGCAGCGCGCTGCGCAGCATCCATCAGCGGTGCAGGACTTATCATAAACCCCACGACAGCTATTCCGGAAAGCACACAAACGGCATAAAGAGGCCTATCGGTAATCATGATTATGTCTTTTTCCGGCGGCGGATCAAAAGCCATAATTTTAATCACACGCAAGTAATAGGCCGCCGCAATGACACTCGCCAACACACCCAAGACGGCAAGAGTCATCTCGCCGCCTTCTACAGCCGCCAGAAAGACTTTGTATTTCCCGAAAAATCCCGCAAGCGGCGGTATGCCCGCAAGAGAGAACAGCGAAGCGCATAGACTGCTTGCCAATAAAGGATGCGTCTTTAACAAACCCGATAAGTCCTTTAGCTCACAAAGCGCGGCACCTTCTTTGCGCAACATCAAAACACCCGCAAAAAAACCTATCGTTCCCATAAGGTAAAGGGCCAGATAAAGCAAGGTACCGGAAAAACCTGCGGCAGCCACATTGCTCTGTCCCAAAAGAACAAGTCCAACCAGCATCACGCCAACATTTGTAATGGCGCTATAGGCTAAAAGGCGGTTGATATTCTGTTGCGCCAACCCGCCGAGTGCCCCCAAGAACATGGATAAAAGAGAAAAAACAATCAACAACGGCTGCCATATCGAAGGCTCAGTCATCATCGGATGCAAAAACAGCCGCGCCACAACAATAAGCCCCGCAACTTTTGGAGCCGCCAAAAGAAACGCTGTTACCGGAGTCGGTGCGCCTTCATAAACATCCGGCGCCCACATATGAAACGGCACCGCCGCGAGCTTAAAGGCAAAGCCCACAAGCACAAAAACAAGCCCTAACGCCAAGCCTGTTCCTTTCCCCGCAGCCAGAGCCGCAAAATCAAGGCTCCCCGTCGCCCCATAAAGAAGCGACAAACCGAACAACAACACAGCCGAAGACACTGCGCCCAAGATATAGTATTTCAACGCCGCTTCACTGCCCTTTTTATCCTCGCGACAAAATGCCACTAGCACATAAAGCGCTAGATTTTGTATTTCTAAGCCCAAATACAAAGTCAAAAAATGGGATGCCGAAATCATAATAAGCATGCCTAAAATGGCAAATAAAAGAAGTACAGGATACTCGGGCCGGTACCGCCCAACATCGCGCATATAAGATGGGGCCAAGACTAAGGACAAAGCTCCGGCGCTCAGCACAAGCATTTTCCCATATCGCGCCAATTCATCCACTATGGATAAATCAAAAAGAGAAAAACGACCCTCTGGCACAGAAAAAACCAAAACAGCAGCGCACAAAAAAACGCCCGCTGTCAGCCAGCTTATAAGGCGTAAATTACAGCGCTCTATCGCGGCGACTAAAAGCAGCACGCATCCCGCAACAGGCAAAAAAATCTCTGGCAAAATATGCGGGGATATGGACATTAAGAAGCCCCCTCTTCCATCTGATGAACCTGATGGAATGCCTTTTCCAATGCTACAAAGGACGGCCCAAAGGCGCTGCGGAACGTTGCCGGATAAAGCCCAATCCATGCCACCAAAAGAACTAACGGCACAAACATGGCAACCTCACGCAGCGACAAATCCTTCATCACTTTTACATCAGGCTTTGTGGCCTCGCCAAAGAACACACGCCGATAGAGCCACAGCATATAAGCCGCGCCAAGAATAACGCCTATTGCCGCCGTTCCTGCCGTCAGAGGACTACGCTCCCACGCGCCTTGCATCGTCAGAAACTCGCCCACAAAACCGGATGTTCCAGGAAGACCTATCGAGGCCAGCACAAAGATCATCATAAAAACGGAGAAGACAGGCATCACATGAACTACACCCCCAAAGCGAGCAATCTGACGCGTATGAAGCCGATCATAAAGAGTTCCCACACACAAGAATAGCGCAGCCGCCACAACACCATGAGACAGCATGACCATCATCGCCCCTTCCATCCCTGCCGCACGACCCGAAAAAATACCGAGCGTTACATAGCCCATATGCGCCACAGAGGAATAAGCGATCATCTTTTTAATATCGGCCTGAGCCAGCGCCACGAGCGAAGCATAAATAACAGCGATCAAACTCAAACCGATCATAAAAGGCGCGTAATAGGCTGAAGCTTCAGGTAACATCTGAAGAGAAACGCGAATAAAGCCATAGCCGCCCATCTTCAGCAAGATACCCGCCAAGAGAACCGACCCAGCCGTAGGAGCCTCGACATGCGCATGAGGCAGCCACGTATGAAGCGGCCACATAGGCGTTTTAACGGCAAAAGAAGCAAAAAAGACCAGCCACAACCATAAAGACATATCTCGCGCAAACGGCGCGCC
>JBFXDW010000104.1:0-6229 GCA_050180745.1 Bdellovibrionales bacterium | reverse complement strand
TCGTCCACCTAAATCCTTAATTTTTGATTCACGTGACGTGATTTTAGGATGATTTATTCAACAAGGCCTTCCCAATATAGAGACAAAACTTGGGAATGGCAGAGAGAAACGGGCTTTAGAGAGAGAAAAACGGCGCACAAAAACAAAATATTGGAAGTCAGCAGTTGGGAACTAAACTTCAAAAATGGCTAGAACACTGGGGTTTGGGGACGATAATCAAAAAGGCCTAGAGAGCCATTTCGTTTTAGGTAATGGCGGAGGAAGCGCACCATGGCGGCAAACATGCTCCAAGTTATCTCGTTAATTTAACAGAATCTTTTTTAGACCGCCTTACATTTGTTGGTTAATGTGCGTTTTTTAAATTCTCTAATCAGATAATCAATCCGTTTGTTGCGCGGCGCTTTTAACAGACAGAAAAACAACAAGGCTTCTTATAGTAAACCAAAATCGGACAATCCCCCTCCACGCGTTCAAACCCAAGTCGCTCATACAAGGCACAGACGGGATTCTCGACAAGGACGTCCAGAAAGATGTCTTTTCTCTGATCGACGGCTTCCTCGATAATCTTTTGAAGAACCTTCTCGCCCAACCCTTTGCGTTGATGCTCTGGTTCAATGCAAAACAGGCTAATTCGCAAGCCATTTTCATGAGGAGCGGCGCTCACACAGCCTATGCGGATTCCGTTATTGTAAATCAGTCGAACCGTTCCTTGATTGAGATAATTCCTGTGCTTTTGAAGCTCGGTTTCATGATCCCAATGCTCTTCCACGCGAACGTAATGCTCCTCCATAGTCTGACGACGCAGCTTATAAAAGTAATCAAAATCGGATGATTTGGCAGGCTCGAACGTTATGGTGCTTGTCATTTATTCCTCCTCAATAAGCTTCTTCTCTTTGATACGCAGAAAACGCGTGCCGACAGTTTCAACAAAACGGCGATCATGCGAGACAAGAATACAAGTTGCATTTTGAGCAAGAATCTCTTCTTCCAACTTTTCTTGGCCAACAATATCGACATGGTTTGTCGGTTCATCCAGAAGATAGAAGTTAGGCTCTTGCAATCGCAACGCAAGCATACCAAGCCTTGCCTTCTGGCCTGAAGAAAAATCGGACAGCAGCCTTCCTTGCTCTTCAACGGGAAAGCCCACACCAGCTAAAAGCGTGCGCGTGCGCTGATCGCCAAGCGAAAAACGCTCCATAACATAATCGAAGGGCGATTTGTGATGAGGCAATTGCGACATATGCTGATCGGCATAGCCAAGCACAATCGTCGGACTGACTTTAGCTTCCGGCACGCTTTCAGGATCGCGGCACGCTTTCAAAAGATGCCGGATGAAAACAGATTTGCCACTTCCGTTTTCGCCCAGAACGACAAGTCGATCACCTTGAAAAAGGATCAGCGCATCAATTTTAAACAAAGCCCTATTGTCAGGCGCACGAATGATCATGTCCTTTAAAGACAGCAAGACCCGCGCATGCGTGTCGCTGCTTTTAAGGCTTATCTGGCTTTGTCGTTCCTTGTGCAGCTCTTGAAAAGTTCCTTCGATATGGCTAGCTCTTTGCCTCAGTTGTTTGGCTTTTTTCAGAGCCAGATCGCTGCCAGAATTGATGCCGATGTTCTTTAGTTCATTGGCCTGCGCTCTTAAACGGTTCGTATCCTTTTTATCCTGCTCCAATTTGACCGCCCGCGCTTCATCATCAGCCAAAAGCAGCTCGCGCGCCGTGCTATAAGAATGAGCATAGAGTTTGGATTCATTGGGCCGCAGGAAAAGCGTGTGCGTGGTGCAGGCATCCAAGAAACACCGATCATGGCTCACGATCATCATGGGCGTTTGCCCAGCGTGCCCTTGTAGCCAGCTTTCCAAAATCCCAATTTTCTCGGCATCCAGATGATTGGTCGGCTCGTCAAGCAACAACAAATCAGGCTCTTCAATCCATGCACGCGCAATGAGCGCTAAACGTTGCCATCCGCCACTTAGCTCTTTGAGCGGTTTTTGGGCATAATTTTGAGGCGTCCGAAACTCTTCAAGGAGCACGTCCGCGCGCCAAAAATTGTAAGACTGATCTTCAGCGGAAAGACCAGAACACACGACATCAAACAACGACTGATCGAGCCATGCCGCAGGCACTTCTTGCTGAACAAAACCGATACGCGTACCGCTGGCCATGGAGACGGCTCCCGCAGAAGGCTCTTGCATCCCTGCAATACAGCGCAGCAAGGTCGATTTACCGCTGCCATTCTGGGCGACGACACCAAGCCGCTGAGCGCGATGCAGCGTAAGGGACAGGTTTTGAAATAACGGGCTTGGGGTGAAAACACCAAGCTGGTTTAAACGAAGGGTACTCATGATTTTCTCTTATCTTCTTGTCAGAACCACAGGCAAAAACACGCAAAAAAATTCACTTTTCGCGATAAGCCGCTTAAAACAAGCTGGAGAAAATCAATTTGAAGGGTGTGATTAGTCGTCCAGCCCTGCGGCGCGTTGGCGCAGGGCTTGGCAGGGGCCGCGTGTTACATGCTGCCGTTTGCTCGTCATGTTGGCCTCCTGAAACTTAAAGGTTGAACTTGGGCGCGAATATACCCATAAATCGTGAGTAAATTCAAGAAAATAACCACTCCTTCCGCGAAACTAAACAGCTAAAGGTAGAAATATGCTACTCTAAATCAAATTTTTCACCGATAAGCGATGGATCATGGATCAGAATATTAATATTGATTTTAAGGGCAGCACCTTCCTTCAAAAAGATAAAGGGAATGACCTAACCAAGGAACAGCATGATAAACTTATTTCACTGCTGCATTCGCTGCGTAAAGACATAGCTTCACGACTCAATACCCCTTTGGATAACATTCCCGTCACGATCCAATTGCACCCCCGTTCTCCTCACGCCATGGAAAGCTGCATCGGTGGAACTGCTTACGAATACAATCAAACAAAAGGAGCAGAACAAAGATATCCTGTTTCTCTTTTCTGTTTTATCAACTCACTCCATGACCTAGAATCCCCTGCATTACAAGCTCAAATACATAGAACCTTTGCCCATGAACTGCATCATGCAGTCCGTGGCGATAGTCAATATGGATATGGGCCAACACTAGGTGAAGCCATGATATCAGAAGGATTGGCCCAAAGATTTGAATTTGAAATTGCACAATCTGAACAGAATAAATCTATTCATCCAACATTCCAACCCCAAGATCTTGTTCCATCTCCAGCATTAGAATTGCAAGGTAGAGGCCTTGAATGTTTTTCTGAGCGCATGTTACCAAAACTGTGCACTTATGAACTGACAAGAGAAAAAGGAGTAACCATTACAAGAAATGGTGAAAAGATTACTATAAGAAAAAAGAGAGAAGGATTTGCGGGGGATCCAAGGCTAATGGGACGAAACCCAGAATATTGTAAAAGAAAACGCCAGCACCTAGCCTACCCTTTTCTCTGCGGCTATTCTCTTGGTTATCACATCGCTGCAAGCTGGTTAACTCTGAACAATACTACCGCAGCACAAGAGGTTGCTTGTGATCCAAGCCCTACTCTCAATTGGTGGAAAGGCTTGTACCCTGAATACGTTGCTCTTGAAAAAAGCAGGCCGTCATTAAATTCACGAACAACACATGGGCATCAGCCAACTTTACTGCTCCCCACCTCCATGAATCTTGGTTAATTCAAGGAGAAGAATTTATGGAAAACAAAAAAACGTCCGTACGCGTTGGATTTCTAGCTTCTCATAACGGCACGGCATTTCGCAAAATACTGGAAAAGAGCGAGGGCGCACCTGTTCACATCATCCCTGCCGTTCTTATTACGAATAATCGTGGCGCGGGCTGCTTGGACGTTGCCGCTGAATATGATGTTTCCGCGTTTGTCGTGAACAAAACAACGGTCGGCGAAGAAAACATCGACCGCACCATTCGGGATCATCTGCTTGAACATAAAACTGACTTCGTAATCTTGGCCGGATATATGAAAAAGCTTGGGCCTGAAACCTTGCGCGCTTTTTCGGGTAGGATTCTCAATTCACATCCCGCGCTTCTTCCCAAGTTTGGTGGACAAGGCATGTATGGCAGGCGCGTTCACGAAGCCGTCATTGCGGCAAAGGAAAAAGAATCCGGCGTAACAGTTCATCTTGCAACGGCAGACTATGACGAAGGCCCCATCGTCACGCAAATAAAGATTCCACTTGCCGATGACGAAACGCTCGAAAGCTTAGAAGAACGCGTCAAAGCCCTTGAGGTTGATGCTTATCTTCAGGCGATAGCAAAGCTTGTTCTTTCCAGTTAAAGCTCGGTATTTTGAGAAAATACCTTCAGATAAAGTCTTTAGTGTGCGGAGCAGTTTTGGCTGGATGGCTCTGCTTAGGTCGAGGGGGAGATGCAATAATCTCCTTTTGAACAAGTTCTTTAACCTCCGATTCTCTTGTTCCAATAGTAAACTTAAAATCATCGGAATAATGATCCAGAATTTGCATATGCGGATTGTTTCTTCGACTATATTCCGCATGTTTCCCATACACTTTTACCAGATCATTTGGGTTTTGTGTTAGCCCCCAATGGGTGATACCCTTCATTAGTGGCCCGTGGGGGCCGAGTTCAGCATAAGTTAAACGTCCAAGACGTGCGACCTCATCTATCATGAAGAGAATGCGGTCATCTTTTTTAATGTGTTTATGATTGTCTGGGCTGTTTGTGAGATTTGGACAAGCATCTTCCGCTGTTTCAATAAAAGCTCTGAGCCATCTTTTGTTAATTGCTAACGATTGCACATCAGGCATAACGACATAGATGGTTGTAGGAGCATCTCTTAAAGAACTCAGCTGGAAAGACGACGTGTTTGTACTCCCTTCTACACCAAGAAAACTCTCGAGAGAACTTGCCGCAAGAAGCCACGCTGTGTTTATGGAATGCGTCAGTTTGCCAGAAAACCAATTGCCTGTAGCATTTAAAAGATGTTTATAAGGCCCTGTATCAGTGACAAAGTACTCTATAAGTTTTTCGTCGCGGCTGGATAAAAGGGAACTACAGTGCTCAAGATTCCTATTTTCAGGAGGAACTTCCTTTTGATCTGCTGAAAGGAGATATAGAAATGTTGAGTTCAAAAGATCCTCAGCAAGCTCAACCGCCATTAACATGTCTCGTTGCTTTGTTTCTGGATAAAGGCGATCATAATTCTTCTGAACTGAAGGAGCTTCAATAATTTCTTCTTGCAGAAAATAACGTGCGAGCTTTTGCGTAGTGTGCTCAAGATGATCTTGTTCGAGCTGATCAAGAATATTGATAGAGCAATTATGCTCGTCTGTTACGTTATATGGATCAAATATGTAGATCTGTTGTTTCAGAACATCTCGGCGATAAGCCAGCGTTTCTCTTACAACGCGATTACCAACAGAGATAGAAAGCGCGGATCCTTGATGATCAAGCAAATTGGGGATAGCGGCATGATCTTCACGCACCCACGGATCCCACGCAAAAGTAAAGATGGGATCACCCGTTTTATCAAGGCGCATAAGTTGCCCATCTTTTTGGCCGACAACAAAGCCTTCTTGCGAAGATAAAAGCTCCATTTCTTTTCGTTCGCTTAGGTTTGCATAAAAATGTTCTTGACGAAATAGCTCCATAAAATCTCTCCACACATAAAGTTTTGACACGCAGAATATATCAAAAAAGCATGCGAAAAGTAACGCTTACTTATGGTTAATGGGCGTAAATATTACCATTTCTCGTAAAGGACTGTCCTAAAACGCCTGTGTCGGTGGCAGCATGAAGGGTCTTTCATGTGTGCTAAAATCACCCCTAACCATAAGGACAGTTTTCTTGAAGCACGGAACAGCCTGTCCCTTCCAAGTCAGTAAATCAGGAGAAAATAGAGTTTCAACTGTTTGAGCACGGCAACCCAACGCTCCTAAGATCATCGCAAGAGACGGCATTTTTTTCCCCACAACATCGACAAGCGTGATTTTATCTTTCTCCTGAAGAATGGCAACGATGATATGAAGTGAAGGAAGATAATAAAGCTGCGATCCTTTTATTCCAAGCGCGTTCAACACGAACATTCCCGCAAGTCCGCAAACCGAAGCAACTTCTGAAACAGGACAATGATTTAAAAGGGCCTTGTTGAATAAAGCGTGATTGCGGACGCAGTTTTCTTATTTCTTTAAAGTTTAATATTCAGGGGCAGCGAGGTTTCGGAAGGTGTTGAGGGTTTGGGCCTTCAGGACAGCTTCGGTTTTTT
>JBFXDW010000103.1:0-6366 GCA_050180745.1 Bdellovibrionales bacterium | reverse complement strand
TGTGTTTTAATCGGCAATCTCGCCGCAATTTCCATTAAGTTGCAACTACGCGCCTCAATCACCGCCGAGACCATCACGGCCAGTTTCGACAACGGATTCTTGTAAAGCTCGGGCAGATAGCCATACAGATCCGTCTCAAGCCGCTCCGCCAAATACGCTACGCTTCCCATCAAGAGCCTCCTTCATCCGCAGAAGACTCTTTGAATCAATCTTTTATGAACAAATTGCTAATCTTTCAAAAATCATGGGGTGGTAAGATTATCCCGATCCATTCTTTTACAAAAGGCTTTCTTTCAGGTAAGAAGAAAGGAGTGTTTTTTATTTCTTGAGTTCCGAATCTCTCATGCGTCTTCTTTCTGCCCTGTTTTCCTTGGTTTTTTTTCTGGCCGTGTCGGGAATTGTCGCGCTTTTCCTGCTTTTCCAGCATTACAGTAAGGATTTACCAGATTATAGTTACCTTAAAGACTATTACCCGCCAACGCTGACGCGCTTTTATGCCGATGACGGGCGTATGTTGGCGACTATTGCGGCAGAGCAGCGAATTTTTGCGCCTATCACGGCTATTCCTAAGATGGTACAAAATGCCTTTGTTGCGGCGGAGGATCAGAATTTCTATATCCATCAGGGTGTGGATGTTTTTGGAATTATACGTGCGGCGCTGGTTAATCTTAAAAATGTAGGCCAAAATCGGCGCCCCGTAGGGGCTTCTACGATTACGCAGCAGGTGGCAAAGAATATGCTGCTGACAAATGAAGTGTCGATTTCACGTAAAGTCAAAGAGATGATTTTGGCGCGGCGCTTAGAAAAGTCTCTCAGTAAAGACAGGCTTTTAGAAATCTATTTAAACGAGATATTCCTTGGCAACCGTTCCTATGGCGTGGCGGCGGCGGCGCTGAATTATTTCAATAAATCCTTGGATGAGCTGTCTCTATCGGAAATTGCTTATTTGGCGGCTTTGCCTAAGGGACCCAATAATTATGATCCTAAAAAGCATCATGATGCGGCGGTAGAGCGGCGGAATTGGGTGCTCTCGCGCATGTTAGAAGAGGGCATGATTACGCCTGCGCAGAACGTTGAGGCGCAGGATATGCCGCTCGTGACACGTCAAAGAGATGAGACGGAAATTGCTTCCGGAGGGGCCTATTTTGCCGAGGAAGTCCGTCGTGAGCTTGTGGAGCGCTATGGTTCACAAAAGGTTCTTGAAGGAGGGTTGTCGGTCAAAACAAGTTTGGACTCAAAACTTCAGAAATTTGCGCGGGATGCTTTGAGGCAGGGGCTTATTAGTTACGATCGCCGGAAGCGGGGGTACCGTGGATCCGTAGCGTCTTTGAGAGGCGTGAAGGAGTGGCCCAAGCGTTTAGCCGAGATACAAAGACCGGCCGGAGCTGAGGACTGGGATTTGGCTGTTGTGGTGAATCTTTCTTCTAAGAATGTAGAAGTTTTTCTGGCAGACGGTACGCGCGGGCATATTCCGTGGCCGGAGATGGCATGGGCGCGGCGCGAAGATAAAAAAGGAAAGCTGGGCCCAGACATTCATCAACCGAAAGATGTTCTGAAGTTGGGGGATGTCATCTTGGTTGAAGCGGTTGCCAAGGATAATACAGGCCAAAAATATCCCGAGAACACATTTGCTTTAAGACAGGTTCCCACTGTAGAGGGAGCAATTGTGGCAATGGATCCTCATACGGGCCGTGTGTTTGCTATGGTGGGTGGTTTTAGTGAACAAATCAGCCAGTATAACCGTGCGGTTCAGGCTTATCGTCAACCGGGGTCTGCGTTTAAACCATTCGTATATCTTACGGCTTTGGATAAGGGGTTTACGCCGTCCAGCCTCGTGTTGGATGCGCCGTTTGAATATAAGCAGGGACCAGATCTGCCGATGTGGAGGCCTGAGAATTATTCGCAAGAATTCTATGGGCCAACGCCGCTTCGCGTGGGTATTGAAAAATCACGGAACGTTATGACCGTAAGGTTGGCTAACGCGATTGGGATGAAGGCTGTTGTTGAGACGGTCAGGAAGTTTGGTGTTGTTGATGACATGCCAGAGCTTCTTTCCTTTGCGTTGGGGGCCAAGGAAACAACGCCTTTGCGGATGGCTACGGCCTATAGCATGTTCGTCAATGGGGGTAAGAAAATTACGCCGACATTGATTGACCGGATTCAGGATCAGACGGGTAAAACAATCTGGCGTTCGGATCAGCGTGTGTGCGAAGGCTGTACTGTCGCTGAGTGGGCTTCTGAACTTGCGCCGCCTGACGTTCCTGATGCAAGAGAACAAATTCAGGATTCTCGTACCGCGTATCAGATCGTTTCGATGCTCGAAGGCGTTGTGAAACGAGGCACAGCAAAGCGTTTGGCGGGGGTTGGGTTTCCGGTTGGAGGTAAAACAGGGACAACGAATGATTGTCGTGATGCGTGGTTTATGGGGATAACGCCGGATCTGGTGGTAGCTGTTTACGTTGGTTTTGATGAGCCGCAAACGCTTGGTGAGAAAGAGACGGGATCGAGTGTTGCGGTGCCTATTTTCCAAGATTTTATCGTAAAGGCGATGAAGGGAGAACCTGCGATACCTTTCCGTATGCCTTCGGGGTTGAGGATGGTTAAGGTTGATGTCCAAACAGGAGCTTTAGCGTCTTTTGGTGATAAGGATGCGTTGTGGGAGGTCTTTTTGCCTGGCACAGAACCACAAGAGGGAGAGATCAGACCGATCCTAGACGGGAGCATAACGGGTGAATATGCCAGTGGTATTGTATCTGGTGAGACAGGTAATCCAGCGCCTGTTGTGATTGATGGGGATGGAAGTGTTCAGCCTATTTCGCCGTCTGTGGGGGGAGATGTGAACGAAGAGCCTTCCTCAGGAGCCTCCTCTCAGGGGACGGGTGGACTTTATTAAGATTCTGAACAGGCTCTTAGGGTTTTTTGAAAGGCTGTCGTTTTTTGAGTATCTGTTTCGTTTCTAAAACGATATAATGCACCCGTCTTTTTATGACGTCTTGCAAAGCAGAAGCGAAGGAGTCCTTCCAATGGCAGGTACCGCTGTAACAGAAGCATTTATACCTCATTCAGGAAAAATTGTTTCTATAGATGAGTGTTGGGAGAATGTAGAAAGTGGACGGAAAGGCTCTCTCTTTCGTTGCTTGAGCTGTGGTGAATTGCTTCATCCTCGTTCATCGGATTTATCTGATCTCGGCAGTCGTTTTTTTGTGCATGAGGGATATAAGGGGGCACAATGCCCTTCTTTTTTTAAAAATGATCCAAAATATTATTTTTTAAAACCCCATCTTTTTGATGCGCGTATGCAGGATGAAATTAAAAAGTCTCTTCAACGGGTGGAGGCTCTTACTACAAAAGCAACGATTGCCTTTCATAAGCGGTTTACGTGGGGGCATGAACCACAAAGGGCGTTATGGAAGAAAACGCAGGATATACATCTTGATAAACTTGTTGTTCTTAAAGATCATCCGTGGTTGCTGTCTGCATTTTTAATGATGTCTTTGGGCAGGGTGTCTCTTTCCGCAGGAAATTATACAGGAGATTATGTCTTGAAAGGGAGTGGAAAACAGGAGCTTTCTTTCAAGGGCTATGATTACCATCCTTGTAGTGTCAGAATTCCTAAACGGTTGGATATGATTCTTATGAGAGGGCGGCGCGCTATCAGAGAAGCCAGAGACGAGGAGGGGAATCCTATCTCTTTTCCTCTTAATAAAGACGCTTTTTATGAACTGGCGGGAATGAAAGAGCAGCCTTCTGTGCGGCAAAACCCTTATGCACGGGCCGTGCAGATGTCCCTTCTTTTTGGGAGTTTTCCAGCATAACTTCTTGCTTTTTGTGTGTTTTTGAGGCACATAAGAGCCTTCTTTTCAGAAAAAGGATTAACTTATGCGTGCGGAAATCGAACAAGCAGTGGCGGCTATTCAAAAGTCGTTGAGTCTGCTGAGGAGGCATCTTTGACTATGACGAATCTGTTATTCGTCTGGAAGAGCTAAGCTCGCTCTCTGAAGATCCAAAATTGTGGGATAACCCTGATCATGCTCAAAAGTTGATGCGTGAGCGCACAAAGCTGGAAGATGCTTTAGGCAGCGTGCATGAGCTCGAGTCTGGCCTTACGGACAATCTTGAACTTTTAGAAATGGCGGAAGCCGAAAAAGACGCCGATATGGTTCATGAGGCCGAAGCTGCGCTTTTATCCTTGCGTGCACTGGCCGAGACAAAAGAGCTTGAAAGCCTTCTTTCTGGTGAAGCTGACGGCAATGATTGTTATTTGGAAGTCAATGCAGGCGCGGGCGGAACCGAGGCGCAAGACTGGGCCGAGATGTTGTTGCGGATGTACACGCGCTATGCCGAGCGGCAGGGCTATAAAGTCAAAATGCTTGAATATTCGGATGGGGAAGAAGCGGGCATTAAGTCGGCAACAATCCAGATTTCTGGAGACAATGCCTATGGCTGGTTGAAAACTGAAAGCGGTGTGCATCGGTTGGTGCGGATTTCCCCTTATGATTCCAATGCGCGGCGGCACACTAGTTTTTCTTCAGTATCTGTGACTCCTGTGATTGACGACTCGATTGAGATCGAGATTCTGGATAAGGATTTGCGCGTCGATACGTTCCGAGCCTCTGGTGCGGGAGGGCAGCACATCAACAAAACCGATAGTGCGGTCCGTTTTACTCACTTACCAACGGGTATCGTGGTTGCTTGTCAGGAAGAGCGCTCTCAGCACAAGAACCGTGCTAAGGCGATGGAGATGCTGCGCGGTAAGTTGTACGAGCTGGAGCTTAAAAAACGTGAGGATGCGGCCAGCGCGTTAGAGGATACAAAAAGCGATATTGGCTGGGGCCATCAGATACGCTCTTATGTGCTTCAACCCTATCAGATGGTCAAAGATACACGCACCGGCGTTGAGACGAGTGCAACGCAAGCGGTGCTGGACGGTGAGATTGAGAAATTCCTGCAAGCGTCTTTGGCCCATAAAATCCAAGGCCAAAAGGAAGAGGCTGGAGTATAGAATCTCTTCTTAGATTCTGAGCAGGCTCTTACCTCTCTTCAAATCTTACCGTTGCAATTGCCTGACAGGCAATGCCTTCGCCACGGCCAGTGAAGCCTAGGCGTTCGGTTGTTGTGGCTTTGAGGCTGACGCGCGTTTCTTCCACTTCTAAAAGCTGAGCAATATGCTTTTGCATGGTTTCTCTGTGGGGGCCTATTTTAGGTTCTTCGCACATGATCACAACATCTATATGAGCGATCAGGCCGCCACGCTCATTGACCAGCTGGCTGGCGTGGCGCAAAAAGACGGCGCTATCGCAGCCTTTCCATTGAGGATCGCTGGGGGGGAAGAAGGTGCCTATGTCACCGACCGCCATGGTGCCTAGGATGGCATCTGTAATCGCATGCAGCACAACATCCGCGTCCGAGTGACCTTTAAGCGTTTTGTTGTGGGGCAGTGTCAATCCGCCGAGGTGAATTTCTGTGCCCTCGACTAGTTCGTGCACATCAAAGCCCAGCCCTGTGCGAATGTCGCCAAAGCTTTGTCCTAAGAGGCGGCCTGCGCGGCCAAGATCGTCTGGATTTGTGATTTTCATGTTATCTGCATTGGAGGGGATAAGAGTGACGGGAATACCTGCTTTTTCGGCAACGAGCGCATCATCGGTCAGCGCTTGCCCTTGGGCGGTGCGGTGAGCTTTTAAGATAATGTCATAATGGAAGGCTTGTGGTGTGTGGGCTTGCCATAAATGATTGCGGTCAATTGTATCAGTGATGTGTCCGTTTTCTTCTTTTTTGAGCGTATCGACAAGTGGTTTAGCTGCAATTGCGCCTTGGTTTGAGGTCAGAGCTTTAAACACATCCGTGATCGTTTGGGCATCAATTAAGGGACGCGCTGCATCATGGATCATGACATAGGCGGGAGGCGATTCTGCTAGAGCTTCTAAGCCTAGGCGGGCCGAATCCTGTCTTGTGGCACCGCCGTCTATGGGGGGGGGGAGGTCTAGGCCTTTCACGGCCTCGTCATAAAAAGCGCGGTGAGCGGGGTTAATGATAACCCTGACTTCGGAAATATGGGGATGATGAAGAAAAGCCAGTACGGCACGCCGCAAAATCGGCATACTTCCCATGGTTTGGTATTGTTTTGGCAGCTTGCCGCCAAAGCGGGAGCCAGAACCAGCGGCGACGAGAAGAGCGGTGCAGCGGGGGGCGGGGATTGTGGATTGGGGATCGCAGATGTTCATGTGGTTTTATTGACTGTGAATGGCCTTGTTGAATAAATCATCCTAAAATCACGTCACGTGAATCAAAAATTAAGGATTTAGGTGGACGATTCCTTTGTGTAAAAGCAAGGAGATCGTCCATGAGCGAAGGTAGAAGATTTACCCC
>JBFXDW010000102.1:0-6379 GCA_050180745.1 Bdellovibrionales bacterium | reverse complement strand
GTATCTTGAATGATCCCAACCAGCTTTTTTGACAAAGCCCGCTTGCCGCCAATATATGGCGCGGCGGGACGGACTGAATTAACCTTCTGAAACGACTCACTTTTATTTTCCATAATACACCTGTAGGGTATCTCCCGCCGATGATCGGTGGCGGGTTGGCCAGCAAAGGCCACGTTGGTCAGGTGTGTCTCAAGCACACGGCTAGGGCGGTTGCCGCCGCCCTGCTCCCGTCTTTAAAAACGAGAGGCAAATACCATTTTGTCGAAAGGAACGATATGGTAAAAACAAGATGCCCTGAAACTGCATCAACCATCGTTAGGAGCCATCCATGCCCACAAACGAAGACATAATCACTCTCACCCTGACGCGAAAGGAAGCGCAAGCTGTACGCCGCGCACTCGGGCCCTTTGCCAAGCCCTATAAGCAGGATGAGGAAGATAAGGACCTCCCCTTCGCAGATAAGGTTGAGAAGGATATGGGAATCGTACGCATCGCCCTCATCGGGCAGCTGGTCGGGAAGCTTGAGGGTCTATATCATCCCGAATAGGTTCGTGAATAATTTGTAGTCCGGTTAGCAACCTCCTACCTTGCCACGCCTTTCCACTTCTCAACGGTGCGAAGGGAGCCGAGGCCTAGCATGCCGCAAAGAACGGTCAGGATGCTGTAAATATCAAAGGCAGGAAGTTCAACGCTCTGCCCCTGCGTGGCCAAGAGGAACGCGATCAAGGGTTGCAAGATAAAGTGATAGGCAAACGCCCCGCCACAGACCCAGCCGATAAAGGGCCTCCAGCCAGAGACAAACAATGATCCGCTTTTGGCCTCCTCTGTATTGATTTGCATTTGAGCCTTGGCAAGCTCTGTATCAGCCGCCAGTTGCGCCAGCTCGCCCTTTTGCTCAAGCTCGCGCAGTTTCAGCATACCCTCGGCTTTAGCCGTAGGATCAGGCCAAATCTTATCCGCAATTTTGGAGACAAACTCCAAGCCCGCCGTTACAGGATCAAAACTCATCTTCCCTCCCCTTTCTTTTAAACTTCATCCAGAAACGCCGTGGCGCGGTTGAGCCAACCGCTCGCGAAGCGGCTTTGATCTTTCTGGGTCAGGCCGCTCTGGCGGGCCTGATAATTTTTGCTGACAATCGCGCCGATAAACCGGATACGCAGCGCCGCGAACTTAATCCCCACATCTCGCGCCGACATAGCGTTCACCGCACCTTGCGAGACAGGCCCAAAGCACCCATCCGTCTTAACCCCCGCGATCGCTTGCAGCCACTTGATCGCCGTACTCTGTCCATGAAGCACGCCCGCATCAACCACCTGCGCCCGCAAAAGATCGTTTGTAATTTTATCAAAGCAAGGCTTGGTGATGTATTCGGACTCATAGATCGCCCGCGCTTCCGCTTCACCCAAATCCCGAACATCTTCCGCCGTCACGGGATTCCCTCGCCATGCGGCAAGCGTTGCTAGCGTAATGCCGCCCTTGGTTGGCCCTCCGCGATCGCTTGGGTCATTGGTATATGTTGGCCAGCCCTCACGCCGCAAAATATCATCAAGGATGTCTTGCATCACGCCACCTATTTAAGCTGTTTCATCACAATTTCTTGCAGGCTCTCTGGCGCGATCGTCTTGAATATCCAGAACAACAGCACAACGGCCAGCACCTTCGCAGAAATATCCTTCGCCTTTTGGCAGGCGCTTTTCAGAAGCTCCCACGTTGCTAGCCTCGCCGCTTGCCTAGCTGCTTTATAGGACTTCACAAAATTAAGCGCCTCGCGGAAAGTTGCCGCATCTTCAGGCGTTTTAAGCCCAATGTTTTGCAGCGCCTTCTGCCCGCCTTTGTCCGCGATCTTGATAAGAAGAGCTTCTTGCTCTTCCTTGCTCATCCCGCCCAGAAGGCACTCTTCTTCACAGCCGACCATAAGAGCCTCTTTCTACATCACCAAAAGAACCCAAAAAGGAAGCTCATACGCTAAAAGCCCCGTAAGGACTTCGCCCCACTCGCCCCCGCCTTTGGCAAAAACCTGATCTTTGTAGTAAAACCCGCTATCGACCTCGTGTAGATATTTCCAGCCAAGATAGTACGCAGCGCCGTTTAAAAACCCGAACGGCACAAGACACAAAACAAACGGAAGATAATAGGCCAAAGGCGCGAGCAGCAATATAAGCCGCGCAACGCCGATCAGCCCCATACACGCACAAGCCTTGATATCAGGAGCGCCGATATACTTCCCATGCGGAATGAGGCGACCAAGATAGGCCGTCAAAAGCGTCCCCGCAAAAACGATCGACAAGGCCGAGAAAGGCAATTTATGGACAAGTCCCACAAGAGCCATACAGCCCGCCACAACAAGCGCCCATCTCGCCCGCGCAAGAAAGGTGCTCCCCAACGAGACAAACCCGCCCAGCATTCGATAATTAATCGTCAGCAACATAGCTTCCTATCCTTCCTCAATTGTTTCGTTGTAAATCTTGACATCTGCGTACTCGACCCGAATATCTAGAGCCGTTGATGTCTGTGGATATATATCGAGGTCGGTTGTGAAAGATGTTCCGGCTGTTGTAGTTTTATCTGGTTGCACCCTAAATGTACCAGAGAATGGCACCCACTCACCGTCATCGGCAGGAACATGTGCTCTAGATAAGAACAGACCTTTTCCATACCACGCATTAGCTTCTATGGCCCTTAGCCCAACAGGAGCAGATACGCCATCAGACGCCGTTACCTTTATCTTCCCACACATCGTGATCGTGTCGCCAATTTGGAAAGAACCACTTGCGTACTCTCTAAGCCTGATGACACTGTTGGCCGTAGCTGTACCAGATATTGTAAGAACCTGTGATGTGCTGCCGTTAAGCGTTCCCTTGCTGGCAACGACAGTCGCGCCTGTCGTGTTTGTTAAGGCCATTCCAGTGGCTACATCACCTGTGGCATTGCTCTTGCTGCCTGTTGTTCCTGAAAAATCAGCAGGGAAATAATTAGTTGAATATCCTATGTCGTAAGCTGTGCCAGACTCCCATTCACTACGGATATAATTCCATAAGTTTTCACCAAGCTTCTTAGCCCCCTGCAAGTTAGGGTGTGTCCCATCATAACTATCTGCACCGGCCCCGCCAGCGCCATCATGAAGCTCTATATTATTCCAAGCCACTGTGTCAGGAATATATCTTGCGTTTGGATATGTTGAATTGGCCGCTGCCATCCATGCGTTTACAACAGCGTTCCTTGCCCTTACGGTTGAGTTTGATGCCACACTGCGTGTTTCTCCAGAGCCTATAAGATAAACCCTCTTTGCGTCCGTTAGACCGTTTAAGACAGTCTCCCAATTAGCAATCATCGTAGAAGCAAGGACGCTTGAATCATCATTTTCCCATGACATCAAGAAATAAACGTCCAATCCAGACGCTGTGATATTTGCTACACGAGCGGCTATGTCAGTAGTATCTTGTCCTGAAACACCTAGATTGGAACCTATTGCGGCATTAGTGCCAGCTCCTGTTGTTGGTGTAAACTGGCCAACACCAGACATTGCAAGACCAAGCCAATACGCATACATCTTCGGGCGCATGTTTCCATACGTAATGCTGTCACCGACAACACCCCACGTGTCATTCAACATAATGACAGGAGCTTGATGTGCGGCCCTTGCCCTGCCTTTAGAAAGAAGAAGGAGAAGACTCATAATCAGCCCTATTGAACAGGACGAAACACAAGCGCGATCGGCAGGTCACTTCCCTGCACAGCCGCAATCTTTATGCGCAATCTCTTCACGGAAGAAAAACGGCTGATATCAACATTATCACTTATGCCAGGAACGACCTCTTTCGTGTATGCCGCACCATCCATGTAAAGCGTAAACCATTCATCTAAAACGGCACTATATTCTTCAAATGAGAGAGTGATTGCGCCAGCGCCAAAGCTGCTTGGCACAGCAACAGAAAACAAACGCAACCCACCGGAATCCACGTCCTCCGTTTGTGTTGCGCCCGCCGTGATCGTTGCTAGAACCTCTTCATGAGGTGTTTGAACCAAACCACCAATTTTGATCATTGCTGTCTCCTTCACATAAAAAAAGCGGCTCCCTGCCGCTGTTTTGTGTTATTTAAAAGCTCTTAAAGCTGCGCCCGAAGTTCTTCTATCTCCGATTCCAAAGCAGCCAGCCATCCATTATCCGCCCCCGCGATAGCATCACGAATCCGGCGCGGGGTTTGAAGTGCTTCTTTGGCTGCAATCTCAGCCTTGATTTGATCGGTTGCTGAAAGAGGCTCGGGATCTTGTAGAATGGGAGCACCATTGTCACCAGCGACAATCTTTTGCCCTGCGCCTTGACCTTCCATAAGGGCCGCATGCACTTCGGCGCTCACTTCCACCACATCATCAGGCATCGCATCTTTATGCAAAGTATCGTTATAGAAACCGCCCTTTGACGGGGAATAATAAATCTTCATTCTGGTTATCTCCTTTTATTTTCCAACGGAAAACCAATTGAAGGGAACATAATCATCCACGCTTTCCGTAGATGGATGAAATGTACGTGCGGTAAATCCACTTAAGGACTTATCCGATACAGTAAACTCGGATGGAGTCGAAGACACAGAAATTCCAACAGTTGCAAAATGCGTAGACGGATATGTAGTTGGTAACGTCACGCTCAAGATACCAGAGGCGTTTGTTGTTCCGCTTCCCCATTGCAAGATGAGGCCGCCCGGAATCTTTTGGTATCCATTGCTTGATAGGCTTGAAGAAAACCCAAGATTAGAAAGGGCCACTGAAAGGCTACTCACATCGCTTAGGTTGTTAGCTTTTAGAAGGCAGGTCGAAAGGTCCGGAGCATCCGGCACCGCCGCTGCAATCAACGCCGAAATTGCCGCAAGAAGTTGGGTTTGGCTCGTTTTTTCAAGTTCAATCCCTGCCGCTTCGATCACATTAACAAGTTCACTCTGAACGGCATTAAGCCAATCTGCACTTACGGGCGTGGCTTCTTGAGAGGTTGCCGCGTTGCCTTCCGTAAAATAACCCGCTGTTCCTTCCGATTCCGAAGGCGCTGGCATTGCTTCAACAGCACCGGAAACATCAATTTTATGCATTCTTTATTCCTCTTCCTCTATGTAGAAAAACCTTAGAACTGTGTGCGCGGGCTTTACCTTTTCCAGCGCTTTTTCGAGAACCTCATCATTCCAATAGGCAAGCGGCTCCCCAGCGCAAGAAAGTCCAGCTCTGAACAACGTCTTTGTATTGAGGTTGGTTATAATGTCCCATCTGTGCGCCCATTCTTGGGAGCAAACAGGATCACCAGCACAGCTTTGACCTGCCCGAAACGGCGTATATTGTCTGACCTCTATCTCGTAACCGAGCCTTTTGGCATACCTTTTGTAGTAGCTGACGGACTGCCCACCAAGACCGATGAACTTGGCAACAACAAAGGCATGACGCGCTTGCAACGTCTCTGGAGCGGGTAAATCAGAATCCGGCAACGCGAGCGTCTTTTCCCAATCGGTCAGAAGTTCCAATGCCGTTGCCGGAAACGCGTCTTTTAAAAGATTATTAGCGCGTGAAGTTATACGCACCTGTCCAACGGCCAAGCCACTTACAAGCTGATCTTGGATTGTACCCTCTTCAGAGGGCCACACACGCCCACGCGGCAAGAGCGCTTTAAGTGCACGCTTAAAGTCGCTGACTGTGAAAGAGGGAGCTGACATACCTACCCCTTACGCATATGTGATCTCACCAAGAGTCGGCAAATAGCCAAGCTCCGGCGTAATGTTAGCCATGGGGGATGTGATAACAAAAGGAGTTGTCCCTGATATGGCTGCAATCGCAACCTCTATATAGGAAAGCTCGACTGTCCCTCCCTTGGGATCGGCATGCTCTCGAAAAACGTCTTTGATGGCTTGGGAAATCTCTGCTCTTTTCGCATCGCTTATAGCTGTTAACCCTGTAATCGTAAAATCAACGGGGAAGGCTATAGGCGAGACAACATGAACAAGCGCCGTCACAGGCTGGCGGTCATCGCCAAAGATATAATCGGCAACCGCTAACTGATCCCCCGTTGCGGCAATGCCTCTGGGTTCATTCGCGGCAACACCATCCGTGCCTTGCGGAAAACCATCGTAGTCGGCGTTGGCATCATCAAACATGATATAAACGACCACGGTCCCTATGCCAAAGCCATTGGGATTGTCCCATGCCCGCGTGACTCCGGCCACCGCCAGCGCCCAGCGCTTATAATCATTCTTGGCCCCGCCATGCGCCGTCTCCTGATAGGCCAGCAACATACGAGAAAAAAGCGCATCATCTGTTTCAGTATCGGCGCCACCCGTAATGACGCTTGTCACACTACCAGAGGACTCAACGCCATCCACCGCAGACCCCAAAACCATGACAG
>JBFXDW010000101.1:0-6486 GCA_050180745.1 Bdellovibrionales bacterium | reverse complement strand
TTTAAAAAGACGGTATAGCCGCCAAAGAACAAGGGGAAGATTTAAGAACCCTGTCAACCCTAACGTATAAACAGGGATTCCTTGCGCCTTCAGCTCTCTTCCTATAACGCCTTCGTCCGTTAAGGAGATAACTTCATGACGCAATTCTTGGGAATTTTGATGCGCCATGATAAGGCGCTGTAATACACGCTCGGCCCCCCCGACATTCAGGCCAATAATGACATGAAGGACGAAGAGGGGCCGAGATGCTTTCATTGTTACACGTTTCCGTGAACCGTGTTGCGAACCATAGCAAAGCCCTTGATCAGTTCCTGAATCCCGCGCTCAAGAGAAAATTCAGGCTTAAATCCTGTAGCCTCAATCTTATCGTTAGACACAATATAATTCCGCTGATCAGGGTCCTTCCCAACCTTGGCTTCAAGAAAGATAAACTCAGGCAGGAATTGTTGAATCCGTTCACACAATTCCTTCTTGGACACATTCGCGTCCGACAAGCCAACATTATAGATTTGCCCCTTCATGCTGTCATAATTCTTGAGAGCATGACGGAACGCACGAGACACATCGCGCACATGGATATAATTGCGCTTAAAGTGACTCTCAAACAAAACGACGCACCGATCATTATACGCCCGATAGGTAAAATCATTCACGAGCAAATCCAGACGCAACCGAGGCGACATGCCAAACACAGTCGCAAGGCGGAAGCTGATAACATTTTCATGTTCTAGTAATTCTTTTTCGACTTCTACTTTTTCACGTGCATATTGTGAGACAGGACGAAGTTCTGACTCTTCGGTGCAAAAATTATTCTCATCACCCGTACCATAGGCACTATTCGTCGTTGGCATCAAGATGCGCTGCTCTTTTGAAAGAAGTTTCAGCATCATCGTAATCGCATCATGGTTGGTTGTTGTTGCCCCCACAGGATCAGCCTTACACATGGGCGCACCAACAAGCGCCGCCAAAGGAATAACAACATCGGCTTTAGCCAACAGGGGCCGCATTGTGTCTTCAACACGAATATCGCCGCGTACGACATTAAAATTCTCATGCGCGCACACATGATTGAGGCTTGTTTGCCGGAACATAAAATTATCAAGCACTGTTACTTTATGACCTTCGGCCAAAAGTTCTGGCACCATCGTTGACCCAAGATAACCGGCGCCCCCGGTAACAAGAATGTTATAAGACATCGTTTTCCTTTCTTTATTGAATATGGTCAATATACCAAGCTGCCGCTTTTTCCATGCCTGTTTTAACACTATAGGCAGGCTCATAGCTCAAAAGACATTTTGCCTTGCTGATATCAGCCAAAGAATGACGAACGTCTCCTGCACGAAAATCGCGATATTCTGGTTTATATGAATCCAATTCAGGTTTGTGTGCAATCAAATTATCCAGAATGAGGGCAAAAAGCTCTTTAAGGCTCGTCCGCTCGCCTACAGCCACATTATAAACCTGCCCCAACGCATCCTCATTATCCGTCAGCGCTGCCCGCAGATTTATCTGAACAACATCTTCGATGTAAGTAAAATCTCGGCTCGTTTCGCCATCCCCATTGATAAATATCTGATCTCCACGCAGCATCGACCCTACCCATTTGGGAATCACAGCCGCATAAGCGCCTTCTGGATCTTGGCGAGGCCCAAAGACGTTAAAATAACGCAAGCCAATGCTCTTAAACCCATAGCTACGCGCAAACACATCCGCATAAAGTTCATTGACATATTTTGTTACCGCATAGGGTGATAAAGGCTTTCCAATAATATCCTCTTGTTTCGGTAGCGCCTCATGATCGCCATAAGTTGAGCTTGATGCCGCATAAACAAACCGCGCACCTTCATCACGAGCCGCAACAAGCATATTTAAAAAGCCGCTGACATTCGTGTTGTTCGTATTGAGCGGGTTTTCTATGGAACGAGGCACACTGCCCAACGCCGCTTCATGAAGAACATAATGCACCCCATCAACAGCGTGTTTACATGTCTCAAGATCACAAATATCGCCTTCGATAAAGGTAAACCGATCCCATTTTTCAGGAGTAACGATTTCTTGAACCTGATCCATATTATGTTTGTGCCCCGTTGCAAAGTTATCCAAACCGATAACCTCTTGATCGAGCCGCAACAATGTTTCCAGCAAATTACTGCCGATAAAGCCCGCTACACCCGTAACAAGCCATTTTTTCGGTGTCGCTTTTAACTGATTTTTGAGTGCATCATAATTCATATGATTTCATCCGCCCGTTCATAATCTTTTGGCACCCCAATATCAATGAAAGCGCCGTTGCTGACAAGCCCGTAAAACGCGGCCCCCTGTTCTTGTAAAGTTAAAAAAAGATCATCTTCCAAAGATACCTTGTCTCCAGCCCTGAAACCACACGACCGTAGGATTGGAGGTGAAACCATATAGACCCCTCCATTAGCCGTACCACCAGCTTCTTTCTTCGTTGCCTTAACGGCAAGAAGCCGCTCATCCGCGTCGCGCTCGAGGGTTAAATAGCGGCCCTCTTCCTGAGGGACAAAAAGAGAAAAACTGAAATCTGCATTTTTGCTTTTATGGAAACTTTGCAAATCTTCAAGAGGCACAGCAAAAAACGTATCCCCGTTCAAAAGCAAGAAAGGCTCGTCGCCCTCAATCAAGGGCAGCGCCATCAAAAGCCCGCCGCCAGTCCCCAAGGGTGTATCCTCAATCGCATAATGAACAGGACATCCCTCAAACACATCGCCAAAATAATCCACGATGCTTTCGCGACGATAGCTAACGGATAAAACAAAACGATCCACGCCCTGCCCGCACCAATAGCGCATCAGATGCGCAAGGAAAGGCTCGCCTCTAACCGGAGCCATGGGCTTGGGAACATCCGCAACAACTGAACGAAGCCGCGTTCCCAAACCTCCGGCAAGGATAATAGCTGTTGTCATAAAAAGGCCCTTAAGCGCCGTTCACGATGTTACAAATATCGTCCACTTCCTCAAGCGTCAAACAAGGGAAGTTGCCAATATAAAATCCAAAGAAATGAATATGGTCCGTAACAGGATAATTCTTGTAAGAATCTTTGGGCACGATGTTTCGCACATAAGGCTGACGAAGCTGGTTTCCACCACCGGCACTGCCGCGTCGGAATTCGATGTCTGCATCAGACATAGTTTTCATCAAATGCTCAACGGCTTCAAAATCAGCCTCTTTCTGTACCAAATTAAACGCATAATTGCTTGAGCCTTCGATTTTAAAATCCGTCCAGTATTTAGACGGATCTAATTTATCCAAAAACCGTTTGAAGTTTTCTGTACGACGTTCGGTGATAAAATCGAGCCGTTTAAGCTGGCTTCGCCCTAAAATACCACCAATTTCCGTATTGCGCACATTATAGGCGGGATAGACAAAAATAAATTCAGGATTCAACGAAGGATCGGCTTTAATAAAAGATTGTTTCAACTCCTCATTTGTTGCCTCCCGCGCCATGCCATGAGAGCGCAGCATACGCGCCCATTGATAAATGTTTTCATCATTTGTGCAGATCATACCGCCTTCGATGGTGCTCATGTGATGGGCATAATAGAAGGAGAAGTTGGAGATCAGACCAATGCTCCCTGCCTTTTTCCCGTTATGAGTAGCTCCATGAGACTCGCACACATCTTCGATCAGCGGAATGTTCCGCTTTTCGAGTTCAGCTAATAACTCATCCGTTAATGCATCAAAGCCTTGCGCATAAGTAATAAAGACAGCTCGCGTCTTATCGGAAAGCTTCGCGATAACTTGCGCGGGGTCCATGGAAAGCGTTCTTGGATCAATGTCCACAAAAACAGGATCAAACCCATGTTGGAGAACAGAAGAAACGTCCGAGCTCCATGTCAGCGAGGGAATGATTACTTCCCCGCCTTCTGGATGACGCTGTTTTAAGATCGCCATCGTCAACAAATTAGCCGAGGCACCGGAATTGACAAAGACGCTATATTTAACGCCGAGCCATTCGGACCATTCTTTTTCAAACGCCCGCACTTCGGGGCCATTGGTCAGGATAGGATCATCTTGTTGCAAATGTTTGATGACCGCATCCAAATCCTCACGTAAAATGTTATTCCGCATCAGGGGGTATTTTTTCATGGCGTTTGGCTCCTAATAATCAAAACAAATTCTGCTTTACGTCTTAGGAGAAAACCTATCCTTTCGCAAATTATTTATGATATACACTTAACTTGGCATAGGCCCTATGGTCCGCAAACGGCCCTCTTTATCAAAGGCTTGTCTTATAAGCCCTTGAGGCGTCCATTTTTCAACAAAAGCTTGTTCTTGGCTATACTCGGGGCCATGAGGATAATAAGGCTCCACCAAGGAATGGGCAACCTCATCAATCACTCGATTATGCGCCGCAGCATAGGCCAGTTGAGGAATTGTGAGCAAATAAGCTGGCCTCTCAAAATGCGGAGACTCCACATCGGCCACAAAAAGCTTGGCACAACCCTGTTTGTCCATACTATTTATATCCAAAGGATCAACATGCTCTCTATATCCAAAACCGGCAATATCTAACGCCGCATTGCGCTGTAATCCTATGGCTCGTTTTTCAGGATAATGCGTCACCATGTAATAGCCTTGTTCTACATATCCCTCATCAGTAACCGATACCTTTGATTCAAATCTGCTAAAATGATAATTTTCATCTAAATCATAAGGAATAACATGCACATCTTCTGCACGAACATCTCCAAAAACATCGCCATAGGTTGCCCGCATCCGTTCTAGCGCAAGCGGAATTTGTGCCTCTTTTTCTTCCCTACTCATGATCGTAACATCCCGATACCCAAAGGGATCGGCTGTTAGGTTAAGCAAGGAATAATTCTTATCTCCCTTTAAAATAATCGCAACTTCTTCATTGAAACGACGAAGCCCCCCTGCTCCTGGGAAGCAATCCATTTGGCCGCCCGGACAATAAAAACAATGCTGGAAGCTCGGCGCACCTCCATCGCGCTGCAGCGTTAAATAACGCTCTACCGAATAAGGAGCATAAGCTGTCACAAGCAAATTAACTTCAGATGCCATATAATAAAGATTATCCGGCGGCAAATGTTTGCCCGTCAGCATATCCGCAAAAAGAGGGAAATACTCTTTCGGCGCTTTGGGATAAGCCGCAAGGAACCCGTTCCGATCAGCTTCTTTCTGAAACGTAGCGGGCCGAAATCCGTTAACCAAAGGCGCCGTCTTCATATAAATTTCGCTCTTAGGAACAAGGCCTGTTTTTGTCTTAACCGCTTTCGGCAAATCAACGCTCCACAAGGGCCAAACCTTTCCACTCAAGGGAAGAGTGCTAATTTCTGGCATAGGTACTTGATAGAGTGACGGCTTCATATCGGCTTCCTTTCTTAAAAATAAGAAAGGAGTTTACGCGATGCCCCAAGCATTAACCAAGGCGTTTTTATCCCGCTATTTCATAGAGTTTTTTAATGATCGTCACTTCATCAATCCCCGCCAGCGCATGAAGCTGGGCGCGAGAACCAAGCTCGAAGCTATAACGGCGCGGCAAGCCAATGGGCACAAAACGGACATTTAAATTATATTTGGCAATCAAATTAAGGATAAGCGCATCAAGCCCTCCTGCACCTTGGAAGGCCTCCTCCAAGGATAAAATAAAGCGATATTTCTTTATCTCTTCAACAAGAGCAGCCTCGTCAAAGCTAGAAAGATTAAAAAGGTCAATCACACCAACAGCGCGTTCTTCCCTCTTTGCCGCCACAGCAAGGCTGGTATGCACCATAAAGCCTGTCGCAATCAGGCATACATCGTTTCCTTCTTGCCGGACGTCAAAGCCCCTCGCAACCGAGGATACTTCTGGCAACGGCACCAAACTCTGCACATCAAGACGGACATATTTAAGCCCATCCTGTTGAGCACACGCATCAAATAACGCGCCCGCCATAAGATGATCGGAAGGCGAATAAACAGTTGCCTCCGGCAACATGCGCATCAATGTAATATCTTCAAAAGACTGGTGCGTTGGCCCCGACACGACATAACTAAACCCAGCCCCAACGCCGATCAACGTGACATTCATCTTCCGCACCGTTGACAACAGTGCCAAATTGGTGCGCACCTGTTCATAGCAACGCATGGTGACAAAAGGCGCAATCGCATACGCAAAAACCTTATACCCCTCAAGCGCCAAACCCGCCGTCACATTGACCATGTTCTGTTCGGCAATCCCAACATTGACAAAGCGATCTGGAAAATCGGCACGAATTTTATCAAGCACTGGTGAGCCAAAATCAGCAGCGACAAAAAATATTTTATCGTCCGTCTTCATGCCTTTCCAGATTTGCTCTAACAATTCATCGCGCATAGGCCGTGCGTTCATGGGTTTGCCTCCAGCAATTCGTCGATCTTTTCAGGCTTAACGGAAAATATGTGTGACAAAGATTCGTTTTCTAATCCAGGCACGCCATGCCCTTTAAGCGTATTGGCAACAAGCACCTTAGGTTTGCCGTT
>JBFXDW010000100.1:0-6536 GCA_050180745.1 Bdellovibrionales bacterium | reverse complement strand
GCCGTAAACGGTTTCAGTAGGAAAGGCAACGAGCTTGCCCTTCCGTAGTAGCTCTGCGGCGTGGGCGAGGGATCGTGGAGAAGGTTTCTGGATTCGGGTTTCGGGATTCAGGGAGGCTTCCTTCATCTTTGTCTCATAAACTTTCAGTAAGAAATCTGTTAATCTTTGTAACAAGGACGTTATTGGAAATTTGGGAGAGAAAAGCAACAATAAAGCCTCCCTGAATCCCGAATCCTGAATCCTGAATGCTCGCCGACCCCCACTTTTAACATGACACATGGCAGCAAGGCGGATATGCTTTGTGAATGAAGAAAATAGCACGAGTCACGGTTAAATCTTTAGCGGCCCTGTTTGCAGTCAGTGCATCTTTTTTGATGCTTTGTGTTTGGATGCTCTCTTCTAAGCCATTGGATTCAACTAATTTTACGCCTTATGTTGAAGCCGCTATGATCTATCTGGTGCCCGAAACGCGGGCTCATATCAAGAAAACGGCACTTTCTTGGGATAATCAGGGGCAAACTCTTAACCTGTCTTGCGAAGGGGTTGAGATTGTGGATTCTCATGAAGCTAAGGTGTTGTCCTTTCCTCGACTCCAGTTGAAAATGAATGTCTGGAGCTTCTTGAGAGGTCGCATGTTGCCGTTGGAGATGACAGCGGATGCCGCACGTGTGTGGTTGGTTCGGAATAAGGCGGGCTCTCTCTCTCTTGGGGGCTATGTGGATGAGGGCGAGGTCAGTGAGGGTGTCTATGTCAAGCCGTTGCTGACGGATATTGCGGCGGAGCTGGCTAATCCAAAATTGCATCAGAAGATTGACATTAAAAATGTTCAGCTTTTCATTCGTGATATGAACAGTGCTCAAAAGGCCAGCATAAATGTATCGGAGATTAGCCTTAATCACGACGCAAAAGAATCTGTAGGATATGCCAAGATCGAACTGGCTGATCATGAGCGCCCTATTTATGTTGAAGCCAAATATCATTTTGATTTTGAGACAGGAGAGCATCATACCAGTCTTGATTTTCAGGACATTTATCCGGCCTCTTTGGCTAAGGAGGAACTAAAATTACAAAGTTTTGCTCTGCTTGATTTGCCTCTTTCAGGACATCTGGCCGTTGCGACGGATAAAGCTTTACGCGTGAGCGATGCGGTGATTGATATTGAAGGCGGCGCGGGTGAGCTCGTGCAGCCTGAGCTGTGGGACAAAGCGCTGTCTATTAAAAATCTCGTTGTTAAGGGTGGTTTTGATAAAGATAAAAACGCTTGGGTTTTGCGGGATGTAAAAGTTGATTTTGGTGGTCCTGTTTTGGATTTAAAGGCTGAAGCCAAGGCTCCTTTGCCTAAAGGTGACTTATGGCGGCATAAACGACAAGATTACGGATATTGGGCCAAAGTTACATTGACTGATCTTCCATTGGCGCAATTTGGGGTCTTTTGGCCTAAGTCTGCGATGCCGAATGCCAGAGAGTGGATTATCGCGCATATGAAAAATGGCGGGTTCTCTGAGGGGAGTTTGACGCTCAAGGGTCGTGTGGACTGGGATGATTTGGCGGCAAGCACACTTGATACGGGTGAGGGAAAATTAGCGGCGGCGGGGGTGGATGTTCTTTACATGGATGGCATGCCACCGATTCAGGAGGCGGCGGCTGAGGCAACATATGATTTGACAAAAATGGATGTGCACATTCTCAAAGGGCATGCCGGTGATGTCAATCTTAAGCCGTTTGTTATTCAAATGACGGGGCTTGCGGATGAGGTGCAGTATATTACCATTCCCGCAGCTCTGACGGGGCCGCTTAGAACCGTCATTCGACATCTTTCGGGGCCACCCCTTGGTTATGCGGATGAGCTTGGGTTGAAGTCTGAAGATATGGGCGGTTCGATTGATGGCGTTGTGACACTCCATATGCCGATGTTGTCTGACTTGTATCTCAAGGATGTGGAAGTAAAAGCCAAAGCTTCGTTACATAATTTCTCCTCTTTTCAACTGATTGAAGATTTCCCTTTAGAAGAGGGAGAGCTTGCCTTTGCGCTCGATGGTAACGGCTTTACACTAAAGGGGCCTTTACGGGTGCGGCGCTTGCCTTTTAATCTTTCGTGGCAGACATCATTCAACAAAAGCGAGGATATTAAAGAGCCTCTTCATCAAGCTGAGCTTGTTGGCTCTGTGACGGGAGCGGATTGGGCGCGCTCGGAGCTTTTACCGACGGCTCATTATCAAGGCGTGATGCCGTTGACGGTGCGCTATGCGCAGACAGATGATGGTTATACGAGCATTGATTGTGAGGCGGGGTTAACGCAAGCTGACCTGACGGTGGATAAGTTGAACTGGCATAAAGAAGCGGGAAAGGAAGCTTCTTTGTTTCTTGATATGGAAGTAACAGAAAGTAAGAACATCGCCTTTTCCAGCATTAAACTGAAAGGTAAAGATGTTAACGTGCAAGGTCGTGGTGAGCTTGATACGGGAACGGGTGAGCTTGTGGCGCTGTCCTTAGATCCTTTTATCGTGGGGCGCAGCCATGGCAAGCTCCGGATCACCAAGCCCGAAAAAGATGGCGATGAGATTGCCATTTCAATTAAGGGAGAGGCCTTTGATATTTCTGGATTGAGCGATTCTAATGAGAGGGAAGCTGCAGAAGAGGGCTCTAAGGAAGAGGGCTCTAAGAAAAAGCGCGAATGGCCGGTTAATTATGAGATTAAGACGGGTACACTTTATACGAGTGAAAACGGGTTTCTTAAAGATGTTGATGTATGGGCGCGTCGTGACAGCAAGGGCTGGGACGAAATGCGCGTTGATGCGGTGGCTATGGGGAAAATGCCTCTTCGTGTGGCTCTGCATAAGGAAAAAAAGATACGTAAGCTTTTTGCAAACGGGGAAAGTCTGGGAACAGCTCTGGAAGGGCTGGGTATGACCGATACGGTTGAGGGAGGCGAGTTCTCTTTGTGGGGAGAAAGCACGAGCCAAGCTCCTTATACGATTAAGGGCGAGATGAAAGTGAAATCCTTTAAAGTGTCGGATGCGCCTATTCTAGCGCGACTTTTTAGTGCGATTTCGCCTTTTGGGTTTATGGATCTTATTACAGGTGATTCCAGTTTTGATCGGATGAAGACGAAATTTACGTGGGGCAAAGATGTGCTTATCATTGATGAACTTCAGGCTCCGGGGTCTGTAGCAGGGATTAATGTGAAGGGCAAAATTGATCTTAAGACGGACAAAGTGAATCTTCGTGGAACAGTGGTGCCATTTAGTTTTGTGAACAGCATTTTAGGTTCCATTCCTCTATTGGGGGATGTTATCACGGGCGGCAAGGGGCAGGGCGTGATTGCGGCTAGTTTTAAGATGACGGGGCCCCTTTCTGATACTGAAATAAGCGTTAATCCTGTGTCTCTTTTGACCCCGGGATTCTTGCGTAATCTTTTCTTTTCTGGAGATACTGAGGATAAAGCGGAAGGAGATAAACAATGAGTGATGTTCGTATTGAGACTGATACCTTTGGGCCTTTAGAAGTTCCTGTGGCTCGTTATTGGGGCGCACAAACTGCGCGCAGCTTGATCAATTTTAAGATCGGAGGAGAGCGTATGCCTGTGGCTCTTATGAGAGCCTTTGGCGCTGTGAAAAAAGCAGCGGCGCTGGCCAATACAGAGCTTGGTGCGTATGAAGAAAAAATCGGCAATGCAATTGTCGAAGCTGCTTCAGAGGTCCAAGAGGGTCGCTGGGATGATGAGTTTCCGCTTGTCGTATGGCAAACGGGATCGGGTTCGCAAACCAATATGAATGTGAATGAAGTTATTGCCAATCGTGCGATTGAGATTTTGGGTGGAGAGATCGGCAGCAAAACGCCTGTGCATCCTAACGATCATGTCAATTATGGCCAAAGCACGAATGATTGTTTTCCCACTGCTATTCATGTAGCCGCGGTCACGATGATTACGCATGAGCTTATTCCCGCGCTGGTACATATGCGGGCGGCTTTAGGAGAAAAGGCGAAGGAATTTTCTGATATCGTCAAAATTGGTCGCACCCATTTGCAGGATGCTGTGCCGATCACGCTGGGGCAGGAATTTTCCGCTTATGCCACGCAGCTTCAACTTTCGATTGACCGCGCACAGGATGCGATGACACGTCTTTATCCTCTGGCACAAGGGGGAACGGCAGTTGGGACAGGGCTTAATGCTAAGGCTGGCTTTGCTGAATTGTTCGCCGAGAAAATAGCAGATATTACAGGCCTTCCTTTTGTGAGTGCCGAGAATAAATTTGAGGCTCTGGCAAGTCGCGATGCTCTGGTCGAGGCTTCAGGTGCGATGAACACAATCGCGGCTAGTTTTATGAAGATCGCGAATGATATTCGCTTTCTAGCGTCGGGTCCCAATTGTGGAATCGGAGAATTGTTGCTGCCAGAAAATGAGCCGGGTTCTTCAATCATGCCAGGTAAGGTTAATCCTACTCAATCTGAAGCCATGACAATGGTGGCGGCGCAAGTGATCGGCAATCATGTAACTGTTACTGTGGCCGGATCAAACGGGCATTTTGAGCTGAATGTGTTCAAGCCGGTGATTGCTTATAATGTGTTGCAGTCGATTAAGCTGTTGGCCGATGTGGCGCGGAGCTTTACTGATAACTGCATTGTTGGCATTCAAGCTAATCGGGATCGTTTGGCTGAGCTTGTAGGCAAGTCTTTAATGCTTGTAACGGCGCTTAATCCACATGTGGGATATGATAACGCAGCTAAGATTGCTAAGACGGCTTATGCGCAGAAAAAGACTCTTAAACAAGTCGCTGCCGAGCTTGGGATTTTAAGTGAGGAAGATTATGACCGCCTCATCAAACCAGAGGAGATGGTTCGTCCGCACGAATAAAGAGGATTCAGGATTCGGCATTCAGGATTCAGGGTGGGCTTTTCATGAATCAAAACGAAAGTAAACCAAAGGATGTGCCTCCTCACCAAATCATCAAGAGGTCTGTCTTGTTGGCGGGGCACCGGACGAGTGTGACCCTAGAGCAGGCTTTCTGGAATGAGCTTGAAGCTTTGGCGCGGCGTGAGGGTTTCTCGCTCAACAAGCTCATCACGCGCATTGACTCCTCGCGACAGGGAAATCTGGCTAGCGCTCTGCGGCTTTATGTGTTGAAAGAGAAATAGGGGGGGCTCCTAATTCATCTTCAGAACATGGCGCAGGAATGTAATGCCCTCGCCGAGGCCTTTCTCATCAACGCTGTGATCAAGGCCATGGCAGGTTACAGAAGAAACAGGAATCTGACAGGCTTCGAGATTTCCTTGTGCATGAGCCATAGCTGAGAAAGGAACGACACTATCACAGGTGCCGTGTGCTAGCAAAACTGGCGGCGCGCATTTTTTCTCTGTTTCCAATTCGCTGGCACCGATCAAGGCTCCGGAATAACCTAGAACGCCTGCGAGTTGGTGTTCGCGTCGAGGCGCGACATAAAGGCTCATCATAGTGCCTTGTGAAAAGCCGATAAGAGCGACTTTGTCCGGAGTCATTTTCGTGCGCTCTAGCACATCGTCAATATATTCGTTCAAAATAGGGGCGGCCCTTTTAACGCCTTCCAACACGATGGACGGAGTCCAGTCATCGCCGCCAAACCATTGATAGCCGCCGGGGACATACGGGCAGGGGAATGGCGCATCAGGAGCTAAAAAGAGCGTATTAGGCATAGAAGGCTGAAAGGCTTCTCCAAGACCCATAATGCCTGCGGCGTTATCACCAAGTCCATGAAGGATGATGACAACACGTTCAACTTTATCGTCATTAACGGGACGCAGAACTTTTTCTTGCAGCATGAGATGTCTTTCCTTTGTTTTTTTTTCGAGGAATTGGCTTTAAAAATCGAGATTAGCATAATGCTTGGCGGGCATAATACCGGGGAGATGATCTCCAAGCAAGGCGCGGAAAGCAGGCCGAGATTTAATTCGTGCATACCAGTCCTTTGCTGCAGGATGGCGGTCCCATGGGACATCTCCTAGATAATCAATGCATGAAACTTGAGCTGCAGCAGCAAGATCGGCTAAGGTGAGCTGATTGCCCGCTAACCAGTTCCGCCGTTCGGTTAGCCACGCGATATACTCAAGATGGCCATGGATGTTATGGAGCCCAGCACGTAGAATCGTCGAATCCGGCTGGCCTCCGCCTTGGAGGCGCTTGAAAGCTTTTTCGCTGAGGATAGGGTTGGTAACCTCGTCGAACATCTTGCGCTCAAACCAGTTCGTTAAACGGCGAACCTCGGCGCGAAATAAAGGATCATCCGTAAGAAGGGTGGGACCGTCCTCGGTTTCTTCCAAGAACTCGCAGATCGCCGTAGCTTCCGAGATAATGATAGGGCGTGGTGTTGTTTCGATGACGAGTGTGGGGACGCTACCGTCCGGAGAGAAGCTGCGGTATTCCTCCCGAGGGTCCCATGGTTTTTCAATGATTGTCTCAAACGGGATGCCTTTTTCCGCCAGACACAAGCGTACCCGCCGTGAGGGCGGATCAAGCGGATAATGATGAAGGCGATAAATCTCGTCGGTCATGTGTTGTAACT
>JBFXDW010000099.1:0-6662 GCA_050180745.1 Bdellovibrionales bacterium | reverse complement strand
TTTCTTTTATTTGACGGCACGCCCTAAAGCTCTAAGAGCAGGAATCGGGGGCATGCAAAGCCAATCCAGCCCCTAACCCACAACAATTTATCTCCTTTAATTTCAACATATTAACCATGCCACACTAATAACACCTTATTATGAAAGTATTTTGTGCCTTGCAACACACCCGACGTTAAGCTTAATGTTAGCTGGATTTAAACGGTTTTAGCTTATTATAGAACCATTATTTCGGGATCGGTGTTTCAAAAGAAGGAGTCATAAAGATGTCACATTCATCAAAAGCCGAATTTCAGTCCTCTGGCGATCAAGTCAGGATTGTCCGCTCATCCGAGCGCCAACGTGAGCTTGATAAGCTCCCTGATCCCAGCACCCGCCGCTGGGTTATGCGCCGCAAAGCCCAAGTCGTCACAGCTGTCCGCAACGGCGTACTAAGCCTGCCTGAGGCCTGTGATCGCTACAAGCTTTCAGAAGAAGAGTTCAAAACATGGTCTCACCTTCTGGACCACCATGGCATGGGAGGCCTGCGTGCCACACGCGTTCAGGAATACCGCGCCCGCGATCAGGAAGCTGCCGAGTAAGTCTCGACGTTCCACAAAACAACCTCGCGTGTAGCTTCTCCTTCTATATCAAGCGGGGTCGGCACCAGATAGTCAGCTAAGGCCGACACACGCACATCGGGATTCCGGTCCGGCGCATAGCCACGCTTGGGGTCCGCAATAATGACATCAATATCGGCTTCTTTACACATCATGAGCCATCGCAACAAGCGGTGGCTCATCCTTTGTTCATAACAAATATCGCCCGCAATAATAACGTCTATGCCTTCAGGAGGCCGCTTCATATTCATCTCGCCACAGACATCAATATCGACTTCATTATATGCGGCATTCAGCGCCAGTGCCATCTGGGCCAAAGGATCCGTATCACACGCTAGAACACGCCCTGCCCCCGCCTTGGCTGCGGCTATAGCGCCTATACCGCTGCCGCAGGCCAGATCGAGGACGCTCTTGCCCATTACGATTTCCGGATCATCCAGAATGTGCCGCGCCAAGGCCTGTCCACCCGCCCAAACGACAGCCCAATAAGGCACATCCACATCCTGACACCCCATCAGCTCTTGATAGGCATGCCACACGCGCGTCATATCATTCGCCTGAAGAAGCTTAATCTCAGGCACAAAAGCAACCGGCAATAACGCTGTATGAGCTTCTATAAAATCCCGCAGTGTTTGTTGCTGTATCATCAAAAAAGCTTTCCCATCAAAATCGCCGCCATGATGATAAGACCAAAGTCGCGATTGCTTTTAAACTTATCAAGAGAGCTCTGCGGATTATCCTCAAGCCACGTCAGAAGCTGCCAAATCGCATGCGCATAGCCCATCCCAATCCCAACATAAAACCAAGACGATAAACCGCTCAACCAGCCTGCGGCAATTAAACACAAAAAGCAAAGGTCAAAAAAGCCCGCGATCCAGAGCTTTGAACGCTCTCCCAAATAAAGAGCAAGCGACTTCACGCCTATGCGCGCATCATCCGCCTTATCTTGATGAGCATAGATTGTGTCATAGGCCAACGTCCAAAAAACGCCCGCCACATAGAGCAACAGCGCGGGAAGCTCAATCGTCTCCCGAACCGCGCTCCATCCCAGAAGCGCTCCCCAGTTGAAAGTCATCCCCAGCACAAATTGCGGCCACCATGTCACGCGCTTAGCCAAAGGATAGGAAACAACCAGCGCCATAGATGCCAAACCAATTCCAATAGTTAGCGCATTAAATTGAAGTAAAATGAGAAGAGATAACACACATAAAACAGCCACGAATACAAGCGCCTGCCGCAGGCTCACCTCTCCAGCCGCAAGAGGCCGCTTTTGAGTACGTTCCACCCGTCGGTCAAGCTCAACATCCCACATATCGTTGATCGCACAACCAGCCCCACGCATCAGCAACGAGCCCACCCCAAACAAAAATAGATAATAAAGGGACATGCCATGAGGGCTAGCCAAAGCTACGCTCCAACAACAGGGCAAAAAAAGAAGCCATGTTCCTATGGGACGATCAAGCCGCATCAACCGCGCATAAGGCCGCACGCCGCGCGGCAACAGGCGGTCAATCCAGTCTCCAGATTTTATATCGGTATGAAGTGACATGCCTTGCTGTTTATCACAACAGCCCATTTCTACCAAAGGCCTTTCTTTACAACCTTACCCCCCTTCAAAATTCAAGAAACTGTTTGGAGCTTCTAAGACCCTTCGGTTTCTCCCCATCTCGTCATTCCGGCCCATCTGAGCGTAGCGAAAGATGTGAGCCGGAATCCATCTCCTTATGCTGCATTTATGAAGTTTCATTGCTATTTTAGGAGATGGATTCCGGACCATCACTCACTAACGTTCGCTTATCCGGCATGACGTCTGGTGCTGTAGCTTGTCATAAAAAATTGAAGGATGGTAAGCTTTACAACAAGACTTATGCAAAGCGATTGACTCTTATACTCAATCCTTTAATCTCAAGAAGACGATGGCCCTATTTAAAGAGGTTCCTCAATGCTAAGAATACTCGTTGCGCTAGCCCTTATGTTGACCTCCTCTTCTGCCATGGCCGCAGATAAAGCCTTTGAGCGCATCCTAAAAAACGGAGAAATCAACTGTGCCAACTATGTTCTAGGCACTATCTTTTCTTACGATGAAACAGGCAAACCCAAAGGCTTTACCGTTGATCTCATGAATGAGGTTGCCCTGCGGACGGGGCTCAAGGTCAAATATAATGAGATTGCCAGCTTTGCCACACTTCAGATGGATATCGAAGCAGGGAAATATGACATGGTCTGTACGCCTGTCCTTTTCTTCCCTCCGACTTTTATGAAGTTTCTTCCCAGCCAGTCCATTACTCATGACGAAATCAAAATCTATGCAGCGAAAAACTTCGATATTACACACATCAAAAATCTTGAAGATTTCAACAATCCTAAGTACCGCTTCGTCGGCATGGATGGAGAACTCGGCGGCCTTTACGTTCCTCGCTTCTTCCCCAAAGCAAAACTTGTTATGCTGCCTTTGGGAACATCTCCGGGACAGATGATACTGGAGCTTGAAACGAAAAAAGCCGATTTTATCTTGCTCTCACGCATGGCAGGAAATGCTGTCCTCAAAGAAAACCCCGGAAAAATAAAGATGGTGTCTGATTTAAATATGGGGACACCCTCTGTCCGTCTTTTCTATCCGCTCCAAAGCTATCAGCTTAAAGCCAACATTGACGCAATCTTGGAAGAAATCATCAATGAGGGCGTCATGGATAAGCTTTTGGTGAAACATAATCTCAAGTTCTAAGGGACATCTCTACGATGAAACTTGCCTATCATAATGATCGTTTTGATAATGCTCTTTTGAATAAATCCGTATCGGAAATACTTGCCGCTAACACTCTCATGTCAATGGCGACAGTCAAAAAAGGGCAAAGTTATATCAACACAGCCTATTACGCCTATAACAATGAGCTGGAAATTTTCTTTCTCTCACCGCCAAAGAGCCAGCATTGCTTGCACCTGAAGAATGAACCGAGCGTAGCGTTATCCATTTATGACTCGCATCAAGACTGGACCAAGGAAAAAAGAGGCCTCCAGCTTTTTGGGACCTGTCAGCCAGTTAATGCCTTAGAACTCTTGGAGGCAGGACGGCTTTACGCGGGAAGGTTTGTGGGGTTTAAAGAAATCCTCCCCAGTATCAAGGATATCGCTAAAGTTATGGAGTCTCGTTTTTATAAAGTCGAGACCAAAAGCCTTCAGATTTTCGATGAGGTTCTTTTAGAAGAAGACCTCTTCCTGTTTATTGATAGGTTTTCAAAGGGATAATCCTTTCATTTTCGGAATATTCAAGCACTTTCAGCCTTTTTTTACCTCTCTAGAATAGAATGGCGCGATTATGTCGCCGTTGCAGCTCCTCCTTAAAAAAACGCCCTCGCCACGTACATGGCTCGAACAAGCCGCTTTCTGGCTCGGAGCCGTGTGTGTCAGCGTTATAGCCCTTTTGTTTGCTGAACTAAGCACACTGAGCAATGGTGTTTTTGTTTCCATCACACAAGACGATCCTTGGATAGCGATTGTCCTTGTACCTTCAGGGTTTGGCCTAATCGTGTGGCTAACACGCTCCTTTTTCATCGGCGCTGAAGGCAGTGGTATTCCTCAAGTGATCGCCGTTATTGATACCCCCAAAGTTGCCGGAGGCAGCTCCATCCTCTCATTACGCATTGCCCTGAGCAAAATCCTGTTGACCAGCATGAGCCTCTGTGTAGGAGCCTCAGTCGGACGCGAAGGCCCCACAGTCCAAATTGGTGCCGCGATTATGTATAAGATTGGCCAGATCAAAAAACTCTCTCTCCAAAAAATGGAGTCCGCTCTTATCCTCGCAGGTGGCGCTGCAGGTATTTCAGCCGCATTCAACACACCTCTGGCAGGGATTTTGTTTGCCCTCGAAGAACTTTCACGCTCTTTTGAAGAAAAATCCAACGGCCTCGTTCTCACCACGGTTATCATTTCTGGATTCATCTCCATGGCCGTATGGGGCAATTACACTTATTTCGGCCAAACAGATATTTCTTTGGCTCTTATTGAATCATGGCAACCTGTTTTAATTTGTGGTGTTTCTGGAGGCTTGTTAGGCGGTCTTTTCTCACGCCTACTTATCCTCTTCTCTCACCAACTCCCAGGACGATTGGGCCAAATTATCGGTAATCATCCGGTTATGTTTGCTGTGTTGTGCGGCTTGGGCGTGGCACTGCTGGGCATCTGTTCGGATTCTACAATCTATGGCACAGGCTATGAACAAGCGCGCAGCATTCTTGAAGGGAACAATCGCTCATCCTTTTGGTTTTTCCCGATGAAATTACTAGCAACATCTTTTTCTTACATCTGCGGCCTACCGGGAGGAATTTTTGCCCCCTCTTTAGCCATAGGCGCTGGCTTAGGCGATCAATTAGCAACACTGATGCCCGACATTCCTGTTTCCGCGATTGTCATTCTGGGGATGGTCGGCTATTTCGCCGGAGTCGTCCAAGTCCCAATCACATCAACCATCATTGTGATGGAAATGACAAACGACCCCTCACTAAGGCTCCCCTTGCTGGCGACAGCTTTTATTGGTTATCACGTCTCGAAAGTTATCTGTCCCAAACCACTTTACCGGACACTGGCCGAGTCATTCCTCGCCCACACCAAGCGCCACGGCCCCGAGAGCGAAGACGCCCCGCCTGTGCTGGCTTAAAAAGCCTTGACAAATCATCTTATTGTATATACAATAAGATATGATTTATGAATGGGATGAAACAAAGCGAGTCGCCAATAGCGTCAAGCATGGGGTTGATTTTACGGAAGCCGAAAAATTCGACTGGTCAACAGCCCTTGAAACACAAGATACGCGCTTTGATTATGAAGAAATACGCTGGGTAGCGTTGGGATGTATTGATAATCGTCTTCATGTCCTCATCTATACGGAACGAGCCAACTCCATTCGCCTTATCAGTTTACGCCGCGCCAATAAAAGAGAGGTAGCTTATTATGAAAAAGAACAAGCCTGAGAATATAAAACAAGAAGATTGGGACGCCGTAGAATCTCCGGCTCTTTCGAATACGCTTCTTAAAACCATGCGTCCTGTCAAAAAAGCACACCCCAATATCCCGCCAAGGGTTCGAGGGGCGCAAAAAGCACCGCTTAAAAAACCCATATCCTTGCGGTTAGATCAAGATATTGTTGAAGCGTTTCAGTCAACCGGACAGGGCTGGCAAACCCGCATAAATGCGATCTTGCATGAATGGCTACAAAACAACCAAGACAGCAGAAGAGGATAGCTCCCCCCTAGCCCGCCTTTTTCTGACTTTCCTGAGCTGGCGAGGTTTCGTCCTCATCTTCGACCTCATCAACAGAAGCGAGCTTGGTCACCTCTTGAAGCGCCTTTTCCTTATCGCTGCTACCGTTCTCAAAGACTTGCTCAAGCATCAGCGGAATCGCCGCCATTGCCAGATTGAACAGAGCAAAAGCCTGAGGCATCGTGATCTCGCTCTCTGGAGACACGAGCGGATTACGGTACTGCTCTTTAATCTGCGCCAGCATTTGCAAGAGACGCTTATTAGGCTTACAGATTTTTTCTTCCTCAGAAAGGCTAGCAAGCTTCTTAAGATAAATCGCGTAAGAGCGTTCGTTCTTGTTAACGGTGCTGCCCGTAAAACTCTCGTAATATGTCTTGAGCACAACCTCAACCGCACGAAGAAGATGCATCCCTGCCGCACTGCCAAGACCATAGACCAGCGCACGCCCCGCTTCATCAAACTCACGCAACGCCACCGCAGGAATAGACTTTCTTGTCTCTTCATCAAAGCAGTATGAAGCATGCTCAATCAGCTCAAACGTCGAATAAATCCCACATTTCTGAGCCATATAAACAGGCGCAAAATTCAACTCTGCGGCAAAAGCAGCTTCAAATTTCTCCAACAACGTCCGCACCAGCGCAAGCTCATGACCGTCGATCCGATCCTCGCCAGAGGGCGTCTTCAACTGCTTGGTTTGTTGGTCGATGTAATACTTATTGAAAATCGCGGCGATCTTATCCAAAAGCCGCTTGGCTTCTGTTTTTGACATATCCAACGGATAAACAGCATCTCCTTTGATCCAGCCAT
>JBFXDW010000098.1:0-6754 GCA_050180745.1 Bdellovibrionales bacterium | reverse complement strand
AAATGGCAGAGGTCGGTGAGGTGCTCTCTGTCGGTGATGGTGTGGCGCTGGTCTATGGCCTTGATAAGGTGCGTGCCGGTGAAATGGTTGAATTTGGAAACGGCATTAAAGGCATGGCCTTGAACCTTGAGACGGACTGTGTGGGTGTCGTTATCTTTGGCGATGACCGTAGCATTCGTGAGGGCGACAGCGTCAAGCGGACAGGGGCTATTGTTGAAGTTCCTGTCGGGGAGGGGCTTTTGGGCCGCGTTGTGGACGCGCTTGGTAATCCGATTGATGGTAAGGGACCGATCAAGAACGCAAAAATGTCGCGTGTTGAGGTAAAGGCGCCGGGTATTATTCCACGTCAATCAGTAAATGAGCCGATGCAAACGGGTCTAAAGGCCATTGATTCGCTCGTGCCGATTGGCCGTGGTCAACGGGAGCTTATCATTGGTGATCGCCAAACAGGGAAGACGGCTGTGGCGATTGATACCTTCATTAATCAAAAGGTTATCAATGATTCCGGTGACACCAAGAAGAAGCTGTATTGCATCTATGTTGCTATCGGGCAAAAACGTTCGACCGTGGCACAAATCGTTAAGTCTTTGGAAGATGCAGGCGCGATGGAATATACCATCGTTGTGGCTGCGACAGCTTCAGAGCCTGCGCCTCTTCAGTTTATTGCGCCTTACACAGCTTGTGCGATGGGCGAGTTCTTCCGTGACAACGGCAAGCATGCCGTGATCGTTTATGATGATTTGTCTCGCCATGCTGTGGCCTATCGTCAAATGTCATTGCTGCTTCGTCGTCCTCCGGGTCGTGAAGCTTATCCGGGTGACGTTTTTTATCTTCACTCACGTCTTCTGGAACGTGCGGCGAAGATGAATGATTCTCAAGGCGGTGGTTCTTTGACGGCTTTGCCTGTTATCGAAACGCAAGCTGGTGACGTGTCGGCCTATATCCCAACGAACGTGATCTCGATTACGGACGGGCAGATATTCTTAGAGACAGAGCTGTTCTATAAGGGTATTCGTCCTGCTATTAACGTTGGTCTGTCGGTTAGCCGTGTTGGTTCTGCTGCGCAGATCAAGGCTATGAAGCAGGTTGCTGGGTCTATTAAGCTTGATCTGGCGCAATATCGTGAGATGGAGGCTTTCTCTCAATTCGCATCTGATCTTGATGCTTCAACAAAGAAGCTGTTGTCGCGTGGTGAGCGTCTGACAGCGCTTTTGAAGCAAAACCAATACAGTCCGCTGCCTGTGGAAGAGCAGGTCTGTTCTATCTATGCGGGTGTGAATGGTTTCTTGGACAGCTTGAAGGTTGCGGATGTCCCTCGGTTTGAGGAAGAGCTTCTGGCTAAGCTTCGTACCGAGAAGAAGTCTATTCTGGAATCGATCCGTAAAGAATCGAAAATTGTGCCAGAGACAGAAGAAGCACTTAAAGTTGTTGTGAAAGATACGGTGTCTTTGATGGCGGCATAGCTTTTCCTTTGTCAGAGTTATGAAAAGAAACGGGTCTCTTTATGAGGCCCGTTTTTTTTGTGATCCTTTTATAGCGTATCGTTTAGGACAGTGCCGAGGAGTTTTGTGTCGCTTAAAAGAGCAAGGCTGCGTGTGATGTCTTCTTGGCGCGTGACGTTCTCGCGGCAAACCAAAAGAGAGGCATCTGTGTGGGGTAAGAAAGATGGCGGTCGTTAGGTGTTTTGCTATTAACCTTGTCCGCGCCGCCAAAGGCAAGAAAAATATAAAACTTTGAAGAGAATTAGCAGATTGGAACCTTGGTTTTCTCTATAAACTACTCGCTAATCTAGATTTATAGCCCAGTTAACCATGTATTTTTTTTTACTTTCTACACATTGCTTGCTAAAAGGCATGGGTTTTCATTTTCATATTTGCAAAGGTGATTAAATGACTGAAGAATCCTCAGAAGTTAGAGAATTTCTAACCCCCGAATTTTGGTTAGCTCAAATTGAGGTGCATAAGCATGGTGGCCATGAGAAGGCCATGACCGAATTTGCAAAAATTCTAAGAAGAGAAGACTACGATCCTGAGAGAGGTGTTTGCCTTGTGAGCGGCGATTTGGTCGATCATATGACTAATTTGGCTGGGAAATATTATGCTAGCTACGGTTCAGGTGGACTGTATCAAAGCCGGATGGATGTCCTCTTTGCGATTATTGAGAAACATCCTGAATATGATGTACGCATTCGTAAGAATATGGAGCCATACCTAGCAGACTTTGATAAGAATGAGTTTGATAAGAAGGGTTCGGAAGCACCCAGTGAATGTCAGTATCAGGAGATTCAACGGACGGCAAATGATTTGTTGGATCACATTGGATTAAATCGCCCAGACAAGATAGAAGATGGTGAGTTGGGGAGGCTGATTAAACAAGCTTTAAGTCGTGGTCGTGACAAAACAAAAAATGTGCTTTTGACATATGCACAGATCAGCAAAGACAATGCAGAAAAAGTATTTCATAGGGCTATGCCATACACTAAAAGCAGCTGTTGGCGTGAGTGTTCGTGGGCTGGGGAATTGTTGGAATCTCTTATCTTGGAAACAAAAATAACAACAAATGTAGAGATGGGGAAAACTTTTCTAGGCTTAGCAGAAAAAGAAGGCATAGGTGCAATAGAGAAGGATGCCTACCTAACAATTGTAGAAAGAATTGCTGGAAAACATTCTAGTGAAATTGATGATACTTGGATCACACGTTTGCTTAAAATAGATGAACTTGGATCAGCAGATATATTGGCAACTTGCATGTCAAAAAGACCTGACTTGGTGACGCCATGGCATGCCAAGACTTTTCTAGGTCGCTTTGTAAAAGGCAGTTACGCCAACACAAAGGGCAAGATAAACCCAAAAAACCTTTTAGCTTCTTTGTTTGAGGATGAAAAAACAAAAAAACCGCTGCTTGCAGAACTTGGAGAGCTAGGTAAACAGACACAGAACCAAGGCCAGCGCTACTTATATGATGCTTATGATGTAGCGATTGGATCATCTGAAGCTTTTGTCACGAAAGGGTTGCTTGACCGCTTGTTGGATGTGTCTTTAAATACGATTAATAACACCCCATATAAGAAAGCTCAGGCTACATTTGAGCGTGCTATAAAGAAGGCGCCCAATGAATTGACTCCTGCACTTATTCGACAGATAGAAAAATCTATTGCAGGTAAACGAGATGCTGCTTCTAGAAACCTTCAGCTAGAGCATTTATACAACAGAGCTGTGCCCGTGCTTGAATCCATTTATGCGTTGTTCCCACATGAGCGCAAACCAAGGAATGGCCATACATACTCTATCATCGAAGTATCAAACGCCCTGAAAGGGGTATCGCTTAGCTAAGAAGCAGATCGGGTGAATTCCAATAGCCCTAGTTTCGGTTGGATGATTTTTTGTTCTAAGTTTGTCATCTGACATTCTCCTGTTCTTGGGTTGAGTTTGAGATGCTGTGGCAGGAAAGTTCGTGGATAACGCATGCGCGTTACCCTCAGCTTTCCTACCTACCACAACCACCACCATAATGTCAGATTAAGTTGAGCGTTTTTTATTGGGATCGACTATAAACCGTGTCGTTCAGGACAGTGCCGAGGAGTTTTGTGTCGCTTAAAAGAGCAAGGCTGCGTGTGATGTCTTCTTGGCGCGTGATGTTCTCACGGCAGACTAAAAGAGTTGCATCCGTTTGGGGGAGGAAGGCCAGCGTGTCATCTTGGGTCAAAAGCGGCGGCATATCATAAATGATATAGCGATCTGGATAGCGCGCCTTTAGTTCCTTTGCCAGCGCGGCCATTGTTGGGGAGCCGATGATTTCAGATGATTCTGTCAAGCTGTCTCCGGCGGGCAGCAGCGCAAGGCGAGGGAAGGGAAGGCGGATCAAAATCTCTTCAAGAGAAGCTTTCCTCGCAAAATAATCGTTTAAGCCTTTTATTGGCGTTATGCCAAGATAGGAGGATAAGGACGGCTTTCGTAAATCGAGATCGACTAAGAGAGCCGTTTGTTTCACGTCTCGGGCGATACTGATAGCTAAATTGAGGGCCATTGTGCTTTTTCCGTCACCATGAGCAGGACTTGTCATAGCAAGAGATTGCAACCCCTCTTTTTTCATTTTTTGCAAAACCTGCGTGCGCAAGAGACGGAAAACGTCGGCTTCTTTTTTGTTTTCCAGATGAGCTACGATGCGGTTTTGAAGAAGCAGGCTCTGTGAGAGAGGGTAAGAGGGCGCTGTGCTTTTTATTTGTGGCGCGTAGTTAGCTGGTGGTGGCGGAGTGTGGATTTGGTCCCGCATATTCCGCGCCTTCTGAAGCGCTTTTCCTAAACGGTCCATGCTTATCCTCTTTTGTTGTCGATGGAAGGGACGCTTATAAGGGGTTCTTTTCCTGTCAGGCGTATGAGATGAGCCTTGCCCATAAGGCGGCCTTTAAAAAGCGCAATAGAGAGAATACATAACAGGCTCAAGGCGAGGGAAAAGAGGCATCCGGCGGCAAGAAAAACAAGGCGTGACGGGGTGGTCTGGGTAGGCCGTTCAGCGGGGCTTGCCAAAATAAGGTGATCACTTTCCTGTTTTTGCGTGATGTCCTTGTTCATATCGGCCTGAAGTTTTTCATCCTTAAGATTCTTATACTGAGCTTTCATGTTGCTGTAGTTGCGAGAAAGCGCGGCAAATTCTTTCTCAACAAGGGGGCTGTTTTTAATAGAGCGCTGATAGTTGCGTTGATCTTTTTCTAGGGTCTTTTGCTGTTTGAGAAGGGCATTATACTGCTCTTCAAGAGCGCGAATTTGTGTGACAAGTGATAAATAGGTTGGATTGTCGGCGTCTTCTTGGATGGTGTTGAGGTCGTTACTGGCTATGGGGCGAAGTGTTGCGATTTGTCGTCTTAGCTTTATGATATCGGGATGTTGCGCGGCGTATTTGGCTCGTAATACCTGATATTCACGTTCAAGGGCTTTGAGGTGTAGCGCAGGTGTTGTTGCCATATCATCATCTGTCAAGGTGCGGCTATAAGGCGGTGTGGCGGCTAGTTGTGTGCGTAAGACTTCTTGTTTTGCGCGAATCTCCGCTATTCTGCTTTCCATAGACTGGATTTGTGTTGCAAGAGTGGCTGCGGTTTGCTTGTTGAATTTAAGCGTTTCTTGAGAGGAATCTCCATGCTTCATTCTAAAGGTGGCTATTTCTTTTTCCTGCGCGGCCAGCTTGGTTTCCAAAGTTTTGAGTTGTGATTCTAGAAAAGCTGCTGTTTGGAAGCTCTGTGTTTGTTGGTCTTCCTGATCTGTCTCCAAAAATTGTGTAGCGAGCGCATTTGTAACTTGTTGAGCGAGTTCTGGGTCGTGATAGTCAAAACTGATCGTAAAGGCGATAGCTGATAATTGGCGGGCGGCGGCTTTTTGTGTGGAAGCAGGAGAAGCTAATTTATTACCGATAAGAGATATTCTGACATGTTGCTGCATTTTCTTGGCCAGACTGACCAGAGAGCGGTGTGGTTGTTGATCGGGATAGAGGTGGTAAAGGCGGATAATGTCGCTAAGAGAGTCTATGGAAAGAACTTTTTGTTGAAGCCTATTGATGCGCAAATCAGCAGGGGTGTTGTTCGTTGCTGGATATTCAGAGCCTGTGTTTATGGTGCCTTGCGCGATCTCTATGCTGGCCTCGGCGCGATAGTTTGACCAGGTAAAGGCTCCTATCACAAACAAGAGAAAGAATGTGCTCGTCAACATGTAAAAAAGAGAACGGCTTCGTTTAAAAATATGTCTTATTTCTGTGAATGATATGTCGTTCATGGCGTTTCTTCTGTTTCAAAGGGATGCCATAAGAGGCTGAGCAGCGCTTTGTTTCCCTGCACATGGGGGCTATTATCATTATAAGTTTCGATTTTGTATTCGTAACTTCCACGCAAGGCTACAGTCTGAAAAAGCTGATATGTGAGCCCGATTGAAGCCTTTGTTTTGTGTTCTAAGCTGCTTCGTCCCGATGCGCCGGATGTTTGGTGGCTTGCATACCCATCAAGAGTAAGATTTTCATTCAGTTTGTGGGAAGTCTCGAGAATAAAGCTCGTCAATAAAGACTGGTTGCCGTCAGTATAGATCTGGTTTTGACGAACGATGCGCAGTTCTGTCTTGTTTGTTTCTCCTTTGAAGCGAAGGGAGGCTTCATAGATCATATCGCGTTGCCAGTCATCATCAGACAGGCTGTGGCTGCGCTCTTTGCTTATATTTGCGCCCGCACATAAAAGAGTGCTCCACCGCTTGTTGGGCGACCATGTAAGATCGGCAAAAGGCGAGAGTGTGTTGATGCGGGTGCGATCATCATTATCAGCGCGAAAATAGCCATATTGAAGGCTTAACGCGGCGCGGTGAGTTTCCGTTATATCATAGGCGAAAGAGGGCGTTAGCGCCGTCTCTTGATAATCAATCAAGCGGCTATCGTCATAAGAGGTGTTTATATAGCGTCCGGACAACAGGAAATGCGTTCTTTGTCCTATGTGGTAATCAAAAGAGGGCTGTATATCGTAGTTTACTTCTTGTGCGGCACCAAGGTTCTGTCCAAAGTTTGTTGTCTCTGTTGTGCGAACGGTTTCTTTGGCGGCGCTCGTCTTAAGTCCAAGGTCTGTGCGTTGACCATGATAGGTGAGGGCGAGGGTTCCTCCAAAATCTGTTGCGTTGAATCGTGAACGATTGAAAAAGGACTGGGAGATATAGCTGTTGATCCCTGTTTCCCATAAAGGCGATTCGTTATTTAAAGAAAGGTCTAGTTCTTTTTGGCTGCCGTAAAA
>JBFXDW010000097.1:0-6780 GCA_050180745.1 Bdellovibrionales bacterium | reverse complement strand
AGTGCCCAAAAACTGGCAAAAATACTGCGATTCCGTTACGGATAACTTCCGCGTCATCTCACCCAAGGATTTTCGGGTTTTGGCGTGAACGGGGTATAAAAAATTACATTTGGTGTCTTCGGTAAAGAGAGACATAGGAGAGGGCAGTCTTTATTGTTATAGAAAGTAGACAAGCAAAGTCTCTCACCATTTATTTTAAAAGCCTTTTACGCCAAACATACACAGGCACACAAAAGTGGCTCCTTGTTCTTATAGACCAAGGGAAAAGGGATACTCTGGACGGCCTAACAGCCTTCATGCCACAGGCCTCAATGGGAGCCTCAGGAATAGTTTTTCAAAAAAGTTCCACACAAAAGTTCCACACAGAGGGTAAAACGCAGATGAAGGGGAGAGCTAACTTGTTGATAAACATGGTGGGGACGGCATCAAACTGCAGCAACAACACATTGTTATAAAAGAATAATTTATTACAACAATCCAATAGATACCCCCAAAGATACCCCATTAATCAAGATTTTCCCCTTATATCCCTCCCTTTTTTATCGTAACCTTGTAGCAAGAAATACTTCATATTTTCTAAATGGGGGGTGTCAGCTATGATGAAAGAAATAACTCTTGCCTTGATTGTCACAATTTGTGCGGTCCCTTCTGCCCTCGCCTCTAATGGCAAAAGGGTTGATCCGCTAGAAACGCGAGACGATTATTATCGTCGTCATGCCGCCGAGGATTATAATTATAGAAAGTCGCGTCCCGATGGACTCGGCAATCGCCAATCGACTGCTGGCGACCTAGCACCAGCCAATAACCCCTACTCTGAGAGGCGCACCAATACTTACAACCATCAAGACTCGAACGACAATGAATTTAGCACAAACAAACGACGCGGGCGATAGTTAAGGAGTGTCATAAATGAGCAAAGAAAAACAGGAAAAATCTCCGAAGCCACAGAGCGAGGCTTCCTTAGTGGAGAAGCGCAATCGGGAAGCCGAGGCGCGTTGGGCGAATCGTCCGGACTTCGCGCAAGCGATGGTGGACGGATTACGGAGAGAGCTAGCCAAAATCCCAGACTAGAAATAAACTTCATGATTTTCCTTCCCTTTCGGGCCGCCCCACAGAATACGACATTAAGAGGTAGGCAGATGTTTTGCTCACATTCAAAAAACAAATGTTTCCTTTTGCTTTTTATAATGTTTTTCTTTGCTGGCTGTCAGGCTAACAAAGAAATCATAACATCAAACACAGATTCAATAGAAATAGATGCGGATGATTATCTCAGGCAAGAGGCAGAAAACGGAAGTGTACACGCACAAATCCTGCTTGGTACCAACCACGCAGAAACTGCCTCTTCTCCACGGGAGTGTATGGTCGCGCTCGAATGGCTTAACCGTGCAGCAAGTCAAAAAGAAGTTAACGCCTATCTTGCTCTCGGATTTTACTATCTTTCTGATAACTGTTCTTCCTCAGGAAACAATAAAGCTGCAGAATATTTTCTGAAAGCTGCGGAAAGTGGCAATATGGATGCACAAGCGATGATTGCTGGCATGTACGCGGACGGAGATAGGATTCCTCGCAATTATACAAAAGCCATATTATGGGGGCTAAGGGCAGCTAAACAGGGAAGCAGCTTGGGACAACATATCACTGGCCTTCTGTATGCCCAAGGGAAAGGCGTTAATAAGGATTTTATTGAAGCCTGTTTTTGGCTTTCACTGGCTGCTTCGCAAGGGGCAAAAGATTCTTTGCTTTTAATGAACTCAATTGAGCGAACACTTACTGCACAAGAAATGAAGATGGTTCAAAAGAAAGCAGAGGGATTTCATGCAAAACCAGAATAAAGGTCATTTATGTGTTTTTCACGCGCATGTTCTTGCTCACGCAAATAAAGATTGAGTTTTTTAATAAGCTGCCTTTCTTTCAGCCAACCGCCACCCTTGAAGGCGTTACGGCTCGCCTTTTCTTTCCCTTGCGCCGTGCGCGGGCCCGTTGATCGCTCCCACGGTTGCCATCGCTGGATCGCCTCGGCTTGTTGTTTGCGTCGCTCCAAAGTCCACCCGTTCAACCTCATGGCTTTTGTCCTCCAATAGTCCGTTTTGCACAATTTTTGTTTTTTCCGCCTGCGCGGGGGGCAAAGGCCCATTGTTCACTTGTTGATTGCCCTGTGCGATATTGGCTTGCTTTGCATAGACAATCCGATACCTGATTGTGCCAGTGCGTCAAGCATCGGACAGCCCTAGTACCGCCAGCCAAAAATCGGCGCACACGGGGTCGATTAAACCGAGAGATCGGGCGGCTAAAATGCCCAACTTTGCGGCATGGCGTGTAATTTTTGAGGGGGCCTTCATTTATCACCCCCAATCACCGACTTGTACGCCGGTAGGTCGCGTATAAATTCGGCTACGTCGTCAGCCTTAAGAAGCGTCCGCCGCCCGCATTTAATGGCCCTTAGGCTTTGCGCGGCCATTAGGTCGTAAACCTTGGTGCGCCCCAAACCAAGGCGCAAACAAGCCTGCTTTATACTTAATAATTCGCTCAAGGTTGTCCCCCTTCGTGTGTGGTCTAATAAATCCACAATAGCACGAAGACACCCGCGAGTAAACGCTAACGCATTGATTTTATTAAGACATTACCCTGTTTTGTAAAACAGGGGTTATGTCCCGTTAGTCTATAAGGGAGAGCTTGGTTTGCTTTTACTGGGAGGTTTCTTTTTAACACGATTAATCTGTCGCTTTACCGTGTCCCAACTTTTATTATCAAATGCAGGTCTTGTGCTTTCAGGAATCCTTTTCATAACCTCTTCAAAAAAACGCCTTCTATATTGTCGTTTCCCGTTGGCTTTTTGAAACACATCATCAATCCCTTGGTAAAGGGAATTAAGCAGACGATCCGTGTTTTTGCCGCCTTTGTCAGTCGCTCCCTCGCTCTCAAATTTTTCCTTAGCTGAAAGAGCGGCATGATGAATGATTTTCAGATTGTCTGCCATCCGCCGAAAGAATTCCTCCTCCAATGGCTCTGGCTTGCCTTGCATACGGCTACTGTACAAGCTCCAGCGTGCCTTTAAAGAAAACGCATGTTCCTCTATGACTGTTTCAAACTCATCTTCTATTTTGTACAAAACGCGTCTAGTAGCATGGTCGTCTTCATCAGAAATAATATCATCTAGCGTTCTTGCCGCTTCTGAAATCTTATCAAAAAGCTTGTACTGATCGCCCCGCGAAGAGGCATTCATCTCAACAAACCTTTGCATGTGATAATGTTTAAGGGCATCTTGTAATTCTTGTCTCAATTTATCACAAAGTTTCAGATTCCCTTTTTTTTCGATGCTCTCAAAGTCTTCTTTTGAAAAAGAAGGCTCGTCAGAAACGAGAGCGAAAGCATAGTTTGTATCCCTACGTTTAGGAGAAATGCCCATTTTTAAGCCCCCTTTCTAAACTTTCCAGAAACAACTTTCCCCTGCACCCCTTGCCGATCCAGATAATCCGCCCAGTCCTGCATCATCTTTTTGCGCTCTAATAAATGTTCAGCACGGTTATACGCGGCGCGGACTTCATTCCGGTCGGCATGGGCAAGCTGCCGCTCGATCACGTCGGGATGATATTTGCGTTGTTCATTCAAAACGGTGGAAGCAAGGGCGCGAAAGCCGTGTCCTGTCATGCGTCCAGCGTAACCCATGCGCTTTAACGCGCTCAAAACGGCATTGTTGCTGATATGCTTGGACTTGTTCGCGGGCGAGAAGAAAACCAGATCATAACGACCTGTTTGCTCATGCAGCTTTTTGAAAATGGCCTTGGCTTGACGCGACAGGGGAACAATATGCTCGTTTCTCATTTTCATGCGAGAGGCGGGAATGCGCCATTCTTCACGCTGCCAGTCTATTTCCTCCCACCGCGCCCCGATCAATTCGCCCGTTCGCACGAAGGTAAGTGCCAAAAGGTTCATCGCTGCCAAGGTCAGCGGATCGCCGTTATAGTCCTTCATTTTTTGCAAGAGTTCGGGAAGCTCCGCCGGAGCAATACACGCCCTGTTTTGCTTTTCGGCATGTCCGATGATGTCGCGCAGATCGCCCGCCGGATTATGTTCAATGACCCCGCGCCGGACGGCATAACGAAAAACTTGCTGGATAAGCTGTTTAACGCGGTGCGCCGTTTCTAAAATCCCCTCGCGCTCTATCGCCTCAAGACAGGTGGCAAGCTCCACCGTCTTAATCTCGCCAATGGGTCGAAAGCCAAGGCGTGGGAAGGCGTGAAGCTCAAGCCGTCGCAAGGATCGGACTTGGTGGGTCTTCTCTGTCTTTTTGATCGAAAGCCAACGCCTTGCCACCGCTTCAAAGGTGTTTTGGTTGGCTTCCATTTTTTGCTGTTTGGTCGTCCGGCGATGCTGGGTCGGGTCTATGCCATTCGCCAAAAGCTTTTTGACGTTATCCCTTATTGTTCGGGCTTCGCCCGCCCCCACCAATGGATAAGCCCCAATGGAAAACAGCTTCTCCTTGCCCATGTAGCGGTATTTGAGCCGCCATAACTTGCTTCCGATAGGTTTGACTAGCAAAAACAGCCCTCCGCCATCGGTGAGCTTGTAGGGCTTCTCCTTAGGTTTGGCATTGCGGATTTTAATGTCCGAAAGCGGCATGATGTTCGCCCCCTTTCAAAATACCCCCACCGATACCCCCAATTGAGCCGGATGCAGGTGAACGCGAACGGATTGTATCAGACAATCTGCCGCATTTCATTATGTTTTTGATTGGTTTTTCGGATTATGCCGGACGCTGCCGGAAAATAAATGGTGCCTGGGGACGGAATTGAACCGCCGACACGAGGATTTTCAGTCCTCTGCTCTACCAACTGAGCTACCCAGGCTTATCTGCTTTTCAAGCAAGTCGCCAGCTTATAAACGGATGATTCTCTTATGACAACTAAAATCCGCTTTCAATCTTCAAAAAATTGATTTTTCCTATCTTTTTTTCTCATCTATTCTCCATACAAGATCCTGTTTTCCCGATTGCGTTTCCCCCCAAATCATCTATATACTACAGACATGACCGACGAATATGACCTCCCTCCTTCTACCGAATCAAACGATCCTCAGCCCACTCCAGAGGATCTTTCTCCCAGCGATTCACAAGAAACACCCGCCAAAACAGGTACGCCCCTGAAATCGCCGCCAGTTATCACCGTACGCGCGCCGTCGGCAGAAACGATATGGCAAGAAATTATGATCGCACTTAACTATTTGACGCGATTTAATTTTTCAATGAAGGAAGAGCCTAAACCTCGCTTTGTCCGCAAATCTATGGGCTGGTTTCCTCTAATCGGCGTTCTGATCGGATTCTTTGGCGCTTCTATCGACTGGGTTATGACACAAATCGGCCTCCCCGGCCTTATCACAGCCGCTTTTGCCGTCATCAGCATGCTCTGGATGACCCGCGCCATGCATGAAGAAGAATTTGCAACGCTTGCCAACGCTTATGGCCATACACTTGAAAAGGATGAAACCATTGGCTGGCTCCGAGAAGAACGTGCCGTCCAATACGGTACATTGTCCGTTATCATTGGTATGATTATCAAAATTGGGGCTATCGCCAGCCTGAGCGACAGCACACTCGTGTTTCAAGCCCTGATTGCTGCCGCGTGCTGGTCCCGTGCCATGATGGTTGTCATGGCTGGATGGTTACGTCCTATTGAAGGCGATCCTGTAGCCGATAATTTTCAACAACCCCCTCTTCTTCGGATTATTCTGGCCCTGTTTATCGGCACCTGTGTTACCTTCCTGACGCTCGGTTCCTTTGCTCCCATGGCTATGGGCATTGGCGCAGGTGTAGCCCTTGTCGTAGCCTTGCTTGGAGCCAACCATTTACGAGGCTACAATGGCCCTCTGATGGGAACGCTTCAGGTTATCGTTGAAGTCGCGGTGCTTGGCTATATCTTGTCCGTTCAGTAACTGTCTTTATGGAGCGTTTGCTCATGTCCTTTTTCCGTCGCTCGACTCTTCTTTTTACCGTTCTCCTTATGGCGCTGGCCGGATGTCGTAGCGCGGGCGAATTTAACCGTGAACCCCAAGACCTCATCAGCCGTTCACGCGTAACCTTTACCAGTATGATGAGCGACAACCAATATCCGGGCCTTGTTGATCTGGTTGCCCGCGCTAAGGCTGTCATTATCCTCCCTAACCTTTTACAGGGAGCTTTCTTGATTGGCGGACGTGGCGGCAACGCCATTATGCTCGCCCGAAATGAACAGGGCGCATGGAGCAATCCCGCCTTTTATACACTCGGTGGTCTGAGCTTTGGCTTACAAGTCGGAGCAAACGCCTCAGAGATGGTCATCGCCGTCATGACAGAGAAAGCCCTACACGCTATCCTAAAAACACAAGTCACGCTTGGCGGGGACGCAGGATTAGCAATCGGTGAGCTCGGCAAAGGCGTCAACGCCGCTACGGGACTGGACCTGAATGCTGACATGTATGCCTTTGCGCGCTCAGAAGGACTGTTTGTCGGCGCCTCGATACAAGGCTCGGTGATATCTCCGCGCCACACATGGAATGCTGCGTTATATGGACCAGCAGCCACGCCAGAGAGTGTTTTACTTGAGCGCAGCAGCACCTCCTCGGATCAGACGGTTATAGAGATTTTAGCTGCTATGCCTTAGGGCGTGAGGTTATACCCTAAAAAGTAATAATCAATTATTGACATCATGAATGGCGGTTGTTACGTAGTCAACACGAGTAGTTTATCCATTTTTAAGAGTAGAACAATAAGTGAACAAAACCGTTACTCCGATACTCAACGGC
>JBFXDW010000096.1:0-6817 GCA_050180745.1 Bdellovibrionales bacterium | reverse complement strand
TGCAACGACATTCGTGACGGAAATATTTTTTATCAAAAATACGAACCCCCTCTTCATGGAACAACCGAAAGAGCAAATCTTCTGCAGGCAAAGACGAATCCAAAAGCTCGGCCTGTGTACAGCTCTGCAACAAACACATGCTCCGCAGCCAATCATCCTCTATGCTCGTATCATCAGGCGCATTCGCCCCTCCTTCGCGCGGCATGCGTTGCAGGATCAAACTTGCCGCCTCCCAAGCACCATTTGCGGCCCGTCTAGCGGCGACCAAAATACCTGTTGGAATCTGCTCTGATTTTTTAAAATAGGTTTGAAGTGCTGCACAAAGCCCCTCTCCTTGAGCAAGCTGCACAATGCCCTGATAGCGCTCATTCGTCTCAATCTGGTCCACGGTAAAAACGAGCGTACCTTCGCCCAACACAGAACCTTCATCCCCCAGCCGCGCCTCATCAAACCGCGCATAGCTCCGCAAGGCCCCCTCGGACGTTACATCTGCGACTAATAGATCAACAGCCCCCTTCCCCTTGATCTGTAGTGTAAAAACGCCCTCATATTTCAGCGCCATCCCCAGATTAGCAGCCAACGCCACAGCCTGCCCCAGCACATTTCCAACAGCTTGAGGGTATTTATGTTGATTGATAATTTTAGTAACCGAGTCAGATAAACGCACCAAGCGCCCTCGGATCGCCGAGCGCTCAAGCAAAAAAGGTAATAAAAAATCGTGTTCAGCCATTTTCTTATCCTGATTGAGTATGTTAGTATCTTTTCATTATGTCACATGCTGCCCGAATCTTCACCCGCCGTCATCACCGCAAACGTCATCTTGCGGGGATCTTAGTCCTTGCCATTCTGATTGCATGGATGGTTCTTTGGAGCCTTGCCGCGCTTTACGTTGACCGCCAGATTGACCGCGCCTTAGTGCTGGCAAAGCAGGCCAGAATAGACGTGACATACGAAAGACGCTTTATCAATGGCAATCCATTTTCAGTCCACGCGCATTTGGAACCGCTCCACATAAAACTAGAAAACGGCAATGAAATCAACGCCAAAGAGTCCGTTTTTTACCTAAAGCTTTGGCAACAAAATGAGATTTCCGGTAAGTTGCGCGATGGCATCACAGCACAACTTATGGGACATGATCTAACAGCAGGCATTGTCCGCTTCAGCGCCGCCCAAGAGCCTGAAGAGCTACATCTCTGGCTTAATCCTCTGGGTGTGACCTTCACGGAAGAAACACCCTTTGCCCTTGGCAACCAGATGGACGAAGCTAATTTTCGTTTCAGGATCATAGGCCCTACACCTAACTTCACGAAAACTGATTCTCTACAAAACTGGCGCGATGTCGGCGGCATGATCGAGTTCGATGAATTTGAACTTAACTGGGGACCTCTTTATGTCGCCGCACGAGGCAATCTGGCCTTAGATGAAAACCTCCAACCTCAAGGAGCGTTTGCAGGCCGCGTGCAAGGTCTTGATGAAACAATTGGGATACTGGCGACACGCGATCAGATTGATAATAGCCAGCTCTCTCTTTTACGAGCGACGATGGACGTTTTGGCCCGCCCAGCCTCTATGATGGGCAGCAGCAGTTCGATGGTCCTGCCTGTCGCGCTGCACAGCAACCAACTCTACTTCGGCCCCGTGAGGCTTCTGGAACTTCCTAAGATTGAGTGGTAGTCAAAGGACAGAAGTCAGAGGATAGAAGGTTTTCCTTTGCGTTTCTCTCCCCATTCATCAAAAAAAATCTCCGTCATTCCGGACAAGCGCCCGAAGGGCGTGAAGGTCCGGAATCCCATTTTTTTATGTCCAGAACTTGCAACGTTTATCTTTTTTGTAAATTCTGGAAATAACCAAATGGATTTGCAAAAACGCTCGATTCCTTCCACTTTTTTCCGCGATGAGCCAAAAAAAGAAAGAAGTAAAAACCCAAATGCGGTTGCCATGCAAGCTCTAGGGCGTGTCTTTTGTCTTCCGATTTACCGCTTCCCGTTTTTCAGCGGTACGGGATAGCCCCCCAACGGAGACAGCTTCTTCAACCGGCTGCCCATCATCGCCTTAATGCGCCCAAGGCGCGTATCGGACCGCCCGACAAAACCATCTGTCTCAGCGAAATAAAGGGTTGGAGCCGAATCCGCGCTCCCCTTACTCATCATCAAAAGCTGACGCACTTTATAACCAGCTTTGCTCAATAAACGCTTCATCTCAGCTTCTGGAACATGTACGCATTCCAAGGCTAAAAAGCTGCGATCATCGCCAGTCAATTCTGGATACATTTGACCGATCATAAAACCTTGCGGCAACGCATTGCGCGCATTGCTCCGACCTGCTTTCATTTTCTCAAACGGCAGAGACTGAAACACCGTAAGCCCTTTTGCTTTAGACTCTGCAAGCAAAGGCCACCATGCATCTTGCGCATCAACGTCAGGGGCTGGCACCAACGCAACATTGATTTTTCCCTCCTCCAGCGCTTTGATCATCGCTTTTACCTTAGGAAAAACGATCAGAGGCGTAAAGGCGCCATAGTGATCACGTGCCATATCCCAAAGACCGTCTCCCTTGACCGGCTCATAAACCCCAACTTTGACAGCCCCACTCTGAAGAGAAAAAGCCGAGATAATCTCACGCCACACACGTACAACAAGCCCCTCTGGCAACTTGCCCTTGGCTCGCCCAGCAAGCGCCCGCAGGATTTGGGCTTCTCGACCGGGGCGTATAGGAAGCTGCTTTTTTGTCTTTAATTTCTTTATGTTATCAATAATTTCGGCACGCTGCACGAGGAGCTCATACATAGCCCCATCAATTTGATCAATCTGCGCACGGCACTCAGCCAGAAGCTGATTGTCCGGGTTCACAGCACGTGTCTTTAAAGGCATAGTGAGCCTCCGTTCTCTTATTATTCAAAAACTTAATAGGAGAGTACAACAAAACCGCCCAAAAGCCAAACAGTGATTCAGGATTCAGGATTCAGCATTTAGGATTTAGCATTTAGGATTCAGAGGAGAATTGATTTTGCATATCTCTCCCAATTTTTAGTGCTGTTTCTATCCTCACAAGGAATGTGCTTAAAGGCTGGAAGAGAAACGTGAAGTTAGCGCCCCTGAATCCTAAATGCTGAATCCTGAATCCTAAATCCTAAATCCTAAATGCTGAATCCTAATCTACCACTCCTGCACCTCAATTCCTGCGCCTAACCCTCGCAGAGCGTTTTTCAGCTCCTCCGTCAAGAGCCAGCCTCCCGGAAGTTCCATTTCCGCAAGCTCATCGTCAAGATCAAGCGCAATCACAATTTTGCCGCGTCCTTTGGAAGCCATAGAAAGCTTCTCTTTCACCGCTTCTATAAGAGAGGGATCATAAAGCTTAATCCTGATCCCCTTGGCCATCCGCGCCGCAACATCTGCTAAACGCTCAAAACTCCGCCCGATAAAACGAAGATCGTCACCTTCGCCATTCTTGCCGCCTTGTGCATCAACATCCATCAGGATCATCTCGCCCGCCTCTAGAATCTCGCGAGAAGATGAAAGCAAATCCGCAAACACCGTAACCTCGAACGAACCTTCCGTATCCGAGAACTGCACAAAGGCAAAGCGATTGCCTGAGCGCGCAGTGCGCTCTTGTTTACTCATGACGATGCCTGCCATCTTATAGCGGCTTGAGCCCAATCCTGTTCGCTCTTGCGCTATTTTACTGAGCGGAGTCGCCCCAAGACGTTCCAAAAGCGCACCATAATTATCCAAAGGATGCGCAGACAGATAAAACCCGATTGACTGGAACTCATACTGCAAACGCGTCATCGCATCCCACGGCTTGCCTTCAGGCAATTCCGGTTTAGGCGCTACGTCTTCCATGACCCCAAACATATTGCCTTGACCGCTGGCTTTCTCATCAGCCAAGGCATGATTATGCTTCAACAGAAAATCTATCGCCCCGAACAATTGACCGCGTTCAACACCCAGCGAGTCAAAAGCACCTGCGGTTACTAACCCTTCAAGCTGCTTACGATTGATCGTGTGAGAATCTATACGCTCTATAAAGTCGAATATACCCTGAAAGGCACCATCACGTTCCCTCACCGCGACAAGCGACTCCATCGCCGCCGCGCCCACACCCTTAATAGCAGCCAACGCATAGCGAATAGCGCCCTTTCTGACCCCTTCTGACACCTCCGGCTTAAACTGGCGCGTCGAAAGATTGATATCCGGCGGCAATAACGCCATGCCGTTTTTATGAAGCTCTTGCCGATAGTGCCCCAACTTATCCGTGTCATTCATTTCAAAATTCATCGCCGCAGCAAAGAACTCGACCGGATAATTAGCTTTAAGCCACGCCGTCTGATAGGCGATCAGCGCATAGGCCGCCGCATGAGATTTATTAAAACCATAGCCTGCAAATTTATCAATCTGATCAAAAATAAGACTGGATTGTGTTTCAGAAATGCCATGTTCTTTTTTCGCCCCCGCAATAAAGTTGGCACGCTGAGCCGCCATTTCCTCAACCTTTTTCTTGCCCATCGCGCGACGCAACAGGTCAGCCGTCCCCAGCGTATAGCCCGCCAAAATCTGTGCGGCCTGCATGACCTGCTCTTGATAGATCATGATGCCAAAGGTGTCTTTGAGGATAGGCTCTAAAAGAGGATGTAAATAATCTGGCTCTTCGTCACCTTTTTTGCAGGCCATGTATTTAGGAATGTTGTCCATCGGCCCTGGACGATAGAGCGCCACAAGAGCAATAATATCTTCAAAGCGGTTCGGCTGGAGTTTCCTTAGCACATCCCGCATGCCCGCACTTTCAAGCTGGAACACGCCCGTTGTGTCGCCTTTTGAAAGGAGCTGATAGGTTTTTTCGTCCTCAAGAGAAATGTTAGCCAGAGAAACCTCAATGCCTCTGTTCTTCAAAAGATCAACGCAGTTCTGCAATACATCAAGGGTCTTAAGCCCCAAAAAGTCGAACTTGATAAGCCCTGCCGTTTCGATCGTCTTCATATCGAATTGCGTGGCAGGTAAAGAGGAACCCGGATCGCGATAAAGCGGCACAAGATCAACCAACGGCCTATCACCGATCACGACGCCAGCCGCATGGGTCGAGGCGTTGCGGAATAAACCTTCCAACTTCAGCGCAATATCCATCATCTGCGCGACGGTCGTATCTGAATCTCTTAACTGCTGAAGCTGAGGCTCGGTATCAAGAGCCTCTTGTAACCCGATAGGATTAGCCGGATTACTCGGCACCAATTTGCAAATCTTATCGACATAACCGTAAGGCATCGCCAGCACGCGGCCTACATCTCGCAACACGGCTCGCGCTTGCAATTTACCGTAAGTGATGATTTGCGCCACACGATCAACGCCGTATTTATCTTGCACATATTCAATGACTTTATCGCGGCGCTCTTGGCAGAAATCAACGTCAAAGTCAGGCATCGAAACACGCTCTGGATTCAAAAAACGCTCGAACAGCAACCCAAAACGCAAAGGATCAAGATCCGTAATAAGAAGAGACCACGCCACAACCGAACCAGCCCCAGAACCACGTCCGGGTCCGACAGGAACGTGATTATTTTTCGACCATTTGATAAAGTCGGAAACGATCAAGAAATACCCGGGGAACCCCATCTTAGCGATGATGTCGAGTTCATATTCAAGCCGTTTTTCATAAGGCTGACGATCCGTAACGCCAAGCCTATCCAGCCGCGCCTTGAGCCCTTCCCGAGCCTGAACACGTAGCTCTTCCTCTTCATTGCGACCTTCCGTCATAGAAAAAGGCGGCAAAATCGGCGCGCGCGGTTCAGGCATATAAGCGCAGCGCCGAGCAATCACGAGCGTATTATCGCAGGCCTCCGGAATATCCTCGAAGAGCTTTCGCATCTCGGAAGCAGACTTGAAATAATGATCCGGCGTTAAATGGCGTCGATCTGTTTCAGCCAGCACGCGCTTATCGGCAATACATAAAAGCGCGTCATGCGCTTCATACATACCTCGCCGTCCAAAATGAACGTCATTCGTCGCCACAAGCGGCAGATCATACTTATAGGCAAAATCCAAAAGATCATTTTCTATTTTTTGTTCTGTTGCCCCAATCTGACCGCCTTCATGCCGCGTGATTTCAACATAGAGGCGATCATAAAAAACATCTTTAAGCCATAAGAGTTTTTGCTCGGCTATATCCTTTTGGCCTTCGGCCAAATAATGGCCCACCGCACCATCAATGCCCGCCGTCAACGCAATGAGCCCGCCTGCAAAACGAGCTACTTCCTCTTCCGTCACATAAGGATCAAGACGTTCTTTATTGACGTAACCTTGCGAAACAAGCGCACATAGATTGCGATATCCCAATTCATTCTGCACAAGCAAAACAAGCTGATCGTACATATCGCGCCGCGCGGGAGGTTGCGCAATCTGTTCATCCCTCACCACAAAAACCTGACACCCTACGAGCGGCTGGATTCCCTTCTTCGCCGCCGCCATGGAGAATTCCAGCGCCCCGAACATATTCGCCTTATCCGTCAACGCCACAGCAGGCATATCGCTTGTCTTGGCAAGATCGAGCAGCCCCTCGCGAGAGCCCCCCTTTTCGCTCACACGTATAGCGCTCTCAGCCAATGAATAGGCCGAATGAACACGAAGGTGGATAAAGGAAGCAAGAGGCATAAGAGGAATCGGGGGTTAGGGGTTGGGGGGGGGCGGGGAAATTGCTCTACCTTTGCATTTCTCTCTTTACCCTTAACAACACATCCGTCATTCCCGCGCATGCGGGAATCCCATTTATTTTTCTAAAATTTGCAAAAAAGACAAGAGCTGCAAGTTCAGGAACTACCAAAATGGGA
>JBFXDW010000095.1:0-6855 GCA_050180745.1 Bdellovibrionales bacterium | reverse complement strand
TACCTGACTTACAAAACGATCAATCACCTTTTTACGGCCCGCGTCGTCAAAGGAGATTTCAAGCTTATCTCCTTCAATGCGAATAATCGTGCCTGCGCCGAATTTAGCGTGCGCAACGCGCATGCCCAGCGCCAATCCGTTCTTGCTTTTTGTCGATTTGATTTCTCGTGCTTTTCCTTCAATCTCAAGGGGAGCACGAACAGAATTCGTAGCTTGAAGTTGTTCCCATAAATTGGGGCCTCGTTTTTGCGGCTGTGAGCTTCTGTGAGGTTTGGGCAGCACATCAGCATTCCAACTGTTTTGGTTTTGCGTGTTGCGTCCTTGGATAGAAGAAAGGCGCTCGATATGTTGATCCGGCAATTCCGCCAAGAAACGCGAGGGCAGAGGATTGCTCCAGCTTCCATGCACAAAGCGGTTGGCAACGTGGCTAATCCAAGCTCGGCTTCGCGCGCGTGTAATCCCAACATAGGCAAGGCGGCGTTCTTCTTCTAATCCGGCGGTGCCGTTTTCCGACAAAGACAGGCGGCTTGGGAAAATCTCTTCCTCCCAACCCGGCAGGAAGACATAAGGGAACTCTAGCCCCTTGGCTCCATGCAGGGTCATCAGGCTGACTTGCGCTTGCGTTTTGTCTTCCGTGGCTTCTAGGACGAGGCTGACATGCTCCAAAAACGCGGGCAGCGTATCAAACTCGGCCATGGCGCTGACAAGTTCTTTTAGGTTTTCAAGCCGCGCAGGCGCATCAGGTTCTTTGCTATTTTGCCATAGCCCTGTATAGCCGGACTCGTCCAAGATGATTTTGGCGACTTCATTATGCGCCATAGTATCAAGCAGGTTCCGCCAGCGCGCAAAGTTGCTCATTAAGGCTTGGAAGGCGTTTCGCAGGCGTGGGGTGAGTTCATCCGTTTGTGCGATTTGATAGGCGGCCGTGGCTAGGGATATGTCTTGAATCCGCGCATAGCCATGGATTTGCTGCATTGCTGCGGGGCCAATCCCACGTTTAGGCAGGTTTACAATGCGCTCAAAAGCTAGATCATCATCAGCCGAAGCGACAACCCGTAAATAGGCCATGGCATCTCTGATCTCTTGCCGTTCATAAAACCGTGCGCCCACTAAAACGCGATAAGGGATGCCGAGTTGAATAAAGCGTTCTTCAAATTGGCGCGTTTGAAACCCTGCGCGTACCATAATGGCAATATCAGATAATGTAATGCCGCGTCGTTGAAGCGATTCAATTTCATCCGCAACCCAGCGTGCTTCTTCTTCGCCATCCCATAGGCTGCGGATTTGGACTTTTTCGCCTTCACGGGCTTGCGTCCATAAGGTCTTACCAAGCCGCATATGGTTGTGTGAGATCAAGGTCGCGGCAGTGCCAAGGATATGTCCGGTTGAGCGGTAATTTTCCTCGAGTTTAACAACTTCTGCGCCTGGGAAATCCTCTTCAAAGCGTAAGATGTTGCCGACTTCTGCGCCGCGCCAGCCATAGATCGACTGATCTTCATCACCGACAACGCAGATGTTTTTGTTTTTCTGCGCCAAAAGGCGCAGCCATAAATACTGCGCGATATTGGTGTCTTGATACTCGTCAACCAGCAAAAAGCGGAAACGATTTTGAAATTTTTCTAAGACGTCTGGGTTTTTTCGTAACAGAGTCAGTTGATGCAAAAGAAGGTCGCCAAAGTCGCATGCATTTAAAGCGATCAGGCGTTCTTGGTACAGGCGATAGAGTTTAAGAATTTTACCATCGGCAATGTCGCCAACTTCCCCATTAACATCAGCGGGAGTCAGGCCGCGATCCTTAAATCGTTCAATGGCAGATAGAACAGCGCGAGGCGGCGATTTTTTGGTGTCTATATTCTCGGCTTCAAGCAGCTGTTTGATGAGGCGAAGCTGATCGTCTGTACCAAGAATTGTAAAATTAGGTTTCAGATCCACGCGCTCGGCAAACGGGCGTAAGAGCCTTGCGGCCAGCGCATGGAAGGTGCCCAAGTACCATCCCTCGACTGAGCGGCCTAAAAGCCCAGCCACACGTTCGCGGATTTCAGCGGCGGCTTTGTTGGTGAATGTGACGGCCATGACTTCACCCGGCATAGCGGTGCCTGTGGCTAGAAGGTGGGCAAGCCTTGTCGTTAGAGCCCTGGTCTTGCCGGTTCCGGCTCCGGCTAGAACGAGGACAGGGCCTTGCAAGGCTTCTACGGCGCGGCGCTGAGGCTCGTTAAGGTCATCAAGATAGAAGGTTTGTCGTGGGGCTGTGTTTTGCATCCCATTGGGGTAAAGCATGAACATTCGGAATGCAAGAGGGAATTTGAGGAAACGCTCTAATCCTCTAAAACCCTTAGCCATGTGTTCTTAGCGTGGCGGGTATAGAAGGCCAAGTCAAAGCATGTATTCAGCTCTTCCACAGGGACAAGCTTTGTCACCGCCTCATTGTTGCGTATGCGGTCTTCAAAGCGGGCTGGTTTACCGTCTTGAATATCTCCCCAGACTTCCATAGCTGTACTTTGTACGAGCTTATAAGCATCCTCGCGGCTCATGCCTTTTTGTGTCAGCGCTAACAAAACGCGTTGAGAGAAATAAAGGCCTCCCAAGGATTCAAGATTCTCACGCACCCGCTTTTCATTGATGACCAGCCCCTTGATGAGGCTTGTCAAACGGCACAAAGCAAAATCAAGTGCGATCGTTGCGTCAGGCGCAAATACGCGCTCAACAGATGAATGTGAGATATCCCGTTCATGCCACAGAGCCACGTTCTCAAGAGCAGGTGTAACAGCAGCGCGGACAATACGGGCTTGGCCTGTTAGGTTTTCTGATAAAATCGGGTTGCGCTTGTGTGGCATGGCTGATGAGCCCTTTTGCCCTTTGGCAAAGGCTTCTTCTGCTTCGCGGACTTCGCTGCGTTGCAGGTGCCGGACTTCTATCGCGATATTTTCGATCGAGCTTGCGATCACGCCTAAGACCGAGAAGAACATAGCATGGCGATCACGAGGAATAACTTGTGTCGAAATGGGTTCTGGCTTCAACCCCATCTTGTCCGCGACATGAGCCTCAACACGGGGGTCGATTGTCGCAAAAGTCCCGACAGGACCAGAAATTGCGCAAGTGGCGATTTCCTCTTTAGCGTTTTGAAGTCTGGCACGGGCACGTTTAAAAGCGGCATAATGACTGGCTAGTTTGATGCCAAAGCTTGTAGGCTCGGCATGGATACCGTGGCTGCGGCCAATCGTGATAAGAGGAAGGGTTTCCTCAACGCGTGTTTTGAGGGCTGCTAGAAGTTCATCAAGATCGCTTAGAAGAAGTTCGGCTGCCTGTTTCATCTGAACGGAAAGAGTCGTATCCAGAATGTCGCTTGAGGTCATACCTTGATGGACGAAGCGAGCTTCAGGACCGATTGATGCAGCAAGATCAGTCAAAAAGGCCAACACGTCGTGGCGTGTTTCTTTTTCAATCTCATGAATGCGGGCGATATTCCATGCCCCTTTTTCCCAGACAGTTTGGGCAGCTTCTTTAGGGATAACGCCTAGCTCAGCTTGAGCATCACAGGCATGAGCTTCAATTTCAAACCAAATGCGAAAACGGTTTTCGTCTTCCCAAATCCGTGCCATCTCAGCACGCGTGTAGCGAGGAATCATTAGATTAGGTCCGTGTTTTGTGAGAGTGAGGTAAGGATGTTACCTCACTCAGATCCTTAAGGTTTAGTCGTCGATCATAGCGCCAGCGCATAAGGAGCCGCCTTTTGCCAGAGGCATACGGCCTGAGCAAATGGTTTGTTCCCAGCCGCGTGTGCGCATGCACTCTGAAACGACCAAGCTAGGACGTTGCAGGCAGTCGCCTCGTTCGTGCTGGGTGCGGGTGACGCTGGTTTCAACATAGCGTTGGTGCTCTGGTTGGAATGACACGAGGTCAGGCTGAAGTGTATTCGCAGGGAACATACCGCAACGGCATTGGCTCATATCAAAAGCCAGTTTTGCCTGTGCTTTATCAGAGGGCAGCATAAGGTTGGGTTCGCTGATAGGCCGCCAGAACTCAGCAACGGGAGCGGCTTCGTAAGAGCCAAAATCAAAATCTTCCAGCCGACTGCAAGCAGTCAGTGCCAGAACAAGCCCGAACAAAGCGACGATACGGTTCATGAAATAAACTCCTAATATGAGATTTATCGCCATAATGGCAAATTTTCCCAAAATCGCAAGGCTTTCTTTGTTTTCAAGGAAGAAAGATCAGAAGAGGGGTAAAAACGGGGTTTATCAAGGTTAATGATGTAACATTATGTATTTAATGGTGTTTTTTGATTTATGAGAGGGAAGAGGAGGCGTTTTGGGTCGGAGTCTTGTCTTTTTCGTTCCGGTTTCCGCCTTGTTCTTAAGCCACAGGACCGATAAGCTGTGCCTTATATCTTGATTCATCTATGTCTAAGGGAGGGCAACATGGCTACAAAAACAGCGACAAAGAAGACCCCAGCAAAGAAGACCTCGGCAAAGAAGAAATCAACCACAAAAGAGACCTCGGCGGCTAAGGTCGAGCCAGTGGAAATGTTAGCGCAACAGCTAGCATATGTTCTCAGTGATACTTACGTGTTGGCAGTCAAGGTTCATGGTTATCATTGGAATGTTATGGGCCCCTCTTTTGCGGGACTGCATGCCTTTTTTGAAGCGCAGTACAACGCACTTATTACAGCAGCGGATGATCTTGCTGAACGTATCCGCGCTCTTGGAATGATGCCTGATGGAAGCATGGACGCTTTTCTGCAAAACACAATTATCAAAGAGGCCGGTACATCTGCGATCTCTGCGGAAGCGATGCTTGACGATCTGCAAGAATCTTATGAGCTTCTTGCGGGCCGCCTTTTAGAGGCTGAAGGTATCGCTGATGAAATGGATGATATCGTGACGCAAAGTATAGTAACGGACCAGCTCGTCGCGCTTGAAAAGACGATGTGGATGATCCGCAGCCACTTTGGTTAGGTCGTACCCACGTAAATGCTACAACAAAAAGACATAAAAGGCCGCCGCGTGGCGGTGGCTCTTTCCGGCGGCGTGGATAGTGCCGTTGCCGCGCTTTTGCTTCAAGAGCAGGGCGCGGATGTTGTGGCTATGACGCTGCTGTTGCAAGAGCATGATGATGGGGCCAAAGCCGCTGCTGTGGCAGAGCTCCTATCTGTTCCTCTTAAAATTATTGATGGGCGGAGTTGTTTTCGTGCCTCTGTGATGGAGGCCTTTGCAGAGTCTTACTCATGTGGCGAGACTCCTAACCCGTGTGTGCTTTGTAATAAAAAACTTAAATTCGGGATGCTGTTGGATGCCGCCAAGGAAGAAGGTGCAGCTTTTCTTGCAACAGGTCATTATGTGCAGCGCGTGGATAGGGATGGTACCGTTCAGCTTCATCAAGGAAAAGACCCGCAAAAGGATCAGAGCTATTTCCTGTATGCGCTTCCTCAAGAACGACTTCCTTTTCTGCTGTTTCCTCTTGGCGGTTTGAGTAAGCAAGAGGTGCGGCATATCGCGCAAGAGGCAAGACTGCCTCTTGCGGCTCAAAAAGATAGTCAGGATATTTGTTTTGTTCCTGATGGCGATTACACGGCGGTTTTAAATTCCTTGCGTCCTGATATCGCGCAGAAGGGTACAATCGTTGATCTTGAGGGTCGCGTGATAGGACATCATGAGGGCATCATCCACTATACAATAGGGCAGCGTAAGGGGCTTGGGTTAAGTGATCGTGTAGGCGAGAATAACGATCCTCTTTATGTCGTGCGTCTTGATTCGGCTCGCAATGAAGTGGTTGTGGGGCCTCGTGATGCGTTGGCTGTAAGAGATGTGTTCTTGCAAGATATCAATTGGCTTGGTGGAGATATCCCCGCAGGTGGTTTAGTTGTGACAACGCGGCTTCGTTCAACAATGGCACCTGTGTCTGCGCGGTTTTTTATGGATAGTCTGGATGGTAAGGGGGCAGGGCACCTCCACCTTGAATCCCCTCTTTATGGCGTTGCACCTGGTCAAGCTGGGGTCATTTATGACGGTACATGCCTTCTAGGAGGCGGGGTAATTTCTTTGTGATATACGCCCTCGTATGGAAAACCCTTGACCCGACTCGATTAGACTCGCAAGATTCGGATGTAGGCTATCCTTTCCTCTTTTTGTCAGGAGGCAAAAATGACTGATTTTCCTAAATATGTCGCGTTTGTATCGTCGCTCTTTTGGGCGTCTGTGTTCTCTTGGACAGTACAAGGTATGGGGCTGGCTTCAGCTATGATGGGCTGTACTGTCAAGTCTCAAGATGACCTTTATAGCCAAGCCTTGGAGGCTCTAACCCGTGATGCTTTCTCTCCAGACCAAGAGCAGTTGGATGAGGCGGAAACAGGGGAGAGCGATATAAAAGTCGCATAGGTTTGGGAGCTGTTATGGGCTTCGTAAATTCGCTTGACGGGAGCTGGTTTTGCGCGCAGATTTTCGCTCCTGGTGGGCACGCTGGGTGCCCGTTTTTCTTAGGAGATAAACTCATGACAAACTTTCTTAAATTGTTTGCATTGCTCGCTGTGTTGGTTGTAACGACAGGTCCAGTTCATGCATCATCTGTTAATGCGGTTAAAGCCGATCATCTGGCTGCTGCTACGGCAACAACAGAAGCCGGACAAGAAGACGGTGCGGCTACTGATGAAGATAGCGCAAACCATGAAGGTGACAGCGAAGCTTCTGACAGTGCAGAGTAATTTATAGGTAAAGCGGCCGCGCCCATATTACAATTATGGGCGCGGAGGTTATCTCCGATATTGGCGGACATAGGATTCTAGATCGCCGTTACAAGCCTTTTGAAGGCGGGCATACTCTTCTCTGCTATCGACTTCTTGTTGATGCTCCTGCCGAATGG
>JBFXDW010000094.1:0-6927 GCA_050180745.1 Bdellovibrionales bacterium | reverse complement strand
AAGGATGGGCCTTTATAGCCTAATCAGAGACCACCTTTAATGCTCTGTTTCAATTGAAAAAAATATACCGGAACCAGTATAAGAGAAGAGGAAAGAGATAGATATTTTAACCGGGGAAATCTCTCTTACGAGCGGAGCAAGGATTGCGTAGCGAGTAAGGTAACAAACGGAGCAAGGATTCAGGAGTATAATAAAAGACAGTGAAAAGAGAAAATATAATACATAAAAAAGATTAGCACACGAAAATAGAATATGGATTAGAGATAACACCTAGAAATAGATTAAGCATAGAAATCTCATACAGGTAAATCAGAGAAACCGAGTGTATAGAGATAATCAGAATAGATACTCAATCCCCATTAGAGACAATAAGATTGATAAAGAACCTCCTTGAAGATCAAGAACAGACAAAGAGAGAAAAGAAGAACCTGCTACCTAATAGAAGATAGATCAACCAGCTCTAAGAGATATCAGAGAGAACATAGATAAGATACAGATAACTACGAGCTCCGCTCTAATAATATAGAATAACATACTCATTTAGAGATATATATCTGTAGCCCTCTCATACAGAATTAATAGATCATCCCGATTAGATAATCAGAATAGATAAATATCCTGAATGATAATGAAGAATAGCTATGACCTCCTGTAGATTACAGGATCAAGGTATCCTCTCCTCTGGTAGAACAGGGTTACCTATACTCTCTGATGGTGGAACAGAAATCTAATATCTCTTCGGAGCATAACTAGCATTGCTAACATCGGAGATGGTAATTACCTATCAGGATAAATCCGTACTGCTTAGAAAATAACTATCAGCAATCTAGAAATGGTTGACAATCCTTGAATTAGCTAAAGAAACTCCCTATCTAATCCAATATACATAGCATTCTAGGAGGAAAGATGAGTAGGACAAAAGATCAATGGATTGAGGAAACTGGAGGATTTAGACTAGGAGAAACTCCAGAGCAGTTCAAGAAACGAACCTTAGAAATAAATAACCTGAGAGCAGCTGTACAAGCTGGCACTGCAAGTGCTGAAGATGTTAACCTTCTTGCTGCCTTAATGGGATCAGATACAGAATAGATATATCCTTCCTGCCTATAAAAATAGGCTGACCTAGCTACAGAGCAAAATGTAAAATCTGATCTACAATTCCGTAAGAGCATCTAAATACATCTAGGAGCTAGAAGTCCCCCGTAGCCCTCACCTTGATAGGAAAAGCTACTACCCGTTCTCTGATCCATTATGCCCTAAGAGGCATTACGTTAAGGTGAATATCGTAACAAGTCGTAGAAGAGAACAGACCATTTCCGACTAACGAGAGACAAGGGGCTAAGACATAGCCACAGAACCCGCGCCAGAGCTCCCAGGAGACTCACTGAGAGTCCTTAGAGACTTGAGGGCTACACATACACCAGAAGAAGCCTAAAGCCTCTGTATGGATTCCTATGGAGCTTCTGGAATCATATGCACTTTTATATCAAAAAGCTTTGACAAGATAGCTTGCGGGTGCGATGAATGGGTGGACAAAAAACAACAGCATGTCTTGTAATAACAGGTATTTACTTATGTTTTGAAACTGGGGTAGATTCCCTTCATCTGCTCCAGTTTTAATGTGAACTGGTAAATCGTGGGCGCATCCTATTGTTTTTGCCTTATATTCTGCTCAAAAGGGCATGGTTTTTTTATGAAACTATTTTAACCATTAAATTCAAGCTGTTTTTCCTTTAAGATGCGTGCGGTTTTATTAAACATAAACGCCCTGCTATATTTAAAGAAAAACGCATTATGACGCCTGAGACAAAAGACGCTCTACAGAGAGCAACTCAAAACAAGACTTATCTTGTTGTGGAGAATGACCCGACTCTCAGCGATGGTGACGTCCAAGAAATTGCGGGAACTATACGCGCTGTTCCGACGTTAAAATATCTTACGATCAGGGACTGCGCTCTCCAGTATCATAGATTTAACCCTATTCTTGATGAAGCGCTCGTACATCCCTCTATTACTCGCATTAACGCGTCAGGTAATTTTGGTATCATGGCACAGCATTCTTTTATCGATGCGATCGTCAAAAATAACCCGAGAATTAATGTTGCGTTGGCAGATCCCATAGGCCCTCTCTTTGAAGTGAGTAGGATGTATAATTTGCCTGGGTACCTTCGTTTTTTTGAAGGAGAAGAAGGTATAGAGAGGCCCACATATCCCGTGGTTAATTCTCTTCATCGTTTGATGAGTGAGAATACGCTTGCAATTATGTCTCATCCTTTTATTGCGGCTGAACCAAGCTCGCAGGAGTTGGTTCTCATTCACACTAAAATGCCTAATTTGCTGTTTTGGGATCTTTCCAAGTTTGATATGCCAGCGTGGCCGTTGGTAGGGGATATATCGGAAAAAAAAAGAGAGAGTATTTTATCTGCGTGTTCAGAAGAAACCGCTTCTTCTCTTATGGGGCATTGTGCTCTCAGTAAAATCAAAGAACTTGATACATTATGCAATAATATTGTCTGTGCTCCTCGCCTTACGGCAACTTCTTATAGATCAGACACCGATAAAATAAATGCGTTTTTACCATCACTCCTTTTCTGGGCAGAGCAGCTTGGAGAAAGGCAAGAGGTGGTTAAGGGAATTATGGTGATGAACCGCTCTTGGGAAAAAGATACTATCCCAAAGCATATCAACATCGAACCCTTTATGACGTTGGCGGACAAAGAAGCTTGTGGAATTGCCCCAGAAAATCAAGCAAAGACAACAAGTGTTGTTCAATATCCTTATGACAGTAAAGATTCTGATGCTTCCAGAGATTCTCTTCCTATCGCTATGATTCAGCCTATTGATAGGCATGTCGAGGCTTTTCCTGCCGCACCAACGATTGAGAATATTCAAAAGGGAATCAAACGTGTTCGGAAAATAGCTGATAATTTGCCTGATGTGCCCCAACATCAATTGCAAGCAGACATTGAATCGGCGATATATGATCCAGACCGCCTATTAGCCATACCTGATCCAGTTATGAAGGCGACACGGGATATTGCTGCGACGGCGTTAGAGTTGACAGCTCCTAATCTTTATTTCCTTGAGGTTGTTAAACATGTTCGGGAGGTGCGTGAATCTTTTGCGTTTGTTGCGGCTCTTGTGACAAAAACGGGATATCGTGACAAATTCTTTTCTCTGTTTGGAAGAGGCAAGAAAAATGGCGGTCAAAAGCTAAATCTTCCGGTGCCGACATCTGATAACCAGATGTCTTTTGAGGAAGTCATAAAGCAGGCTGTAGAGAAAATGAAAGGTGTTGCGCCTTTATTACGTAAGATGGCGGCATCAGCAGATAAAGCAGAAGCCTTTTCGTTGGGACAGGCGAAGTTAGAAAAGGAGATTGCAGAGGCGGCTGCTGAAGTTGCTGATTGTGCACGCATGCAACAGGCGGCGTGTGTAGGGGTGTTGAATATACCAACGCATTTATCCAAGAATGTTTCTAAGTCCTATAATAAAGCTCTTGAAAGCTTAACAACAGAGCTGGGAGAGACTGCCAAGAGGGCAGATTCTATATGTTCCCATCATGAGGTTCTGGGGACAAATGGCACAGACATATTCCAACAGATGAGATTTAAAGGCATGACAACGCAGGTTACATTTGCGGAAGCGGCATCCAAGATTCAAAATCGATTGACGATGTGGATGGCGACAGAAGCTTTTGATAGCATGAGCATTCTTGAAGGCAGCCTAAGCGAGCTAACTGGCGCCGCCCAGATGCGGGAGCAAACAACGGAGGCTCTGGCTGCCGTGGGTGAGCTCACGGCTTTGGCTGAAACAGCTATGAAAGATGGCGCGAAGCCTAAGATTCCGAAGAAAACGACGATGCCTCAAAAAAGACTCGCTGGCACTGACGTGAGATGAACAGGCTCTTAGTTTCCTTTTAAGAACGCTTTCACTTTCTCATACGCGGCTTCTATTGCAGCCAGCATTTCTTTCTTTTTCTCTTCTGGGACAAGATGCTCCATTTGGGCGGTGGCACATAAGCTTCCGAGTTCTTGGGCACCTAGGTTCAGGCTCATCCCTTTCCATGCGTGGGCTTGTGTGCGCCATTCTTCCTCTTGTCCTGTCCCAGTGCTGTTGCGTAGCGCTGTCAGGCAATCCTCGGACGACGTGAGATATACACTGAACAGTTCTTTTTCAAGATCAGCATCTCCGCCTGTCATTTCGCGTAGGTTCTCAAGATTCACAGGATCAGTCATTATTACGTTCCTTTATTATTTCTCTTCGGGGCGGCGATCGGGGTGGAGGGCATAGTAAGCCTCTATACATTCCAGAATTTTGGATTTGTTATACGGTTTGACAATATAGCCATTGACCTTGTTGCTTCTGGCCAGAGCAACATCTTCAACAGAGTTATTACCTGTGACCATGATGACAAAAGAATTCTCATCCACGGTTTTGATGAACTGTGCCAACGTGTGGCCGCTCTGGCCTTGCATCTCAATATCAAGCAATGCAATATCCGGCGCGTTTTCAAGATAAAGTTTCATGCCGTCTTTAGCATTGGAGGCTGTATCGACATCGTGCTTGTGATGTAGAACTTCCTCCAGAATTTTACGTGAAAACAATTGATCTTCTACGACGAGCACACGAGGCCGTTCTCGTGTCCCTCGTGTTTTAGCGGCTATACGAAAATGAGCAGCCAGCGCAGGTATTTTTTCAAGAATTGTATGAGGAGATACCGGAATGTTCATGGCGTTTGGTAACCTTTATTGTCTATTGGCGTGCCAAGTCAATTACCTAGAAACCGTATCAATGATGCATTAATAAAGAGTCAATAAATCCGCTCTACTGTCTGCGTGAACTTCATCTCTTGTGTAATTCATACGAAAGTATGGAATCTTGATGGCTAAGCAATGAGGTCTTTTTTTTTTCACTTCACCTTGTTGGAAGGAAAGGTCATGACTGAGAGAAAAATTATTGATACAACGGCGAATCCTGCGCTTTTAAGCTGTTGTCATTTGCTATGAAAGCCATTCTTTTGAATTTTCATAATTTATTTTTTCTACGTGGATAGGATATGAAACTCAGAATTATAGCCGTTGGACGTTTAAAGAGCGATATGGTTGCTTTGGTGGAAGAATACGAAAAGCGTATTGTTGGAGGCGTCGCTGTCAAGGAAATATCAACGCAAGATCAAAAAGCTGAATGTGCAGCTCTCTTAAAGGCCCTGCCAGATAAAGCGTTTGTTATTTTGTTGGATGAGCGAGGTAAAGATTTGTCGAGTCCGGAACTGGCCCAGACAATGGCGGCATGGCAAGAGACAGGAAAACCAGAGCTTATCTTTTTAATCGGCGGGGCAGATGGCGTAACGGAAGAGGTCAGAACGCGGGCAGATTTTTGCCTGAGTTTTGGAAGGAAAGTCTGGCCGCATAAACTTATACGTGTGATGTTGATGGAACAGATTTATCGGGCCCAACAGATCAATGCGGGCCATCCCTATCATCGGGAATAGGGCTACAAGGCGGGGTCGATGGGCTTTTTGTTGTGCCGCCACTCGAAATAAAGGGATGCTGTTTTTGTCTCTTCTTCGGCGGGCATTATGCCCAGAGGCTCACCTGCGGCTACGGTTTGCCCTACATCAGCGTCAATTTTCCCCAATCCCGCCAGAAAACTGTGATTGCCGCCATCATGCTGCATAATCACGATATTGCCATATCCCTGAAAAGGGCCAACAAAGACGACGCGGCCTGACTGCGGCGCGATTACGGGGCTTCCGGCTAGGGCGTCATACATAATGCCTTCGCTTGCGACGCCAAATTCGTCCTTGTCGCCGAATCCACGAATAACTTTTCCAATCGCGGGGGCCAAAAGTCCTGCGCGTAAGCGAGGGGCTTTCTTTGTGGCGCCAATTTTTTTATCCCAATTTGAAGAGGCTATTTTTTCCATCAATTGTTTGAGATTCTGAGCTTCACTGGCCAGCTCTTTCAATTGACCTTCGATGCGGTCGCGTTCGGCTTTTGTCTTTTGAAGCCGTCCTTGACGCGCTTGAATGAGCTGATCCAGATCATGGCGTTGCCAGAGCATATTCTGACTGGCGGCTGTCATCAGGCGCTTTTGTTCACTCGCTTGCGTTTGAAGATTGTTGAAATAGCTTATCTCATCCAACAGAACTTCCGTTTCTTTTTTAAGCTCGGGCAAAAGCGCACGCATCAAGACGCTGCGATGGACATGGTCGGTTGCGCTGCTTTCTCGTAGAGCGAAAAGGGCAGGCGGTTCTCGAGACAATTGGACAAGCCCGCTTGTTAGTTTGGTAAGGCGCTTGCGTGATTCTTTCAAAGCTTTCGTGCGGTTTAGGCTTTCCTGTTCCAAGGATTCAAGTTTATCCGCCAGCTTGCTTTTCTCGACTTGCTGGTCACGCAGTTTGGCTGTCGATTCAATTAGTTTCTGGCGCAGTTTCTCAAGAGATAAGGCTTGTTTCTTAGCAGCATCTTCCAGCTCTTTAGCTTTTGCTTTTTGCGCGGACATTTTCTTCTCGATCCGCGCTAAATCTGCCGAGTTGGTTGTGCTGGCAGCATATGTGGTGTTGGTGCCGAGCAATATAAGGAGGCCAATAAAAAGAATGTACTTATGAATCAAATAAATTCTCCCCGTCCATTTCTGGAGGTATCTCTAAACCCATCAAGGTTAGGATGGTCGGTGCAATGTCGGCTAGTTTACCATCACGCAATGTTCCTTGGCGTCCTACAAGGACGAGAGGTACCTTGGAAAGCGTATGAGCTGTGTGAGGTCCGTTCGTTGTCTCATCATGCATCTTCTCGCAATTGCCGTGATCGGCTGTGATAAGGGCGGTACCATTGGCCTTTTTAAGGGATTCTAGAATGCGGCCTAAGCACAGATCTATCGCTTCAAGCGCTTGCTGGGCGGCGCTCTGGACCCCTGTGTGTC
>JBFXDW010000093.1:3387-6944 GCA_050180745.1 Bdellovibrionales bacterium | reverse complement strand
GGTCAAAAAACTACTTGATCAACAAGCGCCCTTACCTTTAAGGCTTCTGTTATCTTTTCCTGTCTTTGATGTGAATGGAAAAATTGAAGGTAATGATAAAGACCCTGTTGTTGAGGCGTCTCTGATTGAATGGCTGTTTGCGCAATTATTTATTAATGAAAAACAAAGTGAGAACACGTTCTCTCTTTTAAAACAAGATTTCACGAACTTTCCACCGATGACGGTTCTTACCAGTAATAATGATTACCTTGCCAATCATGCGGCATATCTCAAAAAACAAAATCCCAAAGCAGAACTACATAATTTGGGAGATATTAGTCACACCGATTTTTGGTATGATCCCAAAGGCCGGATGCTTCAAGAAAAGGCTCATATCTTAAAATACCTTATCAATTAAAAGGGAAAGAGTTTCATTGTCTTTCTGGGAAGAACCTTTTAGAGTCCCTGCCATAGAACTTCTTAAGGATACGCCATGTTGTCCCTTTTCCCCGCTCTTCTTATGTTTCTTATAGCCGCCCCTGCGTTGGCCAGTAATGACATGCCTTCTGCGCCCCTCGTACGCCCCATCCACCAGAAGGATGGCACCTTACGTATGTGCTTGGCCAAAAGCACCTATGAAGACCAACGGCTTTTTAATCTGGCCCTCACGCCACAGGAAGAGGTACAAATCGCCCTCAAGATCCCTCAAGGCCATTTCATCAAACGTCACCACTATGACGTAGATCTGACATTGGATCAGGCAGAGCCGCGCCGCATCAGAGCCATTGCCGTATCAGACGAGACTTTGCTTTTAAAGATGGGGGTTAACCCTGCCTTTAAAGCTCAATTAGCAACTACCCAAACTCTTTCTATAGGCACCGACACCAACAAAGTCCTTTTCCGTCTGCCAGAAATGGCTCCTGTGCTAGCGCAGCTTGAGAGCTGTGCTCAGATTAAAAAAGAGCCCACAAAAACGCTCTCCATTGCCCCCCCTCCCTCACAAGAGCCCGTCCTCGCACAAGAACCTGTGCGAACACAATTTGCACCTCCTCAACCAATCTCTGTAAGGCAAATTGAGCCTGTTCGTCAAACAAGCACAGAACCAAATTATCTGACATCGGAAAAGGCATTAGCCGCGTTCCTTCAAGAATCAGGGTTGCCAGAAGTTCATATGGTGCCTATGGGTGACATCCCTCAAGACCAACGCGTTGCCGATTATGTTTGGAAAACAGGCGGCATTATGGGCGGTGTTCAACATAAAATGGCCCCTGTTGGAACCTCTATTGCTAAGCTAGCAGGACTTCATCTACAAGGGTTACGCGATAAATGCCAAGGCACATTCCGCAGCTCGATTGGACGCGCCAAAGTAACGGCCAACGCACAAATGCGCTATGCCGCTGCACGCTGTGCCTTCCCAGAAAGTCGCGACAAGGATGTTCAAACACCTCCCACGGTTGTTGTTTCGCTCCTCTTCGTACTAACCAAAGACGGCTCTTTCATCAGCTTCACACACGAGGGAACAACACCCTACTCTGATGAGATACGCCGCGCCCGCAACATTATAGGAACTTATTTGGTAAGGTTAGATCCTCCCGTTCAAAGAGCCTATGGAACGACCAAATTTCTTCCCTATGCGCCACCACCACTGATAGCCCAACCACGTCTTCCTGTTGTACAACGAAGCACGACATCTTTACGAGAAGCACCACGCCCAACGGTTGCAGTTAGCAAGAAAACCCTCCCAGAAGGTGAAGCCACAGAAAAAGTTGAAAAAGCAATCAAACAGATAACAAAAGAAGAGATTGACAAAGAAGGCCTCAACGGAACCACCGGAGAAGAAATCAAAACCGAGGATTTCATCTCACGAGAGCCCATGCGCCCTTCTTATCGTCGTCCTTTCTCACGAATCAGGTAAAATATCTGACTTATCTATTTCTTAACGGAAAATATTATATCCTCTTGGGTGACTTTTATCTTTAGGCTCAGGGCCCCCAAGAAATCATGGCTAACGAATTAGATAATTTTATCGCTGAATCCGGTCACGCTGGCTATAGCTGGGATCTGGTTCAAGACAAAATCTCATGGATTGGTGCATGGCAAGAGCTATTCGGTGCCGCCCACTTGTCTCCACCAGCTAATTCTGCCGAGCTGGCTAGCCGTGTTTTGACCAATGATCATCACCTGATCTTTAACAATACCGAAGCTTCTTTTGATCGCTCGTATCGCCTCATGGGACCAGAGGGCGAGCTCATCACTGTGCGCGAACATGGCACCACTTTGTTCCAGCATGGCTATGCCATACGACAACAGGGGATCATTCATCGCACAAGCAATGATAATAACAATGCCCACCCGCTCTCAGGCTCACCAGATCGAGACCCTCTGACAGGGCGCCCTAACCGCACGTGCTTCCTCGCTTTGGTTGATAAAATCATGAACAGCGCTGAAGAACTGCGTAATTTAAGCGCCTATATGGTCGTCAGCGTCGATAAACTCGCCTTCATGAATGAAGCCATGGGCAGCGAAACAACAGACATGTTCTTATGTGCTATCGCCGACCGCCTTGATGAACTGTGCCCTCCACGCAGCATCATTGGCCGTGTAGGAAGCGATCTCTTCGGTATTCTTTTGCCCGGAATGAGCCATGATCTCGACACGTTAGCCGAAAAAATCCTCATCAATTTCCGCAGCAAGGCCATCACCGTTGATGCCCTTGCCCTTCACGTTGCCATCAGTATCGGCGGGCTATCCTGCAGTAAACGCCTTGACGCACAGGCCTTTCTTATTCTAGCCGAACAAGCTCTCGCCGAAGCACATGAACAAGGAGGGGGCTGTTATATGCCCTACACAGAATCCCCTGAACGCGCCCAACGTCACAGATTTATTCTTGAAACAGGCGAGCTTGTTAAAAAGGCACTCAAAGAAGACCTTGTAAAACTAGCCTTCCAACCCGTGGTTGATTCTAAGACAAATAAGGTTATTTTCTATGAAGTCCTCTCACGCCTCAATGATGAACGGGGCAATCCGGTATCTCCAGCTGATTTTATTCCCGTAGCCGAACAGCTTGGACTTGCTCCGGACTTTGACCGTTATATTCTCAGCAAGGTTCTCGTTGAGCTCAGACAATGTGACACTCTACGCCTCGCAATGAATATATCGGGACTGACCGCCGCCATGGAAGACTGGCCAGCTTACGTCAAAAGCCAGCTTTCAAACCACACAGAAATTGCAGAGCGTCTGATTATTGAAATCACAGAAAATGCGGCAGTTCTTGATATTGCTAAAATCAAGTGCCTTGTTGATACGCTGGGCACGATGGGCAGCCAAGTCGCTTTGGATGATTTTGGAGCTGGCTCTACATCCATTCGCCATTTACGCGACTTATCATTAGCAATCATGAAGATTGACCGTGATTTATTGAGCCATATCCTAAGCAGCCCCGAGCAACAGCATCTTGTTAAAACGCTGACCCACATGGCCCATGGCTTGGGCCTGCGCACCGTTGCCGAAGGGATCGAAACGCAAGAAGTCGCCGACTGGCTCCGTGCAGAGAAAGTGGACATGCTGCAAGGGTTCTT
>JBFXDW010000093.1:0-3287 GCA_050180745.1 Bdellovibrionales bacterium | reverse complement strand
ATCTTGTTAAAACGCTGACCCACATGGCCCATGGCTTGGGCCTGCGCACCGTTGCCGAAGGGATCGAAACGCAAGAAGTCGCCGACTGGCTCCGTGCAGAGAAAGTGGACATGCTGCAAGGGTTCTTTCTCGGCCGCCCCAGCTTTGAGCGCCCTTGGTTGGGTTAGGACAACAATCGCTTAAATTCTCAATTAGAGTCGTCTCAGAGACTAAGCCTAAACTCAGACAGGAATAGGGTTTCCTTTGCTGACACAAGAACATAAGCAGAACGACTTGTTACAGCCCAAAATAGTGTGGAAAACACACAATAAAACCTTGATCTCCCATGCCAGCCCATGGTATCCCATATAGGCCCATAAAAGGCCATATGCCGCATCGCACAAAAAATCTATAACACACTGTTCTAACAAGGATTTCTATGGCTGTCTTCCTCTCATCCTTTGTCAACAAGATCGACAAAAAGGGACGAGTCTCAGTTCCAGCCTCGTTTCGTGCCGTTTTGGGCGCGGACGCATCGAGCATTGTCGTGTTCAAATCCTTGCAATATGAAGCACTTGACGCTTGCTCTGTGGCGCATCTTGAGCTGCTCAGCGAAAGCTTAGAACAACAAGATCTCTCGCCCGATATGTTTGAGCTCATTGAAACAACGATTTTCGGCGGCTCTGTTCAAATTCCTTTCGACAGCGAAGGCCGGATGTCCCTGCCCTCTGCCTTAGCACAAGCCGTGGGAATTGAAGATGAAGTCGCCTTTATTGGACGACGCAAAACGTTCCAGCTTTGGAATCCTGCGCGCCTTGCCGCGCATGATGAGGAAGCTCGTAAAACCGCCCGCGCTCAGGATGTTTCGCTCAGCAAAATCATCGCACAAGCTGCGCGCAACACGGCTTGTACACGATCAGGGAGCGCCATCTAATGCAGCAAAGGTCGGCTCATATTCCCGTTTTATTGCACGAGGTCGTCACAGCCCTCGCCCCTCGTGATGGCGGCCTCTATGTGGACGGCACTTTCGGACGCGGTGGTTATTCTTGCGCGATTTTAGAGAGCGGCAATACGCGCGTGATCGGCATTGATCGAGACCCCGACGCGATTCTTGCCTCACAAGCATTGATTGAAAAATATGCTCCTCGCTTACAGGTCAAACAAGGCACTTTCAGCGCCATGAAAGAGCTTCTGGCCGAAGATGGAGTCACGCAGGTTGATGGCGTTGCCTTGGATATTGGCGTATCTTCACCTCAGCTGGATGATGCGATGCGTGGTTTTTCATTTCAGGAAGACGGCCCCCTTGATATGCGTATGAGCAAGCAAGGACAAAGCGCTGCGGATATCGTCAATAGCTATAAAGAAACAGAGCTTGCCGATATCATCTATCACTATGGCGAAGAGCGTTACTCTCGCCGCGTTGCTCGTGCTATCGTCACGGCACGCACCACAGCGCCTTTTACGCGCACAACTCAGCTCGCAGAATTAGTCCGCCAAAATGTGCCGCGCTCTAAAGACAAAATAGATCCTGCCACGCGCACCTTTCAGGCTTTACGAATTGCCGTCAATGACGAATTGGGCGAACTCGATCGCGCCCTTTGCGCCGCTGAAGAAATTCTGCGCCCCAATGGTATTCTGGCTGTCGTGTCCTTTCATTCACTTGAAGATCGTTGCGTAAAGCGCTTTTTAAAAGCGCGCAGCGGTAATGCGCCGCGCGTCTCACGCCACGCACCTGTTGAGTCCAGTACACAGGCCGCATCCTTCGTTACACAAACACGCAAAGCGATTATTCCTTCCGAAGATGAGAGCGCACAAAATCCACGGGCGCGCTCAGCACGCTTGCGCGTTGCCCAAAGAACAGATGCGCCAGCCATGCGTATCGACAAGGAGGCATGCTCATGAACCGCGCCTCGACACTTCTTTTCTGGGTTTCTGTTACCCTGCTCATCAGCCTCAGCCTGTTCCGCACGAGCTATCATGCTGATGATTTAGAGCATCAATTACGGCAGTTAAACGCACAAATCGAAAAAGAACAACGCAATATCCACGTCCTCAAGGCCGAGTGGAATTATCTAGCCCGCCCTTCGCGTATTGCGCGCGTTGCAGGAGAACATCTTGATCTTGCCCCAACACAGACAGACCAGTTTTCTTCTTTGCGGAATCTTTCCTCGCATCTTCCCACAAAGCGCGAGGCGCTGGCCTATGCACAAAAGACAGGACAAGACCTCTATCATCCTATAGCAGCCACCCCACACATGGCGGCCAATGAAGCAGACCGCCTTAATCATCGGCTCATCATTGGCAAGTCTTCTTCTTATCGTATGACGAATGAAGAAGGATACAAAATAAGCAGCATTGGTGGTGTTCCATGAGCTCATGGCGCGGGCACCGCCGCAGTTCTATTAATAACGCACAACCTTTTCTGCCCGGGCTGTTCAGCCCCAAACCAACCCCTGCCCCATCAAAGAAAAAACCTTCCTCTCCCGGAGACCGCGCTCTTTGTTGTGCGCAAACGAGATTGCCTCTTGTCTTTCTTGCCTTTCTCCTTTGCTTCCTGACCATCGCTGGCCGTCTTTCTTTTCTGACACTAGGAAATTCACATAACCAAGCCACGCCCATAAAAGCTGCCTCGGGCTATACGCCCGTGACAGCGCGTGCCGATATTGTGGATCGTCACGGCACGATTCTCGCAACCTCTCTGCCAACTGTGCTTCTTATGGCCAACACACGCCACATCCTTGATGCCAAGGAAGCGGCCGCCAAGCTGGCTCAAGTTCTGCCTAATTTAGAGCAAGATAAGTTGTACCAAAGACTGCAAACACCCAATCGCTATATCATTTTACAACGCCACTTAACGCCGCGTCAGTATTACGAAGTCAATAAGCTGGGTGTCGCTGGCCTTGAATTCATGCCAGACGAAAGTCGCATTTATCCAGCTGGCCCTTTAACCGCCCATGTTATCGGTTACACTGACATTGATAATATCGGCATTGCGGGGCTTGAAAAAACGCTGAATCAAGAGCTGCAAGAAAAGCCTTATCCTATCAGTTCTTCGCTTGATCTGCGCTTGCAAACGATTCTCCAAAGAGAGCTTTCTTTGGCCATCAACGAATTTAAAGCAGCTGGTGCCGCAGGGCTTATTATGGATATAGAAACAGGCGAGATTCTTTCTCTCGTTTCTCTTCCCGATTTCGACCCTCAAGACGTTGGCCATGCCTCAAACGATGCGCTCTTTAACAAAGCAACGCTCGGCGTTTATGAAATGGGCTCGACATTCAAACTCTTCAACACCGCACTAGCCCTCAACT
>JBFXDW010000092.1:0-7024 GCA_050180745.1 Bdellovibrionales bacterium | reverse complement strand
CTAAAAGTTAAATACTGAGCAACATTATGAACGTCTACGCTTGATTTGGCTATGTCTGCCAAAGAAAATGAACCTTTACTGTAAATATCCCACATAACGCTCATTTTGCTATCAAATGAAAGAGGTTCAATAAATGAATCTGCTGGCATTTCTGTTGCTTTAAGCCCATCATTTATTCCAGAAAAAATATCATCTGCAAAAGAGTAAACACCAACGGTTGTTATAAGCAGAGGGAGGATAGGATTCAACCCCTCCGGATCAACCGAATTCACCGGATCTCCCCCAACATAAACGTAAGGATTCATCCCACCCGCTAACCCGATCGGATCGGGACGGGTGTATCGGCCTGTGTTAGGATCGTAATAACGGTTGAGGTTATAGAAGAAGCCCGTTTCAGCATCATAAGTTTGCCCCGGAAACCGGTTGTTGTAAACAAAATCTTTACTTGCACCAGTAGGCCGTTGATCCGGTTCACCTTTTCCAAAGGCATCATGCTGCCAGCTCCATACGAGTTGGTCAGATTCGTCGGAAAGAAGCCGTTACTTAGGCTGAGGATAGTTCTGATCCATGGATGCCTTTAAATTGAAAGGCTTAAAAGGGTCTTGCTCAATCATGACCATGGCAACAACATCGCTTTGACCAAAAAGGCCAAACAATTCTGCTGCTTTAGCTGTCTTTGCGGCAATATTCTTTTTGATATGTGGCGCTGTCATTATCTTTAACCCCAAAAAATCGTTACGGTTAAAATTCAGTCAATTCGTTAATGAGAGTTTAAAACGTATCTAGGCCGAAAGCAAATTAAAAGAAACGGACCTGAAAAGATTTTATGGTTAAAGCTTCCCTTTTGTTAACTTTTCTGTCTATTTAGGGGCCAGTAAAGACAAAAAGGAGTTAACAAAATATGCGTCCCTCTAATCGCGCTGCGGATCAATTGCGGTCTGTTATTATCAAGCCTCATGTTACGAAATATGCCGAAGGGTCCTGTTTGATCCAATGTGGCGATACACATGTCCATTGTACGGCTAGTGTAGAGGATAAGGTGCCTCCTTTCATGCGGGGGAGCGGCGAGGGGTGGGTAACGGCAGAATATGGGATGCTGCCACGCGCCACACATACGCGCATGGATAGGGAAGCGGCGCGAGGCAAACAATCAGGGCGGACGCAAGAGATACAACGGCTTATCGGGCGAGCTCTACGCGCTGTTGTGGATCGTAAAGCCATGGGAGAGATTCAAATCAAGATAGATTGCGATGTCTTGCAAGCTGACGGAGGCACGCGAACGGCCTCGATTACAGGAGGCTATGTCGCGCTGGCGTTGGCGTTTAAATATCTTATGAAAATCGGGAAACTAAAAGAGATGCCTCTTTTGGATTCTGTGGCGGCTGTGTCTTGCGGGATTTATCAGGGGAGGGCCATTCTTGATCTTGATTATGATGAAGATTCAAATGCGCAAGCTGATACAAATTTTGTTTTAACCGGCACAGGGGGAATTGTTGAGGTGCAAGGCACTGCCGAGCAAACCGCTTTTGAAGAAAGCCAGTTTATGGACATGTTGGGGCTTGCAAAGAAAGGCATTGAAGAGCTTGGCATCCTTCAGAAAGATGTCATTGATAATGCGTAAGATCGACAAGCTTATTATCGCTACACATAATCAAGGAAAGCTCAAAGAGTTTCGAGCGCTCCTTGCCGATCAAGTTAGTGAAGTTCTTTCTGCGGGGGAGCTTGGTCTTCCTGAACCAGAAGAGACAGGCGTGACCTTTTATGAAAACGCAAGATTGAAGGCTTGTGCTGCAGCGGAGGCTACGGGGTTGCCAGCATTAGCCGACGATAGCGGATTGTGTGTAAGCGCGCTTCATGACGCGCCGGGGATTTATTCCGCGCGTTGGGCTAAGGAGGCCGGAGGTTTTCCTAAAGCCATGGCGCGTATTCATCAGGAGCTAGGAAACACGGCTGATCGCCATGCTTATTTCATATGTTCACTTGTTCTCTATTGGCCGGATGGAGAAGAGATTGCTGTCGAGGGGCGTTGTGATGGAACGCTTGTTTGGCCTCCGCGAGGTTCAGGGGGACATGGATATGATCCTATGTTTGTGCCGGAAGGTGAAACAAATACTTTTGCGGAGATGGAGGCTTCAGTAAAAGATGAACAAAGCCACCGCGGGCGGGCGTTACAAAAGTTGCAAGAGCTTTTTAATGGCGCGTGAGTTAGCGATCTATATTCATTGGCCGTTTTGTCTTTCAAAATGTCCTTATTGTGATTTTAATTCGCGAGTCATGCCTTCTTCTGAAGATCAGAATTTATGGTTGATGCGCTATAAAGAGTCGCTTTCTTCATACAAAGAAAAACTACCTGAACGGAAAATAACATCTATCTATTTTGGGGGCGGTACGCCATCTTTGATGATGCCTCAAACCATAGGCGGTATTCTGGATCATATCGCTATGTTATGGCCGTTGGCGGAATCTTGCGAGATTACGCTTGAGGCAAATCCAACATCCTCTGAGCTAGATAAATTTAAAGCCTTTCGGTTGAGCGGTGTGAATAGGCTGTCTTTAGGCGTGCAAGCGCTCGAGGAAGAAGGCCTCCGTTTTTTGGGACGGCAGCATGATGTGGCGCAGGCTGAAAGAGCCGTTAACGAGGCCTTGGAAGTTTTTCCTCGTGCATCTTTCGACCTTATTTATGCCTATCAAGGACAGACCCTTAAAACTTGGGAAGCGACGTTGCGTCGCGCTTTGTCTTTTGGGTTAAAGCATATGTCGCTCTATCAACTGACGATTGAGCCTGGCAGCATTTTTTATAAACGAGGAGACAGAGATTCCTTAAAGGCTAACGAAGCGCTTGCCACGGACATGTTTCTTGCGACAAATGAACAAATGACAGAAGCTGGGTTGCCTCCTTATGAAATTTCTAACTATGCAGGACAAGGGGAAGAAAGCCGCCACAATCTGACCTATTGGCATTATGAGGATTATATCGGCATAGGTCCTGCTGCGCATGGACGTTTTTTTGCAGACCAGCAATATGCAACAAAGGATGAATCTAATCCTGTGGCGTGGTTGCAAGGAGAACCAACATATCAAGAAACGCTTTTACAAAAAGATGCTATGACCGAGGCCTTAATAATGGGACTGCGTCTAACGGAAGGCATTGACAAGAAGCGATGGCAAAAGAGATTTAGTCAAGACATAGAAACAGGTTTAGATCAAGGCGCAATAGAAACGCTCACGCAAGAGGGCTTTCTTTTTAATAGAGAAGATAAGTTTGGGCTAACTTCTCGCGGCCGCCTTTTTTTGGATGAAGTGCTTGTGAGGATTTGTAGCGTTTAAACTTACGTTCCCGATACAACGAGACATTTTTGACCTTTTTTCAAAAGATGGGCGCAAACATCTCGTGCCGTTTGTTGGTCTATCCCTAAGAAGCGGGCGCGATACATGGTGCTACCATCCGTCATGGTAAGTTTTTGCAAGCTCTGGCGGGCATCTTTTAATAAACGGCCCGACTGTTGCGCTGTTTCTATGAGCATGCGTTCTGCGCCAGAAATTTCGCTAAAGGCGCCAATCTGAAGGCCCCATTGCGTTTCTTGTTTAACGATTTGTGGCGGGGTAGGCCTGTTTGGAGAATCTATACTTGGTGAAGCTATATATGTCTTTTCGTTTTTAGGCGGGTCGTTTTTAGGCCGTGCTAAGTATTTTGTGGATGGTCTTGTTTGTTCGTGAAAAGCCCCATTCTTACTGGCAAGAGTTATGTACTCTGAATTTTTATAGCGAGGCATGCCTTGGGCGAGAACTCTTTGGATGGAGGACCGCTGAACCTTCTGAAAAGAGGTGTCCAAAATGGTTGCCATTTGTTTATCTCGCCTTTGGGCTGTTGTGCCGCCGAGCACAACTCCGATAAGGCGTGTGCCATTTCGTACAGCGGAAGAGGTAAGGTTAAAGCCTGAGGCGTCCGTATAGCCTGTCTTGATGCCATCCATGCCTCTGTACTTGGCTTGCAATCTGTTGTGTCCATGAAGGGTTCGCCCATCATAATCATGCTCTTGCTTTGAAAAATAAGGGTAAAATGATGGATAGTGATAAATCAGAGCTTGGGCGAGAACCGCCATATCCTGAGCTGTCGTGTACTGCCGTCGATGAGGCAAGCCAGAGGGGTTTTTAAATTGCGTATGGTTCATCCCCAATGTGAGGGCCTGTCGGTTCATCATGGAAACGAATCGCTGGACACTACCACCAACACCTTCTGCCATTACAACAGCAACATCATTGGCTGAAAGAGTAATAAGGCTCATGATCCCGTCATAGACAGAAATGCGTTCACCAGCGTTAAGCCCCAATTTTGAGGCAGGCTGACGGGCAGCCAAAGAAGAAACCTTAAATTCCGTTTCAAGAGAGATTTCGCCGCGCTCAATCGCTTGAAAAACAAGATAAAGGGTCATCATTTTTGTTAAAGAGGCAGGATACCGTTGCGCGTTTCGATTGCGTGAGCGCAGGATATAACCAGTATCTGCTTCGATGACAATATCTGCATATTTATCGACAGCGTACCGACGTGTGCGAGCCTCAGCAGAAAAATTTGCTGAAAGGCTTATCATAAAGATAAGGAAAAACAGAGCGGTAAGTCGAATTTTACGCATCATGGGCCGTCCATTTATGATGGAGCTTATATATCTCATTTTTAGCTTATGATTCGTTAACTTGGCAAAGGCAGCATGAATATAGCGTGACAAAAATGCAAGACTCTCTTTTTTCTTTCTTTGGCAAGGGATGTTGTCTTGACAGTCTCGGGCAATCTTCTTATGTTAACTAAGTCATGGTGCGGTGCAGCATACGAATGAGTGTGTGCTGGCTCAGATAGGAACGGGACCGTACTTGTATTATAACCAATGTTTACTTGGCATTTCCATAGGAGGCCCACTACATGCAAGAGGCAACAAAGGCACAAATGAACAAAATGACAAACAACCTTGTATCGTCTGCATCTGAGATGAATTCTATTATGCATGATGCGGTCTGTGCGACTCTTCAGTCCGCTTCCGTTTGGGTGAATGGCTGCAGCGATCTTTGTGATACAATGAGCGGGCTTATGCAAAGAACGATTGAGCAAAGCTCTTCAATTACGCAAATGATGCTCGACTGCACGTCTGTTAATGATCTTATGAACAAACAAAGCGACATGATGAAGTCCAACTTCGACACGATGATGTCGGATATGAGCAACATCTCCCAACTTTCTACGCGTATTGCGCAGGAAGCGGCAGAGCCTGTAACCAATCATGTCAATCAAACGATTTCTAAGATGTCGAAAAGCACGATGACAAATTGCTGCTCCATGAAAGCGGCTTAGGTTTATTCACCGAAGGATAGAGCCCTCTGTTGTTTTTGGCAGCAGAGGGTTTTTCTTTGTAGGAATTCCTTTCAGTAGAATCTGCTTTATAATCCTTGCTTTTCCGGCTTATAAAGCATAAACCCTGTTGAACGAGAACTCTCTGATGGGGGAGGTTATCCATGCTTACGCTCTATTGTTGGAAAGACAAAAATTGCGTCAAAATACCTTTTGATACAATTGATCCCTTGGTATCAACACCAGAAGGGACCTTTTGGCTTGACCTCGTGAATCCAACGATAGACGAAGAATCTGTTGTTGAGCGTATTTTGGGTGTTGAAATGCCTTCAAAGGCAGAGATGTCCGAGATTGAAGCTTCTTCGCGTCTGTACATGGAAGATGGCGCGCTCGTGATGACCCTGCCGGTTATACATCAATCTGTTAGTGATGAACCAGAGACAACGTCTGTGACCTTTATTCTTGCGGGCGAAAAGCTTTTAACGCTTCGTTATGCGGACCCCGCGCCTTTTGTTCTCTTTACTCAGCGTTTGCGGCGTAATCCGACGAGCATTAAGAATGGGGAGCATGCCTTGCTGGCTCTTTTAGAGCAAATTACAGATCGGTTGGCTGATATTTTGGAAGCGGCTATGGCCTCTTTGGATGTCTATTCTCGCGAAACATTTCGTGCAGAAGAGGCTCTTGCAACGGGATTGCCTGACTATAAGGATTCTCTTCGCCGTTTGGGACGGGTAGGAACGTTGTCTGGCAAGGCCAAGGAATCCCTGCTCAGCTTGTCGCGTTTGTTACTCTTTTTAACCGCGCATCTTGAGGTCAATAAAACGGGCATGAATAGGATTAAATCCTTAATGCGCGATGCTAAGTCTATTGATGAGCATGCAACCTTTCTTTCCAGCAAGGTTGCTTTTTTGCTGGATGCGACGATCGGGTTGATCAACATTGAACAGAATAACATTATCAAACTGTTTTCTGTGGCGGCCGTAATTGTTATGCCGCCGACACTTGTGGCAAGCATTTATGGGATGAACTTCCGTATAATGCCCGAGCTTAATTGGGCGTTTGGTTATCCTCTAGCACTTGTGCTGATGGTCATTTCTGCGATCATACCTTTCTGGTGGTTCCGCCGTAAGAATTGGTTATAGGAATAACAGGAGCCATGGTTGCAACGATCAAAACAGCAAAACTCTTTGGGCCTACGGGGCTAATAGGACGATTACAGTGCTTGTGGCGGCATATGTCTCCGCAGCGGCATATCCAGTATGGGCTGCTCCTTTGTTTGATGTTTATCAGTGCGCTAGCTGAGGTCATCAGTCTTGGGGCTGTGCTTCCTTTTTTGGGAGCTTTGGCTGCTCCGGATAAAATTATGGCCTCTCCTTATTTGAAGCCACTGATAGATCTTTTTGGAATCGAAAATGTCCAAGACCTTTTGTTGCCTTTGACATTATTATTCATTTGTGCGGCCCTATTTGCAGGGGCGGTGCGGTTGTTGCTTTTGTTTGTTTCAACGCGCCTGATCTTTGCGACAGGAGCGGATTTAAGTGCAGAAGTGTTTTCACGGACCCTTTATCAACCTTATGAAACCCATCTGACACGCAATAGTAGCGAACTGATTGCGGGGATTACGAATAAAACAACACATCTGATGTTTGACATTATTCTGCCGAGTGTGACCTTGTTGAATTCAGG
>JBFXDW010000091.1:0-7046 GCA_050180745.1 Bdellovibrionales bacterium | reverse complement strand
GCGCCGCCTTTGAGGTTTTGGGACTTATCGCCCTTGGCCCCGCAGGTCGTCGAATCGCTGTTTTAGGAGATATGTTGGAACTTGGGAGCGAATCACCAGACCTCCATGCTGGATTATGCGATTCTCTCATAGAACATAAAATTGATCTTGTTCATTGCTGTGGGCCTTTGATGAGACATCTTTACGACACGCTGCCCGCCACTATAAAAGGTGACTATGCTCCTGACAGCACCGCTCTGGCCACAAACCTAACAGATGGCCTCAGAGACGGAGATGTCGTAATGGTCAAGGGATCGAAAGGTTCGCGTATGGATTTTATCGTCGATGCGATAAGAACCCTTGGTGACAAACAATGTAAGGCTGTAAGTTAAAGGATAAAGTTTTTTTATGTTATTCCATCTTCTTTCTCCCTTTGGGCAAGATTTCATTGCCTTTAACCTGTTCCGATACATAACCTTCCGGACAGGCTGCGCTATGCTCACGGCCCTGATGATCTGTTTTCTGTTCGGGCCGCGCCTCATCCGCTGGCTACGAGAAAAGCAAGGCGAAGGCCAACCCATTCGCGAGGATGGTCCCGAAACCCACTTCAAAAAACGAGGCACCCCCACCATGGGCGGCCTGATGATCCTTGTTGCAGTTATAACAAGCACTTTTTTATGGATGAATCTGACAAATATTTATACGTGGATCGTCATTTTCGTAACACTTTGCTTTGGTCTTGTTGGCTTTGCTGATGATTATAAAAAACTAACCCGCCGCAGTTCCAATGGCGTATCTGGCAGGACCCGGCTTATCATCCAATCCAGCGTTGCTCTCTTAGCATGCTATGCCATTATTACCACCAGCACCACACCACACGTGACAGATCTAGCCCTCCCCTTCTTTAAAGAGTTATGGCTTCCTCTGGGCGGACTCTTCTTGATCTTTGGCGCGTTCGTTATGGTGGGCGCGAGCAATGCTGTAAATCTCACAGATGGCCTTGATGGGCTGGCCACGGTTCCTGTACTCATCGTAGCCCTTTGCTTCGGCATCATTTCATATCTTGTTGGCCACGCGGTTTTCTCGGATTACTTGCAAATCGCCTATGTCAAAGGCGCAGGCGAGCTGGCCGTATTCTGCGGCGCTTTAGTCGGCGCATGCCTTGGGTTTTTATGGTTCAACGCCCCGCCCGCTCAAGTCTTTATGGGAGATACAGGGTCTCTTGCTTTAGGCAGCTCGCTTGGCGCCATCGCGCTTATCATCAAACACGAAGTCGTCCTAGCCATTATTGGCGGACTTTTTGTGATGGAAACTGTGTCAGTTATTATTCAGGTTGCCGTTTTCAAAATGACGGGGAAACGCGTCTTCAGAATGGCACCACTCCATCATCATTTCGAGAAAAAAGGATGGTCTGAACCAACTGTCGTCATTCGCTTTTGGATTATCGCGTGCGTTCTGGCTTTGGTTGGCATGGCTACGTTGAAGCTAAGATAAGATCCAGTTCATAATCTAGGGTGCGGCTTTTGTGCTGACAACAGGCCTCTTCCGGCCCTTTGCCTTCTTAGGCAAATCATCAGTAAACAACCCCTCAACAACAGCCTTTGCAGCCGTAGCCTCATTATATTTTTCAAGGTCTTCTTGGGCTAATTGAAAACCAGAGATCATTTGTTGCTCTCTTTTCTTTCGATCCGCCTCATTCATTGCAGCCAAGCGTTTTGCTTCTGCATCCTGTTGTTTCTTTAATTCGGCACTGATAGCTAAGGCCTCTTTTTCTGAGAAAGTTGCAGCAACGAACCTTCCTTCGCCTCGGCTAAATTGTGCCATTGTTATAGGTTTTTCGTACAGAAAGCGAAGAACCCCCTTCCTCATCGGAGGCATATAGATGCCCGCCATTTTGGGGTTACCATCTTCATCGTAAACACATTCGCCCGTTTTAGCGTCGTAAAGAAACCGCGGAAACGCCGCGACATCATTATCCGGATCAATGTTGCAGGTAGTGCCCTTGGGAAGATGCTGACAACGTATATCGGTTATTTTCTTCCCCGCACATCCTGTCACTAGAAAGGCAGCAAGAGAAAAGTAAATAAGAATTTTTTTATTCATCATGGTTAAAATCTATGGTTTAAAAATTTTAATACTATGAGCCCCATTATACGAATTTATGGCTCTTTTTCAAGCATCTGAAAGTAATAAGCCGCCCCCTAATGGGAGCGGCTTACCGCCTATTTTTCTTATATTTCTAAGCGGATCTGATTTTCTCAAGGAATCCTTGGACCTTATCACGAAGAACCCCCGACTTCTCACTAAGACTAGCGGCGGCCGTTTGAACCTGCGCGGAAACAGCGCCCGTTTCTTCAGCCCCCTGACGGACACCGCCTATGTTTTGAGAAACATCCTTCGTGCCTTCAGTTGCCTCACTAACGTTACGCGCGATTTCCTGCGTAGCGGTACCCTGTTCTTCAATCGCTGAAGCAATCCGCGTTGAAACCTCATTAATCCCGTTGATGGTTTCCTTGATCTTATTGATTTCTTCAACAGTCGTGTTCGTTGCCGCTTGGACCCCATCAATATGGTGAACGATCTCTTCTGTTGCCTTGGCCGTTTGGGTCGCAAGAGACTTAACTTCTGATGCCACAACAGCAAAGCCTTTCCCCGCTTCACCAGCACGCGCCGCTTCAATCGTAGCGTTAAGAGCCAGTAAGTTGGTTTGACTTGCAATCTCGCTAATCAGGTTAATTACACCACCAATTTTTTCCGCTGTCTGAGCAAGCTCACGTACCGTTTTATCAGTCCGCTCGGCTTGTTCAACGGCGCGGTTTGTGATCTCTGTTGATTCAGCAACCTGACGACTAATTTCAGTAATTGATGAAGACAACTCTTCTGTAGCCGTCGCCACAGTCTGCATATTGGCTGAAGTTTGCTCAGCCGCAGCCGCAACAGTACCCGTGATCCGGTTTGTCTCTTGCGAGGTTGCCGCCAAAGAATCGGCTGCTGTTTTAAGCTCCTTCGTAGAAGTCCCTACATCCGTGACAACCGTATTGACACTGTGATCAAGATCATCAGCAAGATCAAGCATTTCCCGTTTCCGCTGTTGGATCGCGCCAACGACAATCCACCCCAGAATAGCATAGGCCAAACCAAGCCCAAAGATAGAGTAAAGAAGATGGTTCCGCTTTGTTGATGAAATAAGCTCTTCTAGACCTTTCTTAGCCTCATCTATGTCACTCTTATAGGATTCTATAAGATTCTTTAGATTTTCGCGCGCTTCTCGCCGATTGGTTCCTGCCTTATTTGAAAGAACAATGGCTTCTTTATAATTCCCTTTTTTCTGTTCCTGAGGAAGCTCACTGATAATTTGGTCATAAATTTTCATCTCTTCTACAGCATTTTGGGCAAACTTCTTCCGCTCAGGGTTCTGTATAGCCTGATGCATAGCGTCTATTTTGTCTGTATATTCCTTGTAAACGGACTGATAGTTTGCAAAAGCTTGATCAATCTCTTTAGCATCCTGAACCAGATTGATGGACTTCACCGCACCCTCAAGGCGGTTTAAAATCGAACGACATTCTAACGCGATCACCGTCCGTGCCACATTTTTATCAACAATAACCTCCAACTCTTCCTGCATACGGTTAAAACCTATACGCGCCGTGATAATTAAAGCAAGGCAGACGATAACGATAAGGACTTGCGGGGCAAAAACTTTAACAAGAAGGCTTGCGCGGCTCCAGAAGCGAAACATGATTGTGGTCCTCAGGATTAAGGGTTGATTTTGTCGATAACAAGAGGGCATCATTTTTTTATGAAGAAAATGTTACGCTCGATATCCGTTTGTATGCTAAATGAAAATAGTCACACGAGAGTGTGAAAAATAGCCTCTTCCAGTATGTGAAAGCTCTTCTTCTTTGCGATTTATTAGGTATAAACAAACAAAAAAAGATGCCCATCAAGGAAACGATTATGAGTGATTCGCTATCTATCAAAGACGAAAAATTGTCGTCCTTTTGTCTCAACCTTCTCTTCTTTTGGTTTTTAACCAGTGCCTTTGTGGTATGGGAGCCTGCGCCTTTCGATCTTCTGTTTCCCGTTGTTGGGTTCTTCCTTTTAACACAGAGTCGCCCCCTTCAGTTTCCCAAGGAAAGCCGTATTCTTTTCCCAAGCCTTCTCTTGTTTTTGCTTGCCAATCTGATTTCCCTGTTCTTCGTAGAAGACATAGAGCGCGCGCTGTTTTATGTAACAGTTACATTCTATATGCTGTTGCTCGCTATCTTCATTTCTCTTCTGATTATGAACTTTGGATATGCTGTCTTACGTCACATCTTTCTAGCTTACACAAGCATTGCCGTTATTTCAGCCATACTAGCGACACTCGGCATTATAAAGCTCCTCCCATCCTCACTCATAAACACTGTTACCTTGTATGATCGCGGATGCGGCTTTTTTAAGGACCCGAACGTTTATGCACCCTATTTAGTTATTCCCATGATTTATTCGCTTCATTGTTGTTTTAACCGGCATAGGATCAGAATTTTATGGGGGATTGCCGCCCTCGCTCTCATCTTGGGAATCTTTACTGCCTTCTCAAGAGCCTCTTGGGGCGCCTCGGCAGTCGCTGTTGTCGGCTATTTCTTCCTAATCAGTCTGGCTGAAGGCCGCTTTTCCCTCTTCTTGAAATATATGGGGTATGTCTTTCTGCTGCTGGCTATCAGCGGCACCATCGTCGCCACCTTTGCAAGCGAAACTAATTTATCCAGCTTCATGACGAGACGTTTTGCTATTCAAGATTATGATTCAGATCGCTTTGCCGTCCAACGCGCAGCTTTGGAATCAGGCCTCAATCATCCTTTTGGCATTGGGCCAGGCCATGCCGAACGTATCTTTGAAAAGGAAGCTCTGCGACATACAGGCGCTACGCACAGCCTTTACTTGCGCGTTTTTTCAGAAACAGGGATCTTGGGAGCCCTATCATTTCTAGCTATCCTTTTTGTAACAATCCGCAAATCTCTCTTGCTCTGCTTTAAGGGGATTAAGCAACATCGACGGCTCCATTGCGCGCTTGCCGCTGCCCTCGGCGCAACGCTCGTGAACAGCTTTGTGATCGACAGCTTGCACTGGCGGCACCTTTTTGTCCTAATCGGTATAATCTGGGGCGTAGATATCTATAATTTATGGCACCGCACGCGAGAATCATAACCCTTAAGGTGCCGTTTAAGACTGCAAACAAGAACATCGGGAAGAAGATAAAGGGCAATCGACTTACAAATGCCTAAATAGGTATGAACTGAGAATAAATCACAATAAGTCAATTGCACCTTGAGACGAGACCGCAGTTGTTCGTACCTCTTGGTCTGAGAGATGCCTTGCGAGGAAATAGTATAAATCAAAAGATAGTCTTGAATGTTAGCCGCTTTCGTATATTGGAGAAACCTCCTGACAATTTCATAATCCTCCGCACTAGGATAATCATTTCTATAGTCGCCATGCTGCCGAAAAAGATCAGCCCGAAACATCAATGAAGGTTGAAGAAAACAATTATTATAGGATAGGCATTTCAAAATTGCCTTATGATCCTGCGGCGGATGAAGGTGAAAGAGTGTTTCTCCTGCCTCTGAGACAACCCTCCCCCAGCCCCCCACGAGGCCAATTTCTGGATGTTGGTCCAAAAAAACACGTTGCCTTTCAAGACGGTCCGCGCTTGCCTTATCATCGGCATCAATAAAAGCAACATACGCATAATCCTTTGCCAAAATTGTCTTCAGCCCCAAATTCCGCGCTAATGCTACTCCTAGGTTAACCGAGCTGCGCAAAATGGTAACATTATCCCGCGGTGAAAGAACATCCTCCAACGGCACGGGACTGCCATCATCAACAATATAAATATCGTGGGGCTCCTTATTCTTGCACAAAGAGTCCAAGGTTTTTTCGATCGTGCGCTCAGCCTTGTAAGCTGTTATAAGAACCGCCAGAATGGTCATAAAATCTTATCCTTCTTTGATTATGGATAGATCATACAGCAAGAAATCCGGAATAAAAATGCTTGAGTGCCACATATTAACCAGTTTAAAGGATATAAACGCCCTCGCAAACGCATGGGACGAGCTGTATGCCCGTGTAGGAACAGACTATTTTGCAAGCTATACGCCCTTTAAGATATGGGCAGAAACAATCGCACAAAATCAGTCCCTATCGCTCCACATCATCGCGGGTTTTCGTGAAGGCAAGCTTAAGGCTGTACTGCCTTTGGTGGTATCTCGTAAAAAAGGCTTCCGTATCTTGTTTTGGGCTGCTTATGACGCTTTTTTGAGTGAGATTGCCCTTTATGAAGACGAAAACGATCTCACGACCTTATGGCAGTTTGCTGCACAAAATATAGACTATGATGCCGCTGAAATACGCTACATACGACAAGGCAGCGTTCTAGAGAACGCCATTAAAACGCTTCCTCATGCGACTATCTTAGAAGAAGATTTTGTCACCGCCATTCAATTCAAGGGCATGGATAGTGAGGCGTGGCTCCAAAGCCTGCCCAAAAAAATACGCGCCGAAACGCGCCGTAAGATAAAGAACCTCCATCGCGCAGGCCACGTAGCCTTAAACGTCTATCGAAAAGATATCCCACAGAATCTTATAGAACGTATGGTAGAGCTCAAAAAAGACTGGTGTATAGACAAAGGATTCACTACACCTGCCTTTTTCCATCCCTTCTATATTTTTAAACTCATCGGGTCGGCAGCAATAAAAGACGAGGTTCGTTTTTTTGTATTGACGCTTGATGACACGCCAATAGGTTTTTCTCTTGGTTTTTTGTGCCAAAAAACACTTTATACAGCCATAGTCGCACATGATCCAGCTTATGTAAATTTATCGCCCGGCGTTCTCGCTCTGGCCTTTCCTATCCAGTGGTGCGCGGATCAAGGCTTGTACTGTTTTAGCTTTATGGAAGGACGCGAAGGCTTTAAAAAAGACTACGGAAATGAACGCCATGTTATTCTGACCTATAGCTTTGCAAGAACCTTTAGGGGCCATGTAGCACGCCTCTTACTGAACCTACGGCATACGAAAATCAT
>JBFXDW010000090.1:0-7066 GCA_050180745.1 Bdellovibrionales bacterium | reverse complement strand
GTGATTTAGCTTGATTTGTGGGTATATATGGGTATAATTATGGGTATGGCTATAAATATATCATCATTCAAAATTACCCCTGAAATCCTCTCACTCATTGCTGAACTCGATGAGTTCAAGGGCGCGTGGAAGGCACTTGGGACATTGGCACCAGAACGCCTTTCTGCTTTACGTCGCGTGGCGACTATCGAGAGTATTGGGTCTTCAACGCGCATTGAAGGGAGCAGGCTTTCTGATAGAGAAGTCGCGGCGCTTCTTTCAAATTTAGACATTAAAAAGTTTGAAACGCGCGATGAACAAGAAATCGCAAGTTATGCAGAAGTTATGGAAACGGTCTTTGCTCATGCAGACTCTATCACGCTAACGGAAAATCATATCAAACAACTCCATCGTGATTTATTGGTGTATAGCAATAAGGATGAACGGCATCGTGGTGGTTACAAAACCAATACAAATCATGTTAGCGCTTTTGATGCGGACGGAAATGAAATAGGGGTTGTTTTTGAAACAGCGTCTCCTTTCGAAACACCGCGCCTTATGACAGAACTTACTCAATGGACCGAACACGCATTAGAAAAGAAAACAGTACACCCACTTTTGGTTATTGCTGTTTTTGTTGTAGTGTTTTTGGCTATTCATCCGTTTCAGGATGGGAATGGTAGACTGTCACGTGTTTTAACGACGTTACTGTTGCTGCGCGGTGGTTATGCTTATGTGCCTTACAGTTCTTTAGAAAGCGTGATTGAACAAACGAAAGAAGCCTATTATATAGCGCTGCGCAAAACCCAAGGAACAATACGCAGTAATAAACCTGAATGGACTCCATGGGTGATTTATTTTCTGAAGGCACTGAAGCAACAGAAAGAAAGATTAGAGAAAAAGATTGAACGTGAGCGCATAGTCATAGGCTCATTGTCTGCGCTTTCTGTTAGCATCCTTGAACTTGCTAAAGAACAGGGTCGTATCACAATTGGTCAGATTGTAGGGCTGACAGGGGCTAACAGAAACACCGTCAAAAAAAATCTGCAAACATTGGTATTAGCAAAACACCTTAAGCAATATGGTACAGGCAAGGGGACCTGGTATGAGCGAGGATAGCTGATTTGCAGTGGGCACGTTGATTATAAATCAATAACTTAAAAGGGAGAGTGTTCGTTTCGGGTCACGTCCGCTCCGCCATTTTCAAAGTTTATAAAGACTCGCTGCGATATGCGGTTATTCCCTATAACTATATGAAATAAGACGATTTTTAGAATTTGTCCTGACTTCCTATTCCTCCCGAAAACGTCATTTTAGGCCCTTTTCTCCTCGCTGTTGAGGGTTTCTCGCTGTTACGTCCTGACTTTTTCAATTTAGTCAAGACGCACTTTTTCAATGACTTAGGCCATTTGGAGGAGAATCAACAAATGGTAACCGGAAGGGTTAGAAACTTTGTGCCTTATTTTCGTTGAACCATCGTCCATTGCTTTTTGTTGTGCTATTATGTCGTGTGGTAGGCGGAGGAAGCTGGCAGGAGAAAAATCGAAGTGGCTTGGTACAAAAACAGAAAAATTATTATCCCGATAATCATAGCTCTCATCAGCTCACCTTTCTGATCGGGCATGTTTTCTTTATCATCAGAAAAGGTGTCAGTAAGGAATTCTGGGGCGGGCGCAACGACAATCGCAACCGATGGAGGCTCACAGAACAGCATTGAGGCTGCGACGATCAACGTTGCTGGAGATCACAACACAATTGTCAACGGCTCAAAAATCAAAGAGGGTCCGAAAAAGAGCGAAGAGGTTTATGATTATGCAGCAGCCCAATACTATCTTGGGTTAGCTTATCAGGATGGGCGGGGAATTGCATTTAGCGACAGCAAGGCTGTTCAGGCTTGGCTAGAAGCCGCAATTCATGGAAACGCAGATGCTCAGTTTCTTCTCGGCCGGGCTTATGAGTTTGGGAGAGGCGTTCAAGCAAGTCAGACCGAGGCGCTTAAATGGTACAAAATGGCCGCCAATCAAGGAAATGCGGACGCGATGAATTCCGTGGGAAACTTTTATAAAGGAGACAAGAAAAGCATTCAGAAAGATTCTAAAGAAGCAATTCGTTGGTATGAAGAAGCAATCAAAAGAAATAACATCAATGCAATGTATAATTTAGCGCAGATGTATTATTCGGGAGATGGCATTGCTCGCAACAGAAGAAAGGCTTTGTGCGTGGCTGCCGTAGGAACAGTCGCGCCATCAGGGGCGACAAGATATTTGCGGCCTCCAAATCGACTTGGTTTGAGCGGCAGAAATATCTCAATCGTATCAGGCTGCGCAGGGGGCAGCAGATGCCCCCTCGTTTGGCCTTTCATGGGTGCCGTTTTTTGCAAAAGGTTCTCTCTCATCTTGAGCCTCTTCGTTTCATGTTGACATATTCTACCTTGATCTTTTTCGCCGTGGCATCGTTAAAGGTCTTGGCAATATGTCTATATGACCTGCGACCTTTGCCTTGCCATGGCAAAAAATCTCGGCGGTATAAATGATCAATTTATATTGGATCGGCTATACCAGCCGTGACCTTGTGAGATCGCAAAAATACACCAAGAGCCGTATTTAACGTTTTGCTTGCAATATGGGCCTCTAACGCTAAACGGGGGCTGCAATGAACACTGCGCGAAAGACGAAAAAGATTGATCCCTTTGACACACGACTGGGCAACCCGAAAGACCGCAGTGGAAACGAAATCCCAACGGTCATTTTAACAGCGCGCATGGATGGCGAAGCCCAGATCAAAGAAGACGAAAAAACCCGTCACCGCCTCGTTGAGGAAAGAAACTTTCTTATGCAGTCCGGTTATCGAAACAAGATTATCAAAGACCTTTTAGAGGACGCAAAACATGTTCTTTGGCGCGAAGAAGTGCGCATTGAACATGATGAAGAAACGCAGTGTGGAAAAGAAACGTACAATTTGAGGTCACTGATATGAAAAAACCAAAATATACATATAGCGTATATGAAATACCTAATTATCAAGAAACAAGGCTAACCTGTTAAAAAACATAGAGAATCCGCTTGCAAAAGAAGGATTAGATGCCTAGTCTAGGAATGAGGCTAACATACAATAAGGACATGAAATGATTACTCAAGGATATCTTCTAGATAATGATGAAAACGACCCTAAAGCCGAAGGCGTTTCATCTAATCTCGAACGGCCTTTTGAAGGAATAAGCATAGATTCTAGATCGCTTAAAGAAAATCAAATATTTTTTGCTGTAAAAGGAAAAAATTTAGACGGGCATGCTTTCGTTTCAGATGCGCTCACAAAGGGGGCGTCTGTAGCTGTGGTTGAAGAGGGTTTTTCTGATATACAAGATCCAAGGTTGCTTCATGTCTCAAATTCTCTTCTTACACTTCATGCGTTGGCACGAAAAATTCGACAACATTACAATCCGCTTACTATTGCTGTAACGGGGAGTGTTGGGAAAACGACAACGAAGAATTATATTGGAGAAATGTTTTCTAAAATCGCTAAGACTGTTTCCAGTCAAAAAAGTTATAACAATGAATTTGGCATTCCTTTAACTTTGGCAAAAATTGATAAAGAAACGCAGTATGCTTGCATTGAAGTTGGAATTAACACACCAGGAGAAATGGAATGGTTAGTGTCAACAGTATTGCCAGATATTGCAGTTATCACAAATATTGGCATGGCGCATGTTGGAAGGTTTGGCACAGTTGAAACAATCCTGAAGGAAAAAGCTAAAATATTTGATGGACTACCCTCAGACGGAATCGCAGTCTTGAACGCAGACGACAGTTTTCTTTTATCACTCAAAAAGGAACTTGCATCGAACAATAAAAATGTTCTCTGGTTTGGCTCAAATAGTGACGCCAACATCAAACTGCTAAAAAAGGAAATTAAGGAAGAAGGACAGCAGCTTGAAATTGACACTCCCAAAGGCAAAGTAAACGCTCTTATTGCTCCAAGCGATCAAGGAACCCTTTATGCTTGCTTGGCCTCTATCTCTGTTGGGATTGCCGCTGGACTAGATTTAAAAAAGATTACCGCCACGTTAAAAGATCTTCACCCAGAAAGTCGTCTCAAAATATCAAAATTCAAACATGGGCGAATAATTGATGATTCATATAACGCCAGTGTTGCATCAGTATTAAATGGAATTAACCTGATAAAAGACACTGGAGAACATGGAATTTTCGTTCTTGGTGATATCAGAGAAGTGGGAGATCATCTTCTCGACTCTTATGTAGAAATCCTGAACTCTGTAAAAGCCATGAATGGAGATGTCATTGCTATAGGAGAAACAGGAGAATTTTGGAAAGAAGCAGCAACTATCACTGACTTTGACACAAAAAATTTGACGGTAGTTGAAAAATGGGATGAAGCAGTCAATGCTCTTTCACAAAAAGAAATTCCTGATAACACGGGGATCTTTGTAAAGGGGTCAAGATTTTCCCATTTAGAACGCATAGCCTTATTTATGAATGGCAAAAAGAGTGCTTGCCTAAAAGTTTCATGTAGCAAGTACATACATTGTTCTGAATGCCCAACCTTTAACCCATGAAATAGGAGATGAACATGCCTAATGCAAGCAAAAAAGACGCACAAATGGTAACGATGCCAAACCAGAAGAAGATTATAGAACTTCAAGAGGGTGATTGTATTTATTGCGGAGAGCTTTGCGCTCCAAGTATTTATTGCTGCACCGATCCCTCGCCTTTGACTAAAGAAGAAGCTGAGGCAATTAATAAAAAGGGCGGTTATAGAAAACATTGCCCAAAGGGATATAGTCTCTAGTTAAAGGTCGGAGCGACAAAGATAAATTTTAGCGACAATATATTTGTAACCCTTATTTGCTAGACATGATAAAAACCAAATTTTAATTACGAGAAAATATTCTATACCCTGACTCCCAGAGAACCCGAAAAAGAGCTTGACGCGGAATCCGAGAAGGATTCTTGTGGGAAGATGATTTGCGCGGGATTCCTTGATGCCGAAAGTCGGCAGGATTTGATCGAACTGGCTCGTGATGGCTCGGTCGAGCATCGGCTCGGGCGGCGGGCAAATGCGCTGGTTTTGCTGGATAAAGGTATGAGCTGCGAAAAAGTCGCCGCGCTTTTGTTCATCGACGACGACACGGTTCGGACATGGTATCGGCTGTATGAACAAGACGGGATCGAAGGGCTGGCGGGGTTTGGCCATGAAGGCCGTGCGTGCCGCTTAGATTGCTTGCAAACCGAGCAAGCGCATGAGCTGCCGCACGCGCTTGCGGTTCACGCCATGCCCCTCACGTTGCAAAAGCTTCGTCAGCTTGCGATAGCCCAAAAACGGATGCGCCGTGTAAAGCTCGTCCAGCCGCCGCATCAGACGCTCGTTCAAATCGTTCATCGGGCGTGGGTCGTAATACACGCTCGACCGGTTCAGCGACAGCAACGCGCATTGCCGCCGAACGCTCGTGTCCGGATCGTTTCTCTCGACCATGCCGAGGCGCTCTTTCTGGCTTAGCGCCCTAGCTTGCCGGACAAAAAATCCAGATCCATTTTCAGCCTCCCGATCTCTTCGTACAGCTTGGCTTCCGGCTTTTCCTCCGCCCCCTTGCGCCCGCGCTTCTGTCAAAACCGCTCGCCCATCGCCTCCAACGCCTGGCTTTTCCACTCCTTGATCTGCGCCGGATGCACGCTGTGATCCTGCGCGATCTGCGAGATCGGCGTGTCCCCGGCCAGCGCCGCCAGAACAACCTTCAGTTTTGTTTCTTTCGTGTGTTTCTTCCGTATCCCAGTCATTTCCGTTCCCTTTCCGTACTCGTTTAGGGACCTTATATCACTGGTCTAGTTTTTGGGGGGCAGCTCATCCTTCTTTTTCAAGGCTTCTGCGAATTTCTATCAATCGTGCCAAAGAAATCTTTTCGCCTTTCTCAAATCGAGCAACTGTTTTGGGAGACACGCAGGAGGCTAAGGCCAAATCGTCCCGTGTCCAGTCCAATAACCAACAGGGCTGCTTTCCACCTTAATTTATCCAAAAACTGTCTCACAAACAGGGGTCACCGCATTCTTTGCTTGATTTTGACGACACGCTCTAGCTCTCTTTCTACATGTCAAATAGTTTTGCTAGATCCTCGTGGTTTTGTTCGACTATGAGGGGCTTTGTAGCTTTATGAGATTGTCCATTGTACCACGAGCTTTTTCTGTAAAGCGTAGCAAACTGAAAAGTTACTGCGTTGCTTCCAAATGTTCCCATTATTTCTGAGCCGCGTCTTACGTTTTCGGCCATCCAAGAGGGCTGTGTAAGATGATAGGGGGTTCTGTTGACTTCACCATGATGGCAGGCAATGGCTTCAATCAAGAGGGCTACGTCTTGATTAGAACTTTCCAGAAGTAAGTTTGGTGTTTGCATAGGATGCCAGTATTCGCTTTCGAACAACATGATAGGCTTTGTTTGTACAATTCCAGCCAAAGCATCAAAGACGAGGCGGTTCGTTCCTATATGCGTAGGATGAAGATCTTCAGCATGCGGAAAAATAATGCCGACAGGATCAAACTGTTTGATGACATCACAAATAATTTCTACATCATCATTCCATTTTTGTGGATTGATGTTTTGGGAGTCGGGGCTGATTTTATTAAGGCCAGAGTCAAGCAGATCATGAATTGAAAACCCAAGAACGGCACAGGCTGCTTCGAGTTCTTGGCGTCGTTCGTTTCTTCTCTTCAGATCGCTTCCTAGTGTAACAGGGATATTGATAATCTGATGCTGTGTCTCCTTGCGTAGCCGTAAGGCTAGCGCCCCCGTTATTGATTCATCATCAGGGTGAGGAGAAAAGATAAGAACGTTCTTTTTGCTTGGTTGAATCTCTGGCGCTTTTTTTTCTGTGTGCGGCAAATCTATTTTTACAGCCTCACTGTTGAGTTGAGTTATCCTATCAACGAAATCTAAGTAATTCATAGCTTAGTCCGGCCTTGTTGAATAAATCATCCTAAAATCACGTCACGTGAATCAAAAATTAAGGATTTAGGTGGACGATTCCTTTGTGTAAAAGCAAGGAGATCGTCCATGAGCGAAGGTAGAAGATTTACCCCCA
>JBFXDW010000089.1:0-7068 GCA_050180745.1 Bdellovibrionales bacterium | reverse complement strand
GTTGTTCTTCGGACGGACACCATTTTTAGACCCGAAGTTATCGCGATTGGCAGCTCAACAGGAGGGCCTCAGGCGCTTTTCCGTGTCATTAAAGATATGGGGGCCGATTTACACCAGCCTATCGTTATTACGCAGCACATGCCTCCGGCATTTACGGCTATTTTGGCCGATCATATCTCGCGTCAATGCGGCGTGGAATGTCACGAGGCCAAAGAAGGCGATGTGTTGATCCCCGGACATTATTATGTTGCGCCGGGTGATTATCACATGTTGATTCAGCCTAAGGGGGCGGGAGCTACGGTTCACTTGGTGCAGGATCCTCCAGAAAATTTCTGTCGTCCGGCTGTGGATCCAATGTTGCGGTCTTTGGTTCCTATCTATGGGCGTAAACTTTTGGTTGTTATACTTACAGGTATGGGACAAGATGGTATGAGAGGGAGCCAAGTTGTGGTGCAGGGCGGCGGTGCTGTTGTTGCGCAAGACGAAAAGACAAGCGTCGTTTGGGGAATGCCAGGGGCAGTCGCTACGGCGGGCCTTTGTTCTGCGGTGTTGCCTCTTACAGAGATTGGGGCGTATGTGCGTCGTACGGCTATGGGGAGGAGCGCATGAGCCCGGAAGATTTTGATCTCTTCTCTGTTTTGGTGAAGCAGCGTTCTGGACTGGTGTTGTCTAAGGACAAGGCCTATTTGTTGGAGTCACGGCTTGTGCCTGTGGCGCGCAAATGGGACATGAAGACTCTTGAAGAGTTGGCGCATGCGGTGCGGACTAAGCGGGACGAGGCGATGCTTTCGGATATTACCGAGGCTATGACGACGAACGAATCCTTTTTCTTCAGGGACCAAAAGCCGTTTGATCAATTCCGTAAAATTATTCTACCTGAGCTTATTCGAACACGGGGGACAAAAAAGCAAATCCGCATTTGGTCAGCGGCCGCCTCGAGCGGGCAAGAGGCTTATTCTCTGGCGATGCTTTTGTCCGAAGATGCGGCCAAGACTATGGGGTGGAAGATTGATATTTTGGGGACGGATTTGTCTTCTGAGATGGTTGAGCGGGCCAAAGCGGGGATCTATTCTCAGTTTGAGGTGCAACGTGGATTGCCAATCGCGCTTTTGATGAAGTACTTTTCACAAATTGGTGCTGACAAGTGGCAGGTCAACGAACCTATTCGCCGGATGGTGCAGTATAAAGAAAAGAACCTTTTGACCGATTTTGGACCTATTGGAACGTTTGATGTTATCTATTGTCGGAATGTATTGATTTATTTTGATCAACCTACAAAAACGCGCGTTCTGGAAGCTATGAGTAATGTTCTGACTCCGGATGGGGTTCTTTTCCTTGGTGGTGCTGAAACGGTTCTTGGGATTTCGAACAAGTTCAAACCGCTTGATAATCAGCGTGGAATGTATGTTCTAGCAAATCGTCCTGAAAATGGGATGGTGTTGGGAGATAAAGCTGCTGCAACCCCAGCGGCGCCTGCTTCTGCAGCGGCGGCGAGGTGAGCGATCATAACCTGAGCGCTTATATTTAAGTGATTATATTTACTTTGGTTCCCAGTTTCTTACTCTTAGCACCAGCGTTTCTTTGCCATTTCCCTTTGGATCATTGGCATGGCGAATATCTTCGATTTGAAAGCCAGCTTTTTGAGCAGCTAAAACAGCGGCGATATTGCCACGTTGAGTTTCTGTCTTTTGAGTGATACGGGCAACAAAATGATCATATCCACATGTTTTCTTGCCCCACGACATCAAGCTCTTAACTGCATTACGAAAGATGGTGCTGTTTAATAAGGGTTGTTTCCAACACGAGAGTTCTGCTTCGTGCGGGGTGTCTGTTCTTTCGAGTGTCGAGATTCCAACAACTCTTCCATCTTTTTTATTTTTTAAGACACCAAAATGGTACACGCCAAGTAGACCGTTAGTAACATCGTGCCCTGGCCCCTGTTTGTGCGACAGTTTTCCCTTAAATTAAGGTGGAAAGCAGCCCTGTTGGTTAACGGCGCCAGCACGCGGCGTGCGTGAGGCGATGGCGGATTGTATCAGGTCTTTTTGTTCATATGAATCCTCCTTTTCTTTTTCATTTTTCTTCTGTTGTGGTTGTTGAACCTGTGGAGATGTGGGCAACGCCTCTTCGCGTTGTCCATCATATCCACAGGGCCGCGCGGCTTCAAAAAATGCGCGAGGCGTGTTGTATTCAAGCGCTTGATGCGGACGCTCGTCGTTATAAAACGTGAACCATTTTCCGATTTCTTTGCGCGCTTCCCTCGGCGTTTCGTACGCTTTGAGATACACCTCTTCGTACTTCAAACTGCGCCACAGACGCTCGCAGAAAATGTTGTCGAGGCATCTTCCTTTTCCATCCATGCTGATCTTGATCCCACGCTCCGCAAGCTGCGCGATGAACGCCTCGCAGGTGAACTGCACACCCTGATCCGTGTTGAAGATTTCAGGCGCGCCGTATTGATCGCAAGCTTCCTTGACGGCTTCAACGCAGAAACTTTTGTCCATCGTGTTCGACAAGCGCCATGACAAAACCAACCGACTGTGCCAGTCGATCACCGCCACCAGATACAAAAATCCCTGCTTCATCGGGATGTAGGTGATGTCGCAACTCCACACCTGATGGACGCACTCGAGTGCCAAATTCCTAAGCAAATACGGGTAAATCTTGTGCTGCGGATGTCGGCGGCTCAGGTTCGGTTTGCGGTAAAGAGTCTCAATCCCCATGACGCGCATCAGCCGCCCCACGCGCTTTCGCCCGATCTTGTGCTCGCCTTGCGTGAGTACAAACGCGAGTTTTCGTGCGCCATAAAAAGGACGCTCCAGATGCAGCCGATCAATCAGCCGCATTGTTTCAAGATCGCGCGCGCGAGGCGCAGACGGCGTTCGATACACCGCCGCCCGAGGCACGGCGAGAAGTTCGCACTGCCGCGCGATGGTCACGTCCTTGCGCTCGCGATCAACCTTTTCTTGCCGCTCAGGCAGGTTTACTTCCCGAGCACATCCGCTAAAAAATCCCGCTCCGCAACCAGCTTGCCAATCGTCCGGTGCAGCTTTGCGATTTGCTCGGCTTCCGACTGGATGCTCCCGTCAAAAAGACCCGCCGCCTTTTCGGTCAGCTCTTTCTTCCATGTGTAAATCTGGTTCGGATGGATCTCAAACTTCGCCGCAAGCTCCGAGATCGTGCCTTCCTCCCGCAGCGCCGCCAGCGCCACTTTCGCTTTGAACGCGGCGCTGTGCTTCTTTCTTGTTCTTGACATGTTCTTTCCCCTTTCAGCCCTTTCCGGGCCTCTTTTTAGGGGCTCTTTTCCACTTAAGCTACTGTCTCAAATTCCGGGGCCAGCATAGTTTGTTTTACCTGTAAGGATGCGCGGGCATCTTTATATAAAGGGGATCGAGAGGCATATGTTTTTTTGCAATTTGATCTAGTTGTCCCGAGGTGTTCAGTTCCATAAGAGCGTTGTCGATCATTTGTTTGAAGTTGAATTCGCCCAAAGGCATCATAAATGCGCCATCACAATAACGTACAGGGTAGGGTAAAACACGCATCTTTCCCGGATTTTCCTTTTCATATAAATCAGCAGTAATTTTTCCGGTAAAGGCAATGTCTATCTTCTTTGAATCTAGCATCAGGAAAAAGTCTGTATCATCGGAGATGTCATTGGCATAAACGCGCCTTGCGTTTGGAAATGTTTCCTTTGCGACATACTCAAAAACATGTCCGTTTTTAACACCAACACTAACCGAGGGATCGTTGATTGTTTCTATGCCTGCTTCAAAACGCCTGTCATCAATTCGTGAAACAGGCAAAATCGGGGCATGTTCGAACGGTGTTGAATAGATAGCGGCACGGTTTCTGTTCGGGTCAACACAGACAGAACCACAGACCATATCGTAACGACCTGTTTGGAGTCCTTGTTCTGCGACGCCCCATCCTGTCTCTTCTGTCCAATCAACCTTGAGTCCAATTTTATCGGCTACAGCCATTGTTACGTCATAGGCGTAGCCTTTTTTCTCTCCTGTGGTCGGGTCAATGTAAAACCATGGGGTTGCAATCGCATACCCGCAGCGTAGAGTGTTCGTTTTTGTCACTCTGTCATAAGCTGTTTCAGTTTTTGTTTGTGTGTGGATTGGTGAAGAGGGAAGTAAAAAAACGGCTATAAGCGCAATAGTTGCAACCACAAGCGACAAGATAGACGTTTTATTCATCAACTAACCCTCTTTATTGATTTGTTCTGAGCATATATCTCTGAGGCAATGTCAAGGCTTAGCCTTACGCGCTTTCTTTAGCCTTATCCTCAATCGGATCGCGCAGGACATAGCCGCGGCCCCAGACGGTTTCTATGTAATTATCACCGCCTGCGGCTTGGGCTAGCTTCTTACGCAATTTACAGACAAACACGTCGATGATTTTAAGTTCCGGCTCATCCATGCCTCCATAGAGGTGGTTGAGGAACATTTCTTTAGTCAGTGTTGTGCCTTTGCGCAGGCTTAATAGCTCGAGAATGCCGTATTCTTTGCCTGTCAGGTGGAGAGGCGCGTTGTTCACTTCAACCGTACGCGCATCCAGATTGACCGTCAGCTTGCCTGTGCGAATAACGCTGTCTGAATGGCCTTTGCTGCGGCGGATAATGGCGTGGATGCGGGCAACGAGCTCGCGGCGGTCGAAAGGCTTGGTGAGATAATCATCGGCACCGAACCCAAGGCCTTTAATCTTGTTATCAAGCTCTGACAATCCCGAGAGAATCAGGATAGGTGTTGCCACACGTGCGGCCCGCAGGCGACGCAGAACTTCATACCCATCAATGTCAGGGAGCATCAAATCGAGGATGATGATGTCGTAATCATAAAGCTTGCCGATCTCAAGGCCGTCTTCGCCCAGATCGGTCGTATCGACAATAAAGCCTTCGGCTTGCAGCATAAGCTCAATGCTCTTGGCAACGGAGGTATCATCTTCAACAAGTAAAACGCGCATGGCTCAATCCTCGCTTCATGCTAAAAGAAATGGTGATGTGTCGGGAAGGGTGTTAACCATACTGAGTCTCCCCTCCTTAACTATCTTTCTTAATCTTTTAGCAAAAAGTAAACATTATTAACAGAAAAATTAACAAAAAATATTTCCTTCCTGATTCGATCCTTTTTCTATACAATACAAAAGGTTAGTCTTTCCTGCCCTTGAAAGCGTTTCTTATGCCGCATCAGTCAGCCCGTATTATTGCCGATATCGAAGCTCTTTCTGCTACGCGTGTCTTTGGGCGTGTTGCCTCTGTGCAGGGGCTTTTGATCGAAGTTGCGGGTGTTGAGCGTCATTTGTCTCTTGGAGGGCGCTGTGAGGTTTATGCGCGGGGCGGGCGGCAAGTCTTATGCGAGGTTGTGGGCTTCCGCAATGACCGCGCGCTTTTGCTGCCTTATAGCACCCTTGATGGCGTAGGTTTGGGCTGTAAGGCGGTTGTGGCGCAGGCGCAGCCGAGTATTTCTCCGACGTCGGCGTGGCTGGGGCGGGTTATTAATGCGTTAGGGGAGCCTATTGATGGAGGCGCTCCTTTGCCTGTGGGAGAGGTGCCTTTGCCGATTCGCAATGTGCCGCCTCCGGCCCATAAGCGGCAGCGCGTTGGAGGTAAGCTTGATCTCGGTGTGCGGGCGCTGAATACCTTCCTCACCTGTTGCAGTGGCCAGCGGATGGGTATTTTTGCTGGCTCTGGTGTGGGGAAGTCGGTGTTGATGTCGATGATCGCGCGTTACACTTCGGCGGATGTGTCGGTGATCGGATTGATCGGTGAACGTGGTCGCGAGGTTCAGGAATTTATTCACGATGATTTGGGGCCAGAAGGTTTAGCGCGCAGCGTGGTTGTTGTCGCGACTTCTGATGAGGCTCCGCTCATGCGGCGGCAGGCAGCTTATATGACTTTGGCTGTGGCCGAGTTCTTTCGCAGTCAGGGCAAGAAAGTTTTGTGTTTGATGGATAGTGTGACGCGCTTTGCTATGGCACAGCGCGAGATCGGTCTTGCGGCGGGGGAGCCGCCGACAACCAAGGGCTATCCGCCAACGACATTTGCCGAACTGCCGAAGTTGTTAGAGCGGGCAGGGCCAGGCGAGGTTGGCGGTGAGGGCAGCATCACGGGATTGTTCACGGTTTTGGTGGATGGCGATGATCATAACGAGCCGATCGCTGATGCTGCGCGCGGTATTTTGGATGGGCATATTGTGCTTGATCGCTCGATTGCCGAACGGGGGCGCTATCCGGCGGTGAATATTTTGCGCAGTATCTCGCGGACGATGCCGGGATGTAATAATGCGTCTGAGAATGAGATTGTCAGCGCGGCGCGGCGGCATCTTGCGTCTTACGAAAACATGGCTGAGATGATCCGGCTGGGTGCGTATCGCAAGGGTTCGAACGCTGAAGTTGACGAGGCGATGAATTACTATGAACCGATCGAGCAGTTTCTCCATCAGGGGAAGACAGAGAGCGACACGATCGAGAGTGGCTATGGGAAACTCGCGCAGATCTTGGGCGTGGCGTGGCCTCCGAAATGATAACGTAAGATATGAAAAGCGGTCTTCAAACACTTATAAAGCTTCAGAAAACGCAGGTCGATGAACAGCGGACCCATTTGGCGAAGTTGGATCAGCAGTTGCAAGCTGTTGATATTAAAATTGCTTTGCTTGAAGCTGAGAAACAAGCTCAAGAATCATTGCTTCATGAAAATCCAGGTATGGGTATGACTTACGCAGCTTATTTAGCGCAGTACCTTAAGAAGAGGGCAGCTTATGCTAGAGAGCGGCACATTATGGTAAGAGCCATTGAAATGGCGCGGGATAAGCTGGCCGAGCTTTTTGAGGAGCAAAAGCGTTATGAGATTGCCGAAGAGCAGCGCCTTCTGAAAGAGCGTCAAAAGGAGGCTGCCGAAGAGCGCAAAATTCTGGACGAGGTTGGCAGCGTCGGATTCATCCGTAAGCAGGGGTAGGGAAGGTTACACCTCCAGCCTTGCTGTTTCTTTCACTGTAAAGGCACGCATCTTGGGGTGGTGGGGGTGTAAGCCAGAATCTTTTCTTGCTTGAGGCAACCCGGCTA
>JBFXDW010000088.1:0-7099 GCA_050180745.1 Bdellovibrionales bacterium | reverse complement strand
TGCACAGCCTTATCCCACTTGTAAGGCCGATCTTCAGCAACAACAAGGTTTACAAGCGCTGCCGCAGGTTGTCTGCTTTCCCTTGCCTGCCTTATAAGAACGTCAAATGCAGTATCTAAAACCTCTTGAAAAAAGAAATCATCAGCATCAGCTTCAAAAATTCTTGGTGAAAGTTTTGCTTCAGAAGAAGTAAGAATAAAAGCAGCTCGCGGAATATCTTCTTCTTTTAATGAAGATGTCATGTTTCCATGCAAATAAAACCATTCTGCTCTATTATTCTCGACAGAAAAGGCACCCTTTAATGTCATCATAGAAAGATAAGAACATATTCTACACTTCTGATCTTGGTCCTTCATATTTTTTGCTGTTTCAGACAAAAACGCCCGTTCCTCATCCCTTACCTTTTGCAAATCAACGTAATGACGATAGGTATCTTCTTCTGCCAATCTTGATGGTTCACGCAACGTAATGCCGATGATCTGCGTTGAAAGAGTAACAGCATCATCAACATGACCTGATGCCTCACTCAATTTCCGAGCCATATCGCTCAACAAAGGCAGAAGATGTTTGTTCTTCAGCTCATGATCCGGATAAAGCTTGCCCGCTTCTTTCACGAGCTTTCGACTAAGCTCTAGAATCCCTTGATAGTTATTCTCGGCATAGAGTATCTTTAACTGTTCAACAAATGAAGACTGCGAAGAGCAGCGTTTACCAAATAAATTTAAAACCATAATAAAATCCCAATCCAATAATAAATTTCATGAACCCCATAACATTGCAACAACGAAACTAAAAGAAGGTTTTATAGTTAAGATTCTGAACAGGCTCTTACACAGGATTTAACTCCCACATCAGTCTATAACCTCATCTTTTTGCTCATCAAAAAAAGGAGGAGAGGCTATATTCCTCAGATGAGAAGATTCGCTGGGAAAATCATAGGCACTATTCTAGGACTGCTGGCTGCCGGACCTGCCGGAGCCTTTCTAGGCCTAATTATCGGCCATCTGCATGACCTGCGGAAGCAAATGCCGCGCCCATCTCACACGCTCAGAGAAGACTTCTTCCCAGATTTTTCTATGAGCCAAAATCAGAAATCCATCTTTGCACTAAGCGTTATAGTCCTCGGCGCCAAGCTGGCTAAAATAGATGGGCATGTCTCACGAGAAGAAGTGCTCGCCTTTCGTCGCGTTTTCAGAACACCGCAAACCCAACTGGCACAGGTAGGAGAAATATTTGACCACGCCCGCCGCTCATCGGAGGATTATGAGCCCTATGCCGCCAGATTAGCTGGAGCCTTTGCCCATATGCCTGATATTCTTGAAGAGGTGCTAGCGGGCCTGTTCTACATAGCTATAGCCGACAGTCCCCACCTCTCCCACAGCGAGATTTCCTTTCTTCATCGCGTTGCTAGCATCTTTGGGTTTGGCGAAACCGACTTCCGCCGTATCGCAAGCCGCGTTGGCATTTATATGACGAGCAAGCCTCCACCGGAATCCGAAAGTAATAAACCAAAAGACAGGGGCGCCTATCACTTGTTAGGTCTTCCCCCCGACGCGAGTAAAAAAGACATCAAAAAAACCTATCACGCGCTTATCCGTAAACATCATCCCGACATCCTTCATGCACAAGGAGCCAGCGAAACCACGATCAAAGCTGCTACGGAAAGAATGCAAAAGATCAACCACGCCTACACGCAAATCTGTAAAGAAAAAGGGATGAAATGAAGTTTGCCGCCTCCCCCAACTTTGGCCCTCGCGCTGAAGGAAAAGAAATAAAATACGTCATCATTCACTATACAGCCATGGAGTCCGCCCCAGAGGCTCTAGCGCGGTTATGCGACCCCGCCGCAGAAGTCAGCGCCCATTATTTAATAGATAAACAAGGCGAAATCACGCAAATGGTCGATGAGCGCCTGCGCGCATGGCATGCCGGACAAAGCGAATGGGAGGGCGAAACGGATATTAATTCATGCTCGATAGGCATAGAGCTTGATAACAAGGGAAACGAACCCTACCCGCCTCTTCAAATAGAGGCCTTAAAAACATTGCTAGAAGAGATTAAATCACGCCATAACATCGGCAGCAACGCAATCCTCGGCCACAGTGACATAGCCCCCACCCGTAAACAGGACCCAGGCCCTCTTTTCCCTTGGGAAGAGATCAGGGGATAAGCCCATCCCCCTGTTACCCAAAACCATCCACGAAACAAGATAAACTATCCCGCTATAGCTGCCTCAATCGCCTCAATAGCCGCATCCATGGCACCCTCGTTCGTGCCGCCAGCCTGCGCCATGTCAGGACGCCCACCGCCGCCAGAACCGCCCAAAACTTCTGCGCCAACCCGCACCAAATCAACGGCGCTCCTCTTATTGGTCAGATCGTCCGTTACAGCGACCACCAACGAAACGCGGCCTTCTGAACTAGACACCAGCGCTATAACGCCTGAGCCTATCTTCTTCCGGAACGCGTCAGCCATGGGTTTTAGGTCTTTGGCCGGAACATCCTTCATCACACGGCTGATAAAATTAACCCCTGCGATTTGCTTGGGCGTAGCGTCATCATTCGCGCCACCACCTAAGGCCACTTTCTGGCGCAATTCCGTCAATTCGCGCATCATTTTTTTGCGCTCTTCAATCATCTGGAGCGTCCGCGCAGGAACATTTTCTGCTGGTATCTTCAGGATATCCGCAATCTCGGCAATAGCCCGATCCTGCGCCGCCAGATACGCAAATGCCCCCTTGCCCGTCAGAGCCTCAATCCGCCGCACACCAGCCGCAATCGCACTGTCAGACAGAATTTTGATAAGCCCAATGTCGCCCACGCGGGTAACATGCGTGCCGCCGCAAAGCTCTATAGAAAAAGCGCTCTTCTTGCCGCTTTCGTCAGCCCCCCCCATAGATACAACGCGCACCTCATCCCCATATTTTTCTCCAAAGAGCGCTTGCGCACCTTTCTCGATAGCTTCTTCAGGAGTCATCAGAGTCGTTTTGACTTCCTCGTTTTTCAGGATGATCGCATTAATTTCGCGTTCAACTTCATCCAAGACCTCACGGCTGATTTGCGTTTGGTGGCTGATGTCAAAGCGCAACCGCTCGGGCGAAACAAACGAGCCCTTTTGCACAACATGCTCACCCAGTTTTTGCCGTAGCACCTCATTAAGCAAATGCGCAGCCGAGTGATTAGCCTTCGTCCGCGCACGGCGTTCCCCATCAACGATCAGAACAACATCCGCACCTTTTTTGGCCGTCCCTTTAACAACGCGACCATGATGCACCCAAAGCTTACCCGCCTCTTTGCGTGTGTCCGTGATTTCTATTTCAACATCACCCGCCTTGATCATACCCGCATCACCAACCTGACCACCGGACTCGGCATAGAAAGGAGATTGATTAACGATCACTTGCAGCTCTGTGTTAGCCGCAACTTCATCCTGAAGAGACCCATTAGAAACAAGCGCAAGAATCTGACCTTCCGCTTTTTCAGTGCTATAGCCCAAAAAGTCCGTACCCCCGAGTTTATCGGCAAGCTCAAACCAAATCTTGCTTGTTCCCTCATCGCCCGAACCGACCCAGCTTTTGCGAGCCTCCGCACGTTGCTTTTCCATCGACTCGTTAAAGCCATCAACATCGACCGTTTGGCCACGACCTCGCAGAACGTCCTGAGTCAAATCCAACGGGAACCCGAAAGTATCATAAAGCTTAAACGCCACGGCACCGGGAAGAGCTTGTTCCGCAGAAAGATTTTCCGACTCTTCATCCAAAAGCTTAAGCCCGCGCTCTAAGGTCTTTTTAAAGCGCGTTTCTTCGAGCTTCAACGTTTCTGTAATAAGTTGTTCACCACGCACCAACTCAGGATAAGCTGTTCCCATTTGCTTGATAAGCTCTGGTACAATTTTATAAATCAGGGGCTCTTTTGCCCCTAAGAGATGCGCATGCCGCATGCCCCGCCGCATAATCCGGCGCAGCACATAGCCACGGCCTTCATTGCTAGGCAACACCCCGTCCACAATCAGAAAAGCCGAAGCCCGCAGATGGTCCGCGATCACACGGAAAGATGGTTTTTGCTCTCCCGCAGGATCAACGCCCACCAGCTCTGCCGTCGCGCCGATAATGTTTTGGAAAAGATCAATATCGTAGTTCGACTTTTTACCTTGCAACAGCGCCGCTATGCGCTCGAGCCCCATGCCTGTATCAATGGAAGGATTAGGCAAGTTAATGCGCGAACCATCAGGCAGTTCCTCAAACTGCATAAAAACAAGATTCCAGAATTCAAGGAATCGATCACCATCCTCGTTAGGCGATCCTGGAGGCCCTCCGGCAAGTTCCTCGCCTTGGTCAATAAATATCTCAGAGCAAGGCCCACAAGGTCCTACATCACCCATGCGCCAGAAATTATCAGAGGTCGGAATCCGGATAATTTTGTCATCCGAAAAGCCAGCTATTTTCTTCCATAAATTCGCGGCCTCCTCATCATCATGATAGACGGTAACCAAGAGCTTATCTTTAGGAAGACCATAATGTTTAGTCACAAGGGTCCAAGCAAAATTGATAGCGTCTTCTTTGAAATAATCACCGAATGAAAAATTTCCCAGCATTTCAAAAAATGTATGATGCCGCGCCGTATAGCCTACATTCTCAAGATCATTATGCTTGCCACCTGCGCGTACGGATTTCTGCGCCGTTGTCGCGCGCGTATAGTCCCTCTTCTCAGCGCCTGTGAACAAATTCTTGAACTGGACCATGCCTGAATTGACAAACATCAAGGTCGGATCGTTCTGAGGCACCAGCGGCGAAGAATCGACCCTCGTATGACCTTGCGAGACAAAGAAATCAAGAAAAGTAGAACGGATATCAGCAAGCGTTTTCATAAAGGTCCCCTATGGCTTAGAGCAGAGAAAGGATTAAAGAGAAAAAAGCCTCTTCTAAAAATCACCGTCATTCCAGACAAACGCCCGAAGGGCGTGAAGATCTGGAATCCCATTTGTTTATGTCCAGAATTTACAAAGACAATGAATGTTGCAAATCTTGAACATACCAAAAGGGATTCCGGCACTCATCCTTCGCTACGCTCAGATAGGCCGGAATGACGGTACTTTTTAAAATTATTCTTTAATCGTTTCATGCGAACTCAGCATTAGTTTTAAACAGAATCTCATTCTGCCGAAAAATAAGGTTTTGTCTATGGTCAAGAAACTAAAACAATAAGAAAAGGCCTATTCTTCGTATTTTTGAGCCGCCCGCGTGGTTAAAACGCTAGAAAAGACGATCAGAACCGCCCCACCCCAGACCCAAATGGAAGGAACATGCCCCCAGAGCAAATAGCCCAGCACGCCTCCGCTGATGAGCTGCGTATAGTGAAAAGGCGCAACAATAGACACAGGAGCCAATTTATAGGCCATTGCCGCAAACAGATAGCCTACCCCCGCCAAAATTCCCATACCAAAAACAGCCCCCCAAATGGGTAGCGAAATCTCAGAAAGAGGCACAAAGAACAAGCACGGCAACAACACAAAGCCCCGCACCACAAACGGCACAAAAGCCAAGCTTTCAACCGTTTCCGTTTTGCCCATAATACGCATTAACAGCATATCCATGACAAAAACGCCCAAAAACAAAAACAGTATAAGATACGCGACGAAAGGACTAGCCTCCACGTCCAAGTGCCCCCCATTTAACATATCGGGCAACAAGGCAATGAGCACACCAACAAACCCAACAAGAATAGCGGTAATTCGTCGTTTTCCTATTTTTTCTCCAAGAAAGAAACGGCCAATCGCGGACAAAATCAACGGCGCCGAAAACAGCCCCACATAAACCGTCGTCAAAGGCAACATTGTAAAAGCCATCGTATTGATCACGCCCCCACCAGCAAACAAAACGATTCCTCTAAAAATATGGAGCTTCCAACTAGCGGGACGAAGACGATTTACCTCACCTTGCCAAAACACTTTCAGAAAAACCACAAGAGCCGCAGACCACCCTGAAAGAGCAATGATGACATAAGGCGGCACACCTGCAAGACCTGCAATTTTTGTCAAAGAATCTGAGCACGCCCAGATCGTAAAAGCCAACAGAGAGCACAGCGCTCCCTTAAGAGCAGGGGACAAAAAAGATGGCATAAAGCAAGCCTCACCTAAGAACATACAAGACATGTATGTTTAGGAGATAAATAACTTACAGATGCTTAATAAAGGGGTCGGGGGTCAGAAACAGGTAGAGATCCGAACCGAGGTTAATAAAATAGACCTCTTGCATAAACAGCAGTAATTTCTTGAAAAAATATAAAATGGGCCCCCAGCCTGAGCCTGTGCTCGCGAAAGCAGGTGCAGGGGTAACAGTTGGAGTAAAAAAACAAATCTGCTCACACTTCCGTCATGCCAGCGCAGACTGGCATCCCATTTTTCTTTTTGGGATCCAGTTATGCAAGATGTCTAATGTTTAAACCACCCTCCCCTTGCGGGAGGGTCGAAACATTAGATTACCGAAGGAAATATAATGTTTCGGGGAGGGGTCAACCCCGCCTTCGCGGGAATGACGAAGTTTATCAATTTGTTACAATGTAGGGTAGTGTAGAACAAGACTCTTACTGAAGATTCAAAAGACCGCTATCGGCTCCCTGCCATCTTAGGCAGGTCTGCAATCACAGCATCTACCAGCTTAGCGGCATCAGCACTACCTGCTTGCGCTTCCAGCTTTTTCCGCGCCATAGCCATAGCTTCAGTCATCATGTAATTACGGATCTCAGCCTCAACTTCTGCTTGCGCGTTCTTGATACGCTCTTCGGCCATGTGCTCATGACGACGCAACGTCTCTTCAAGCTCCAACTCCGACTCACGCCGCAACTTCGCCGCCAATGCCTTGGCATCTGCCACGATCGTCTCAGCTTCTTTCATAGCCTCACTTTGACGCGCCTGATAATCCAGCAAAGCAGTCTCAGCCTCAGCCCGCAACCGTTGAGCTTCATCAAGTTCATGCTTAATCGAAGCAATCTGCCCATCAATCGCCGCAAGAATACCTTTTCGCGCAAACTTAACGAGTATAAAGACGCACAAGACAACCGCAACGGCGTACCAAACATTCGTGTCATTCAAAAGGGAAACT